>NZ_JAQNDK010000006.1:727500-1072799 GCF_028368935.1 Sorangium aterium | reverse complement strand
ACCGCGCGGCCATCAAGGACGACCCGGGCGACGACGCGGCGTACGAGGCGCTGCTCGAGACGTACGCGGCGGGCGGCGCGTGGGGCGCGCTCTACGGCGCGCTGGCCGAGCGGCTCCCGGGCGTGGCGCCCGACGCGCGCGTCGCGCACGAGCTGCGCATGGCGGACGCTGCGGCGAGGGGCGGGGAGGTCCCGAGCGCTGTCGCGCACTACCGCGCGATCCTCGCGAGCGGCGCGGCGATCGAGGGCGCCGCGCTCTCCGCGATGGAGGCGCTCGCGCTGTCCGCCGGCGACGCGGCGCTGCTCCGCGAGGTGCTCGAGCGGCGCGTCGCCGCCGCGGGCGATCCGCAGGACGAGGCGCTCTGGCTGGAGCGCCTCGGCGAGCTCGCGGCGTTCGGCATCCGCGCGCCCGACGCGCCCGACGCGCCCGATACCCGGGCGGCGCAGGCCGCTCCGGGCGACCTCGACGCCTCGGTGACGGCCTGGCAGCGCGCCGCCGGGCTCGCGGAGGGGCCGCTCGCGGATCCGGAGCGGGCGCAGAAGCTCTACGAGCGCGTGCTCTCCGTCGCGCCGAAGCACCGCGACGCCGCCGCTCGCCTCGCGGCGCTCTACCGCGGTCAGGGAGCCTGGGCACGGCTCGCGGCCGTCTGCGAGGTCCTGATCGAGACGGCGGCGTCCGACGACGAGGCGCTCGCAGCGCTCGCCGCGCTCGAGGACGCGGCGATCCGGGCGCGCGCGACGTCGCGCTTCGTCGACGCCGCGCTCGATCTCCGTGATCGCATGAGGGCCGAGGGGGAGGGGAGCGCGCCCGCCGGCAAGGCGGCGGCGCGGGTCCGGGCGATCGAGGCGGCGCTCGCGCGCGTGCTCGCCGCCGATCCCGAGCGGCAGGACGACGCCGCGTCCGTCTACCGGCGCCTGCTCTCGCCGCAGGACGACGGCGACGCCGCGCCGGGCGCGCTCGACGCCGCCGCGCTCGAGGCGTTCCGCGCGTTCCTCGCGCAGAGCCCCGACACGCTCGCGCGCCGCGTGGACCGGCGCTGGCTCTTCACGCTCCTCGTGGAGCGCGGGCGCGAGGGCGAGCGCCCGCGGGCGCTCTCCGCGTGGGCCGCGTGGGAAGAGGAGATCGGCAACCGCGCGGCGGCCGCGGCGCTCTACGCCCGGCTGCTCGAGGCGGATCCCGAGAACGACGACGCGCTGGCGGCGCGGGGGCGCCTCCTCGCCGAGGTGGGCGATCACGAGGGCGCGGCGGAGGTGCTCGCGGTGCGCCGCGACCGGAGCCAGGGCGGCGCGCGGGTCGCGCTCGACGTCGAGCTCGCGACGCTCCTCTTCGATCGGCTGGATCGGCCGGCGGACGCGCTCGACGCGGTCGCGCCCGCGATCGAGGCCGGGACGATCGAGCCCGCGGTGCTCGAGATCGTGCAGCGCGCGCTCGGGCGCCCCGAGACGCAGGCGCGTGCGGCGCTCCTCCTCGAGCGCGCGTGCGACGCGGTCGACGACCCCGAGGCGCGCGTGGCGCTGCTGGAGGCGCTCCTCGCGAGCTCGCCGGCGGACGCCGCGCCGGGCGCCGCGCTCGACGCGGGCAGCCTCGCGGCCGCGCAGCGCGCCGCCGTCCGCCGCGGCTGGTTCGAGCGCCTGCTCGAGCACCACGACCACGACGCGCCGCGCGGCCTCGACGTCGCCCTGCGCGCGGTCTCCGAGCTGCCGGGCGAGCTCGACCTCTGGGATCGGCTCGAGGAGCTCGGCCGCAGGGCGAAGCAGCCCGAGCGCGTCGCGGCCGCGCACGCCGCGGCGCTCGACGCGGGCGCCGCGCTCCCGCCCGACATCGTCGAGGAGATCGGCCGGCGGGCCGTCGAGCACCACGAGGAGTGGTTCGACGCGCCGGAGGCCGCCCTCGCGCTGCTCCGCCGGCTCGTCGAGCTCGTGCCTGGCTCGCTCTGGGGCTTCGAGCGGCTGAAGCTCGCCTACAACGCGGCCGAGCGCTGGGAGGACCTGTTCGCGCTCTACGACGCGATGCTCGAGCGCACCTCGGCGGCCGACGAGCGCGTCTTCCTCCTGGAGGACGCCGCGGCCGTCGCGCGCGACCTCGCCGGCGACGGCGAGCGCACGATGCGCTACCTCGAGCAGCTCCTCCCGCTCCAGGACGACGCGCGCACCCGCGCCGCGCTCGAGCGGCTCTACGAGCGGCACGGCAGGCACCGCCCGCTCATCGATCTCCTGTCGGCCGAGCTGCCGAGGCTCTCCGGCGACGCCGCGGATCGGCTCCGCGAGCGCGTCGCGCTCCTCTGGATCGAGGGGGTCGGCGACGCCGCGTCGGCGCTCCCCGTGGTCGAGGAGCTCCTCGACGCGCCCCCGGAGCCGCGCGCCGTCCGCGCGGCGCCGCGCTCCGTCGGCGCCTTCGCGCTGCTCGAGCGGATCCTCGGGGCGCTGCCGCCTGAGCAGGCGCCCGCCGGCGAGGCCGGCGCGCTCGATACCCGCGCGGCGAGGCAGCGGTCGGCCGCGCTGCTCGCGAAGCACTACCGCGAGGAGAAGAGGCCAACGGACCTCGTGCGCGTGCTCGAGATCCAGCTCGAGGGCGCCGACGTCGGCGATCGCCCGGCGCTGCTGCGCGAGATCGTGCGGCTCCGCCGCGACGCCCTCGGCGACGAGCCGGGCGCGTTCGCGCGGCTCGCCGAGCTCGTCGAGCTCAGGCCGTCGGAGGCCGGCGATCGCGCGGAGCTCGCCGAGCTCGCCGAGCGCCTCGGCCGGCACGACCGCCTCGCCGAGGTCCTCGCCGCGGCCGAGCCGCGCGCCGGCGACGCGCGGCAGGCGCTCTCGCTCGTGCGCGACGCCGCGCTCCTGCGCCGCGACCGGCTCGGCGACGCCGACGGGGCGATCGCGCTCTTCCGCCGGCTCTTCTCGCTCGCCGAGGCGAGCGGCGACGCGGAGGCCGCGCGGGACGCCGCCCGCGCGCTCGATCGGCTCTTCGCGGAGGGCGACCGCGTCGCCGAGCGGTGCGACGTGCTCGACACGCTCGCCGCGATCGAGACGGACCCGGCGGCGCGGCGCGAGGCCCTCGGGGAGCTCGCGCGGCTCGCCTCCTCGCGGCTCGGCGACGAGGCGCGGGCGATCGCGGCGTACTCGGCGCGCCTCGTCGACGACCGCCAGGATCTCGCGGCGCTCGACGGCCTGGCGGCGCTCCTCGAGGAGGGCGGGAGGTACCGCGAGCTCGCGGCCGTGCTGGAGCGCCGCGCGGCCGTGCGCGGCGGCGCGGGCGGCCGGCGCGATCTCGGGCGCGTCGCGCGGCTCTTCGAGCGCGAGCTCGGCGACGCCGACGAGGCCATCGCCACCTGGCGCCGCATCCGCGAGGAGCTCGCGCCCGACCCGGAGAGCGGGGACGCGCTGGCCGCGCTCTACACGCGCGCGGAGCGCTGGGGCGACCTCGTCGCGCTGCTCGAGGTCGAGGCGTCCGCGGCCGGCGCGCTCCCCGGCGGGGCGGGCGCGGCGCGCAGCGTGGAGCTCTTCCAGCGCCTCGGCGACACGCACCGCGATCGCACGCTCGCGTGGGAGCTCGCGGTGAAGGGCTACCGCCGCGCGCACGAGGCCGAGCGGGACGCGCGCCGCGCGGGCGGCGAGGGCGGCGGCGGTGCGGCCGACGGCGTGGGCGAGCGCGCCGCGCGCCCGCCCGCGCCGCGCGCGGGGCTCGAGGAGCTGCTCCGCCGCATCGACCCGGCGTCGGCCGAGCACCGCGGCGCGCTGGTCGCCGCCGTCGGCGCGTTGCTCGAGATCTGCGCCGACGCGGACGACTGGCGCGGCCAGATCGCGCTGCTCGAACCGCGGCTCGCCGCGGCCGGGACGGACGCCGAGCGGGTCGCCATCCTGAAGGCCTCCGCGGCGCTCCTCGAGGAGCGAGGCGACGACCGGGAGGGCGCCTTCGATCTCGCCTTCCGCGCGTTCCTCCTGTCGCCCGGCGCCGAGCCGCCCGAGGGCCTCCTGCGGCTCACGGACCTCGCGGGCCGCTGGCACACGATCGCCGACGCGCTGCCCGAGCTCGAGCGCCGCGGCGACGTCCCTGCCGCCACGCTCCGCGACCTCACGGCCCGCGTGGGCCGCTGGCACCGCGACGCGCGCGCCGACGAGGACGCCGCCGAGCGCGCCTTCGAGCGCGCGCTCCTCCACGACCCGGCGAACCGCGCGATCCTGCTCGATCTCGCGGAGCTCCTGCGGCGGCGGCGCGGGCCATCGCTCGTCCCGACGCTGCTCCGGCTCGCCGCGGCGACCGGGCACGATCTCGCCCTCTACCGCGAGGCCGTGGAGGCGGCGCGCGACGCGGGCGACGCTGTGCGGGCCCGCGAGATCGCGGCGGAGCTCCTCGAGATCGCCGTGCAGCGCCTCGGCGACGAGGCGGGGCAGCCCCCTGGGCCCGGCGCGTGGCCGGCCTCGCGCGCCGCCCTCTGGGCGATCGACGCGCTCGTCGGCATGCTCGCGGGCGCGGGCGACGGGCCGCAGATCGTCGCGCTGTGCCGGCGCGGCGCCGCGCTCCCGTTCGCGCCGAGCGAGCGGCGCCGGCTGCTGCGCGTCGCGGCCGAGGCGGCGGAGCCCGGCGAGGCGATCGCCCTCTACGGCGGGCTGTTCGCGGACGATCCGACGGACGAGCCGATCGGCGAGAGCCTCGCCGCGCTGCTCCGTGCGGCCGGTCGTCGCGAGGAGCTCGTGCGCCTGCGCGAGTTGCAGATCGAGGTCTCTGGTGATCTCGAGCGCCGCGTCGCCCTCCGCTACGACGCCGCGGAGCTCCTCGCGGACGCCACGCGCGCGTCCGAGGCGATCGCGCTGCTCCGCCTGAACCTCGCCGAGAGCCCGGGGCACGGCCCGTCGGTCGACAGGCTCGCCTCGCTCCTCGAGGCGGGCGGGCTGCACCGCGAGCTCATGCTGCTCCGCGAGGAGCAGGCGGCCGCGCGCGGGTCGGCGGACGCCGGCGGGGCGGCCGCCGAGCTCTGGCTCCAGGCGGCGTCCCTCGCCGAGCACGAGCTCAACGAGCCCGAGCGCGCGATCGCGAGCTACCGCCGCGCCGCGGACATCGGGTCCGTCGAGGCGCTCGACGCGCTCGCCCGGCTGCTCGCGCGCCGCGGTGAGCACGCGGCCGCCGCCGAGGCGCTCGAGCGGCTCTGCGCCGGCGCAGGGCCCGAGGAGCTGCACCAGGCGGCGCTCCGCCTCGCGGACGCGTACCTCGCCGCCGGCGAGCCCGATCGCGCCCGCGCCGCCCTCGAGCGAGCGCTGCCCCGCGCCGCGCAGCCCGCGCCGCTGCGCGAGCGGCTCGCATACCTCTACCGCGCGTCGGGCGCGTGGAGCGCCCTGGCCGCGCTCATCGCGGGCGACGCCGCGCGCGCCGACGAGGCGCCGGCCCGGCTCTCGCTCCTCCGCGAGGCCGCGGACCTCTACCTCACGCGCGGCGGCTCGCCCGCCGCCGCGATCCCGCTGTTCGACGAGGCCATCGCGCTCGCGCCGGACGACCTCTCGCTGCGCCTCGCGCGGAGCCGCGCCCTCTCCGCCGCCGGCCGGACCGACGACGCGACCGCGGCCCTGCGCGGGATCATCGCCGACTTCGGCGCCCGCCGCCCCAAGGAGCGCGCGCTCGTCCACTACGAGCTCGCCCGGGTCGCGCTCGCCACGGGCGATCGCGCCCGCGCGATGGCGGAGTTCGACCTCGCGCTGCGCGTCGACCCCGCGCACCCCGACGCGCTCCACGGCCTCGCCGGCCTCGCCCTCGAGGACGGCCAGCTCGAGCGCGCGCACCGCGCCTACCGCGCGCTGCTGCTCGTCGCGCGCCGGCCCCGCGACGAGGGCGAGGGGCTCGTCGGCGCGCGGCGCAGCACGATGCCGCCGACGCGCTCCAGCGTGGGCCTCCCGTCGGCCACCTCGTTCAGCCGGGCCGAGGTCCTGCTCGCGCTCGGGGAGATCGCGCGCCGGCAGGGGGCGCCCGACCGCGAGGCGGAGTACGTCGAGTCCGCCTTCGAGGCGGCGCGCGAGAGCGACGCCGAGCACGAGAAGCTCCTCGCCGCGCTGCGCTCCCGCGGGCGCCACGACCTGCTCGCGCGCGCCCTCGAGGCGCGGCTCGCCGGCCCTGCGCTCGAGCCCACCGAGGACGCCGCCGCGGCGCTCGGCGAGCTCGCGTCGCTCTACGAAGGCCCGCTCGATCGCCCGGAGCTCGCGCTCTCGGCCCGCTTGCGCGTCCTCGATCTCACGCCGGGCGCGGGCGCCGCGCACGACGCCGCCCTCGATCTCGCGCGCCGCTCGGGCCAGGCGCAGCGGTACGTCGACGTCGTCGAGCGGCTCGTCGCCCGGGCGGCCTCCGAGCCGTACGAGGTCGCGCTCCTGCTCCGCTTCGGCCGCGCCCTCGAGCTCTCGCCGGCCGATCAGGAGCGCGCCGCGGCCGTCTACCGCCGCGCGGAGGCGAAGATCGCGGCCGGCGCGCCCTTCCACGACCGCGCGGGCCGCGACGCCGGCGCCGACATCGAGCAGCTGTGGCGCTCGCTGGAGGCCATCTACGAGCGCCTCGGCGACCGCGCCGCGCAGGCGGACGTCCTCCGCAAGCGCATCGGCCTCGCCGACGCGCCGGCCGCCCCCGCGGGCGGCGCGGATCGCGCCGGGCCGCGGTACCGCCTGGCCGCGCTGCTCGCGGCGGACGCGGCGGACGTCGATCAGGCGATCTCGCTCCTCGAAGAGGCGCTCGAGCTCCACGCCGATCCGGACCGGGCCGAGGCGATCCTGCGCGACGCGCTCCGCACCGATCCGAGGAACCCGCGGGCGATCCGCCTCTTCGAGCGCCTCGCCCGGCAGAGCGGGCGGCCGCGCGCACTCGTGGACGCGCTGCTGCTCCTCGCCGAGGTCGAGGGCCCCGGGGTCCTCGAGGAGGCCGTCCGCACCGCGCGCGCGCTCGGCGATCGCGAGCTGGCCGAGTCGATCCTGCAGCGCATCGTCGGCTCGGGCGCGCGGTCTTCGTCCGATTCGTCGGATCCGTCCGGCTCCGCGTGGGCGCTCGTCGCGCTGGCGGAGCTCCGCGAGGAGGCCGGCGATCTCGCGGCCGCCGCGTGGCTCTCCGAGCGCGCCGCGCGCGCCTCGGCGCCCGAGGAGGAGCGCGCGCTGCTCCTGCACGCCGCGGAGCTGGCCGCCGGCCCGCTCGCCGACCTCGTCCGCGCGGCGCGCCTCTACGAGGAGCTCCGCGCCCGCGAGCCCGCCGAGCGCGAGATCTGGACGCCCCTCGCCGGCGTGTACCGGCGGAGCGGCGACGCCGCGCGCCTCTCCGCGCTGCTCGAGGAGACGGCGCCCCTCGTCGACGATCTCTCCGAGCGCTGCGCGCTGCGCCTCGAGCGCGCGCGCCTCCTCGCGCAGGGGTCGCCGGAGAAGGCGGCGGCCCTGCTCCGCGACATCCTCGACGAGGATCCGACCCAGGTGGAGGCCGCCATCCTCCTCGCCACGATGCTCGAGGAGGCCGGCCGCACCGACGAGCTCGGCGAGCTCTTCGCGCTGCAGCTCGACGCCGCCAAGGATCGCGCGGACGTCGCCTCGATCGCGTCGCTCTCGATGCGCCTCGGCGCCCTCCTCGAGCAGCGCGGCGACGATCGCGGCGCGCGTGACGTCTACCTCGGGGCCGCGGACTGGGACGGCGCGAACCGCGACGTGCTCCGCGCGCTCGTGCGCCTCAGCCGGAAGCGCGACAACGCGGACGACCTCACCGACGCGCTCGAGAAGCTCCTGCGCACCGAGCAGGGCGGCGAGGCGGCCCAGCTCGCCCTGGAGCTCTCCGAGCTGCACGGCGCGCGCGGCGACGACGCCGCGGCGGAGGCCGCCCTCAAGGCCGGGTACGCCGTCTGCCCCACGAACGACCGGCTCCGCGAGGAGCTCGCGTCGCGCTACGCGGCCCGCGAGGCCTGGCACGCCCTCGCCGAGCTCCACGTGCTCACGGCGCACGTCGCCGACGCCGACGAGGCGCGCGTCGAGTCGCTCTGCCGCGCCGCCGAGATCCTCCGCGATCGCGCGGGCGACGCCGCGGCGGCGGCCGAGCTCCTCGAGCGCGCCCTCCGCGTCGCGCCCGGGGATCGCGACGTCTTGATCGCGCTCATCGACGCGTGCGGCGCGGTCTCCGACCACGCCCGCGCGGCCCGCGCGCTCACGGCGACGCTCGAGGCGAGCCCGGACGACCCGTGGCTCCACCGCGCGCGGGCCGAGGTCCACGGCGCGCTCGGCCAGGGCGATCGCGCCCTCGCCGATCTCGAGCGCGCCTACGCGCTCGGCGGCGCCGAGTACGCCGCCGAGCTCGTCGCCGAGCTCGAGCGGGCGCTCGCGCGCGCGGCGGCGCGGTCCGCCGAGGCCGAGGCCGCGGGCGCGCCCAGCGAGGCCGCGGCGGAGGGGGCGGGCGCCGCCTCGCCGCGCGCGCTCCGGCTGCGCCTCGCCGAGATCCTCGCGCGCTCGGGCGACGTCGAGCGCGCGCGCGCCCACCTCGGCGATCTGCTCCACGCCGACTCCAAGGACCGCGCTGCGCTCAAGGCGCTCGCCGGCCTCGAGGAGTCCGCCGCGCGGTGGGACGCCGCGAGCGCCGTCTACCGCAGGCTCATCGCGCTCGAGGAGGGCGACGCCCTCGTCGCGACGGCGCTCCTCCTGGCCGGCGCGTGCGCGCGCGCGGGCCACCTGGGCGACGCCCGCGGCGGGCTCGAGCGCGCGCTCCGCGCCGCGCCGGGCAACGCCGAGATCCGCGACCGCCTGCGCGCGCTCTACGCCGAGATCGGCGCGAACCGCGAGCTCGCCGCCATCACGCTCGAGGACGCCGCCGCGGCCTCCGACGTGGCCGGCCGCTTCACGCTCCTCGTCGCCTCCGGCCGCCTGCTGCTCGACGTCGGCGACGCCGCGCAGGCGGCCGCGGCGCTCCGGGAGGCGCGCTCCCTGCGCCCGGAAGATAACGAGGTCGCCCTGCTGCTCGTCGACGCGCTGATCGCCGCGGGCGACTCGAGGGAGGCGCGCGCGGTCACCGCCGAGCTCATCGTGGCTGCCAAGGGGCGCCGCTCGCGGCACCTCGGCGCCGTCTACCACCGCGTCGCGCGCATCGAGGACGCCGAGGGGAATCTGCACGAGTCGCTCACGGCGCTCACGAGGGCGCTCGAAAACGATCCTCAGAACGGCGAGCTCGCCATGGAGCTCGGCGAGAGCGCGCTCGGGCTGGGGGAAGAGGACATCGCCGCGCGCGCTTACCGCGCGGTCACCCTGATGAAGATTTCCCCCGAGCCCGGCGAGGGAGGCACGACGCCCGCCGCGCGGGCGCTCGCCTATTACCACCTCGGGGCGATGGCGCTCGCGGCCGGTGACCGCCGGAAAGCGCGCTTGATGCTCGACAAGTCCGTCTCGGAGGACGGCTCGCTCGAGGCAGCCCGGGCGCTCCTCGACGAGCTGCGCGCCGGCTGAGGGCTTGTCCCGCGCGTCTCCGCGGGTATGCCCAGGTCGCGGCGGCCGCCTGCGCGGCCGCCCCAGGCGGCGCGCGCATGACGTGGAGCGTGCAAAACCGCGCCACTCCAGGCGTTTTTTGACGCTCTCCGGCCCGCGATGGCGCCGCGCCGCCGCCCTTCCCGGCGGCTGGTTCCCCCTCTGGCGCACCGCTCCGGCGCGGTCTTTCAGGGGTCCGCGCGATGCCCCGTCTCAGAAATCGCTATTTCTCCCCGCATTTTTGTCTTTTTTTGTCCTGTGTCGTGTGTAAGGTTCACTGAGGCTGTGCGCGGCGAGGTGTCGCGCGCGAGCTCATGTCCGAGGAGAGTGCCATGGCAAGTAAGAAGACGGCCGGGGGCGGCGCGAAGAAGACGTTGAGCAAGAGCGGCCTGATCCAGGCCATCACCGAAGCTGCCGGTGATGAGCTGAGCCGCAAGCAGGTGAAGAACGTTCTCGAGTCCCTCATCACGATCGGTCATCGCGAGCTCAAGAAGTCGGGCGTGTTCACGCTGCCCGGCTTCGCGAAGTTCCGGGTGGTCAAGCGCCCTGCGACGAAGGCGCGCCAGGGGATCAACCCGTTTACCAAGCAGCCGATGACCTTTGCCGCGAAGCCGGCGAGCAAGTCGGTCCGCGCTCGGCCGATCAAGGCCATCAAGGACGCGCTCCTGTAGTCTTACGGGATCTCCCAGCGGAGCGCAGGGCGGCCACGGCGACGTGGCCGTTCTTGCTCCATGGCCTCGGCGCACCATCGCCGGGGCGGCGGAAGGGCGTCCAGCGCGCAGCGGGGCGGCCCGCGTCGCGTGCCGGCAACGCGCGCCGCCGCCGGGGGGCCGGGCGGATTGATGCCGCCGCCGCCCCCGCGGCGAGGTCAGCTCACTTCTTGCGGCTGTAGGCCTGCGCCGCCACCGGTCCCGAGCCGGTGCGCGCCTTGACAACCAGCTTGGCCGTCGCCGCGATGGGGAACGGCCATTGGTAGCAGCTCTGCTTGGCTCCGATGGCGGCTGTCGGGCCGGTGTCCGAGTCGACGGCGAGCACCGGTTTCAGGTTGAACGCAGCGAGCCCTGGCTGCCCTCCGGCGTTCAGATCGAGCTCCAGCTGGATGTCCACCTCGGTGACGGTGGGGAGCGCCTGCGCCAGGAACGTATAGCAATAGCCGGGCTGGAGCATGAAGGTCTGCCCCGAGGCCGTCTGTCCCTCGGGCACCACGCTGCAGACGGGCGCCCCTTCCGGCTGCATCTTCGGCGCCTCGCCGGCGGCGCGGCCCTGGAACATGGTGGTCATCGCGAGCGACTGGACTCCATCGCAGGGTGCCACCGTGGGCGCCGCGACCGGGGGCAGGCCGGCGTCCGGGGGCGGCACGGACGCTGTCGGCTGCGGGGGCGGCGGCGTCCCCGCGTCCGGGGCGTCGTCCGCGAACTCCGACTCCTTGCTGCTGCCGCCGCAGCCCAGCGCTGCCGCCCAGAGAGCCAGGAGCACTGCTGAACCCAACGACCTACCCGTCACCGTCATCTGCGGCCTCCTCGCGCACAGCCCTGCCGCACGCCGCGGACCCCTCGTTGGGACAGCTGTGCTCGCGGCGCTCATACACCCGCCAGAGGGCGGGGGCTATGTGCGAGGCGTCTTGCGCGGCTGCGCCGGCGGCGCAAGCCCGCAGGCAAGCCGGCGCGGGCGTTCGCCCCCTCGCGCCGCCGCGCCGCTCAGCCGCCGGGCTCGCCCACGAACTCCCGCAGGATGCACATGCGCGCAATGAGCAGCGCCTCGGGTCGGATCGCCTGATCGAGGTACGCGGCCGAGTTCGCCTCCACCAGCGACTCGCGCAGCATCCCCTGCTCCAGGAACGTGACCGCGCGTCCGAGGTGCAGCCGCGCCCTGTCGGCCGCGATCCCCATGCCGGCGCTCGCCAGCATCTCTCGTTCCAGGAACCACTGAGCAAACTCTCCGGGACGATCGAGCTTCGCTCGGGAGCCGTGGTCGGTCATGCCGTAGGCTACCTCACTTTTTGGCCCCGGCCAGCCGCGCCTGGCCGCAATAACCCGGGAAATCATGGCAGAAACAGCATCAATCCGTCGGATGGGCGCGATGAAAGCGAGGGCGTGCCACGTCCAAAGCGACATCCGGCGGACGGACCTGGAGCTCGGTTGAGCGGGCTTCGGGGGGCGCGCCGGGGAGCTCCCCGCGAGCCACCCGTTGCGTCGCGAGCCCGTCAGTGAGATTGAACGCGGCGTTCTGCCGGAAATTCGAGGAGGTTCTTTTGCTCCGTACGATTGGCGTCCTGCCCGCCCTGGTCCTCACCGTCGCCCTCGCTGCTGGTTGTCAACAGCGGGAGGCGTCCACGCCGCCGAGCTACGCGAACCAGCCCCCGCCCGGCTACTACCAGCAGCCCGGGTATCAGCAGCCCGGGTATCAGCAGCCCGGGTACCAGCAGCCTGGATATCAGCAGCCCGGGTACCAGCAGCCGGGGTATCAGCAGCCCGGGTACCAGCAGCCGGGGTATCAGCAGCCCGGGTACCAGCAGCCCGCCCCGACGCAGCCTGCCCCCACGCAGCCCGCCCCGACGCAGCCTGCCCCGACGACGACGCAGCCCGCTCCGACGGCGCAGCCTGGCGGCTTTCCCTGGCCGTTCCCGATCCCTGGCCAGCAGACCGGCGGGCAGCAGCCGGCCCCGAGCGGCGGGAGCAGCTCCGGCAGCGCGTCGGCGATCGATCCCAACCTCGCCTCCGCCGCGACGATCCCGCTGAACAACCTCGCTGCGACCGAGGCGCCCGGCATGACGAAGGAGGGAGGGCCGATCGCGGGGCAGTTCAGCGCCGGACAGACCCTCGAGCAGCAGATCCAGCTGATGCCCGGCAAGTGCTACACGATCGTCGGCGTCGGCGCGGGGATCACCGAGCTCGACATCAGCCTCGTCGCGCTGACCCCGATCCCGATGGGCTCCTCGGTGCTGGCGCAGGACAACTCGAGCGGCTCGAACGCCGTGCTCGGCGGTCGAGGCAACTGCTACCGCTGGTCGCTCCCCGTCGGCATCAACGCCAAGTACATCGTGAAGGCCACCGCCGGTTCGGGCGTCGCCGCCGCGCAGCTCTACGTGAAGTGACGCTGGCAGGGCGCCGAGGACGCCGGGAGATCGCTCTCCGTGGCGTCCTCGGGATCGGCCACAAAAACGCCGAGGACGCCAGGAGATCGCTCTCCATGGCGTCCTCGGTGGCGGCGCCGTGGCTCGCCGCAGCGCCGGCCAGCTAAAGCCGGATGCCGGGCGCCGGGAAGCCGCGGCAGAGCTCCGCGACCTCGGCGGCGATGCGCGCGATGCGCGCCTCGTCGTTCACGTTCTGCGCCACCTCATCCATCCATGCCGCGAGGCGCTCCATCTCGGCGACGCCCATCCCGCGCGACGTCACCGCCGGCGTGCCGATGCGGAGCCCCGACGGGTCGAACGGCTTGCGCGGATCGAACGGGATCGAGTTGTAGTTCGCCACGATGCCCGCGCGATCGAGCGCCTGCGCGTACGGCTTGCCCGCGATCCCCTTCGGCGTCATGTCGATGAGGAGCAGGTGGTTGTCGGTCCCGCCGGTGATGAGCCGGAAGCCCCGCGACTCCAGCGCGCGCCCGAGCGCCTGCGCGTTCGCCACGATCTGCTTCGCGTAGGCCCGGAAACCTTCCTCCGAGGCCTCCTTCGCCGCGACCGCGATGGCCGCGGTCGTGTGGTTGTGCGGACCGCCCTGGAGGCCGGGGAACACCGCCTTGTCGATCGCGCTCGCGTGCTCCTTCTTGCAGAGGATCATCGCGCCGCGCGGGCCCCGGAAGGTCTTGTGCGTCGTCGACGTCACCACGTCGGCGATGCCCACCGGCGACGGGTGCACCCCCGCGGCCACGAGCCCCGCGATGTGCGCGATGTCCGCCGCCAGGATCGCCCCCACCTCGTCGGCGATCGACCGGAACGCGGCGAAGTCGAGCGTGCGCGGGTACGCCGTCGTCCCGCACCAGATGAGCTTCGGCCGGTTGGCGCGCGCCAGGTCGCGGACCTGATCCAGGTCGATGCGGTGATCGCTCTCGCGAACGCCGTACGGGACGCTCTTGAAGTACTTCCCGGTGATGCTCACCGACCAGCCGTGGGTCAGGTGCCCGCCCGCGGGCAGGCCGAGGCCCATGATCGTGTCGTTCGCCTGGGCGAACGCGAGGTAGACGGCCAGGTTGGCCGGGCTGCCGGAGTAGGGCTGCACGTTCACGTGGTCGGCCCCGAACAGCTTGGCCACCCGCGTCCGCGCGAGCTCCTCGACCACGTCGACCTGCTGCTGACCCTCGTAATACCGCTTCTGCGGGTACCCCTCGGAGTACTTGTTCGTCAGCACCGAGCCCGTCGCCTCGAGCACCGCCCGAGACACGTAGTTCTCGCTCGCGATGAGCCGGAGCGTGTCCGCCTCCCGCCGCTCTTCCAGGCGGATCAGCTCGGCGATCTCCGGATCGACCTCGCCGAGCGGCCGCAGGCCCTGAATTTCGCTTGTCGCGCTCATACCTCGAACTCCCCGCGTGTGAGGATGTCGGTGACGCGCCAGAGGAACGAGTTCGCCAGCACGCCGTCGATGATGCGGTGGTCGTACGAGAGCGCGAGGAACATGACCGGATGGATCGCGATCGAGTCCTCCTTGTCCTTCGTGACCACCACGACGCGCTTCTTGATCTCCCCCATCCGGAGGATGCCCACGTTCGGCTGCGAGATGATCGCGCCGCCGAAGAGGTTCCCCTTGAGGCCGGGGTTCGAGACCGTGAAGGTCGTGTTCGCGAGGTCGTCGGCCGTGATCTTGCCGGACTTCGCGCGCCCGGCCAGCTCGTCGATGCTCCTCGCGATGCCGCGCAGCGACAGCTCGTCCGCGTGCTTGATGCTCGGGACGATGAGGCCGCCGGGCGTGTCCACCGCCACGCCGAGGTTGACGTCGCGCAGCACCACGTACGAGTTCTCGAGCACTCGAGCGTTGAACTCCGGGTGCTCGCGCAGCGCGCGGACGGCCGCGGCGCAGATGAAGGACAGGAACGTGAGCGACACGCCCGCCTTCTTGAACTCGTCCTTGTGGAGGTCGCGCAGCTTCGACGTCTCGTGCAGGTCGACCTCGGCGACCGTCACCACGTGCGGCGACGTCACCTTGGAATAGACCATGTGGTCGGCGGTGATGCGGCGGCGCCGGCTGAAGGGCACCACCTTGTCGCCGGGCTTCGGGGAGTAGGGCGGCACCTTGTACGCGCCGTACCCGACGCCGGGCACCGGCGGCACGAACCCGCCGCTCGCCTGGATGAGCTGCGACAGCTCCGCGGCCGCGCTCGCCGGCTGGGCCGCCGCGCTCGGCTGAGGCGCCGGCTCGGCCGACGCGCCGTGCGCCGCGCGCATCACGTCGTCGCGCGTGATCCGGCCGTGATCGCCCGTCCCGTGCACGTCGCGCAGATCGACGCCCGACTCGCGCGCGAGCTTCTTCGTCGACGGGCTCGTCAGGGGGCGGGCGCTCTCGTCGTGCCCGTTGCTGCCGGGCGCCGGCGCGGCGGCCCGCGCTTCGGACGGCGCCGGCGCCGGCGGCGCGCTCGCGCGCTGGGCCGTCGCCTGGGCCTCGCCCTGCGCCGTCTCGTCGATCCGACAGAGCAGACCTTCCTTGGCGACGACGGTCCCCTCGGCCACCGCGATCTGCGAGACACGACCCGCGATAGGCGCCGGGATCTCCGTGTCTGCCTTGTCGGTCGCAACCTCGAGCAGCGGCTGCTCGCGCTTGACGAAATCGCCCTCGCGCACGAGCCACCGCGAGACGGTTCCTTCGACCACGCTCTCGCCGAGCTGTGGCATGCGAACTTCGACCATCGCTTCCCGCGCCTCCAACGCGCGCCGCCGTGAGCGCCCGTTTTCTCCTCTCCGGGCAAGGCGGCAGGGTCGTATACGCCGCCCGCCCTTCGAGAGCAACGACACAGTGTTCGTCCGGTGTGTATCCTTTGTGAAGGTCGCGTGCGCGTGGGCCATGGGGGGGGCGCGCCGGTCGCGCCGGTTGCGCCGGTTGCGTCGGTCTCGCCCACGGCGAGCCGCCTCCACCGAGGCGCGCCTCCACCCAGGCGCCCGGCGCAGGGCGGCTGGAATCGGATGTCGACGCACGTAGACGCTGGCGGGCCCCAGCCGGTACAAGGGCCCCGTGCGTGACGCCGCGCCGGATGCGACCGCAGCCCCCGTCCCCCTGGCCCCCTCGAGCGAGAGCGCGCGCGAGCGCCTCGCCGCCGGGCCGCCGCGCGTCGCGGGGGCGCGGGCGATCCGGGCGGCGTCGCTCGGCGTCATCGCGTTCCTGCTGCTGCAGGTGCTGACCTACGGCTACGGCCGCGATCAGGGCATCTACGCCATGGTCGCGCGCGCGGTGCTCGACGGCGGCATGCCTTACCGGGACGCGTTCGACTTCAAGCCGCCCGGCATCTTCCTCATCTACGCGCTCGCCCGCGCCCTCTTCGGGCCCGCGCAGTGGGGCATCCGCGTCCTCGAGGTCCTCGGCCTCGCCGGCATGTGCCTCGCGATGGCGTCGCTCGCCGCTCGCCTCTTCGGCGACCGGAGGATCGGGGTCGTCGCCGCCGCGCTCGCCGTGCTGGTGCACGCCCAGCTCGATTTCTGGCACACGGCGCAGCCCGAGTCGTTCGGGGGCATGCTCACCATCGCCGCGCTGCTCGTCGCCACGCCGCGCGGCCGCGACGGCGCGTCACGAGCCGCGCCGCGCGGCGCCGCGCTGGTCGTGTCGGGCGCGCTCTTCGGCGCCGCCGGCCTCCTCAAGCCGCCCCTCGCCGGGGGCGGCGTCGTGCTCGCCGTCGCGCTGGCCGCGCCCGCCCTCGCCGAGCTCGCGCGGCGCGGCTCGGAGCGGGCCGCCGTCCAGCGCCGGAGCGACGCGGGTCCGACCGCGATCCAGGGCGAGCCGGCGCGCTCTGCGACGCCTGCGTCCGGGCCGGTCCGATCGACGGCGGCCGCGCTCCTCTGGGCGGCGCTCCGGCCCGCCTTGCTCATCGCGCTGGGCGGCGTGCTCCCGGTGCTCGCCTGCGCCGCCTGGTTCGCCCTGAGGGGCGCGCTCGGCGATCTGCGGGAGGTCCTCTTCGTCTTCACGCCGCACTACACCGCGCTCGGGTGGCGCGGAGCGAGCGTGCTCGGCATGGCGTGGTACGGCGTCTGCGAGTGGCTCGTCCACTACTCCGGCCCGCTCGCGTTCGGCCTCGCCTGCCTGGTCGCGCTGCACCCCGAACGCCACGAGCGGGCGGGCGTGGCGCTGCTCGCGGGCGTGATCGCCATGCACCTCGTCGGCGTCGTGATGCAGGCGAAGTTCTTCCCCTACCATTACGGCGCGACGTGGCCGCTCACCGCGATGCTCGCCGCGCTCGGCCTCTGGAAGGCGTGGCAGCGGTGCACGCGGTCCGGCGTGAAGGTGGCCGCGGCGGCGCTCCTCGCGGCGCTCGTCGCGACCGCCTTCGCTCGCTCCGCGACCAAGGACGTCGCCGACGACTACATCGAGCGCTGCGCCAAGCGGCTCGCGGTGCTCGCCACGGGCGCGAGGGACCAGGCGCGCCTCGACCGCCTCGCGTCGGTCGCCGACGTCAACGCCGCGGCGAACCGGGAGGTCGCCGCGTGGCTGCGCGAGCGCGTCGCGCCGGGGCGCCCCGTGTTCGTGTGGGGCTTCGAGCCGGTGATCTACGATCTCGCCGATCGCCCGCCGGCGACGCGCTACCTCTACAACGTCCCGCAGCGCGCGGCGTGGGCCCGGCAGGAGGCGCGCGACGCGCTGATGCGCGACCTCGCCGCGAGCCCGCCGGCCGCGATCGTGGTCGAGCGCCACGACGTCTTCCCCTCGGTGACCGGCGACGCGATCGACTCGCGCGACACGCTGAACGGGTTCCCCGAGCTCGCGGGGCTCATCGAGGAGCGCTACGAGCTCGCCGTGAGCATCGAGGATTTCGACGTCCACCTCGAGCGCTGAGCTCCGGAGCCAGCGCCGGGCGGCGGCGCGGCGCGGCACGCCGGTGGCGCCGCGCCTTCAGGGGCAGGGGAGGGTGTTGGGCCTGCGAGGGGTCGGCGCCGCCGCCCCGAAGCGGCGGCCGTCGCGGAGGCCGTCGGCGCAGCGCTGGATCGACTGCGTCTGCGACAGCGCGGAGGTCGCGCCCTCGCTGACCTGAACGCGCCCCGGAGCGCTGGAGATCAGCGCGTTCAAGAGCTGCGTGTCCTCCTCGGCCGCCGGTCCGTAGACCACCGCGTCGATGAGGCGCGCCGCCGTGGCCGGCGTGGACGTGGGGAACTCCGCGGGCAGCGCCTGGTACAAGGCGACCGCGTCCGGGCCGTTCTGCAGGGTGTTGGTCGGGAAGACGAGGGCGGGCGCCGGTACGACGCCGCTGTTGCCGACGAGCAGGAGGCCGCCCACGTCCGTCGTCGCGTTGAGCTCGATCGCGCGGTAGGAGCCGTCCGTGGCCCCGTTGTAGAGCACGAGCGTGTAGCCGGCGAGGTTCACGTACCGCCAGCCCGCGCTGATCTCGATGAACTCGAGCACGTCGCTGCTGTCCGCCGTGTCGGCGTCGATCTCGTTGATCTGGAGCTGGATCACCGTCACCGGGAACGACGTCCACCGCGCCCCCGGCCGGTTCACGACGATGTCCCCCGGGCCGATCGGCGTCTCGTTCGAGAGCGCGGGGATCGTGATCTGCGTGTCGGAGTCGACCGTGAAGGGCTGCGGCGTGAAGCCAACGGTCACCCCCGTCGCCCCGGTGAAGCCGGAGCCGGTGAGCACGAGCGCGCCGCCGACCGCGATGACCGGATAGTCGACGGACGTCACCCTGGCCGGCGCTCCGCACGGAGGGCAGGAGCTGCCGCCGCAGTCGATGCCGCCCTCGTCGCCGTTGCGCAGGCCATCCTCGCACGAGGCGACCTGGCAGACGTAGTTGATGCACACCTCGGTCGGGCAGTCCGTGTCGACGAGGCACTGCACGCAGACCCCGGCGGGGTTGCACAGCCCGCCGTCGGCCCGGGAGCACCAGGTGCCGGTCTCGACCGGGGCGTTGATCGGCGAGCCGCCGCGGCAGGAGTCCACCGTGCACTCGCTGTGGTCGTCGCGCACGTCGCCGTCGTCGTCGACCTCCGTGACCGCGCCGTCACCGTCGCAGACGCGTTCGCGGCAGTCGCCGGCCACCTGCACCTTCACGGACGTCCCCGAGGCCACGGGCTCGGTCGTGCATCCACCGCCGGCGCACCTCGCGATCGCGCACTCGCTGTCGGGCGCGGGGCAATCGGTGTCGCCGGTGCACGGGACGCCGCCCCCGCCGCTGCCGCCGGAGCCGTCGCTGCCGCCCGCTCCGCCGCCCCCGCCGGGTCCCTCGCTGCCGCCTGCTCCGCCGCCGCCGCCTGCTCCTGCGTCGCCGCCGTTGCCACCGTTGCCATCGACTCCGCCGGCGCCACCGTCGCTTCCGCCGTTGCCACCCCCGGAGCCACCATCGCCACCGCCGGAGCCACCGTCGCCACCGCCGGAGCCACCGCCGCCGTCGCTGCTCCCCCCGCCGTCATTGCCGCCGGAGCCACCGATGCCGCCCCCTCCGCCCGTGCCTCCCTGTCCGCCGCCCCCTCCCGTGTCCTCATTGATGAGGCCGCGATCGGGCATCGTCGCCATCTGGCAGCCCGCGGTGGCCACCAGCGAAATGCTCAACGCGAGCGCGGATCCGTAACGATTCGATCTCGAAGTCATTGACCACCTGTGTGCAGATTGGCTGGGGCGCTCGGGCTCTCGACGGTCCCCGCGCTGCCCCGCGCGCAGGAGCGAGCGGGAGGGCGCATCCTAGACGCACGGGACGCCTGAAGAAAGCGCCGCACCGCCGCTCGTTGGTTCGGATCGCGCTGGCCTGGCGGGCGCCGCGCCGCGCTGCGCTGCGTCTGCTGCGCAGCAGCTGTCCTCGCGCGCTCCCTCGGCCGGGCAGGTGGAGAGCAGCCCGCTGGCATGCTCGTTGATGGGTCCCGGTTGCGGGTATGCGCTCCGCTGCGAGCGGGGGCGAGCGGCACGCACGCCATGTCGCCGGCGGCGTAGAGCCCGGGCACCGTGGTCTCGCCCTTCTCGTTGACCCAGACGCCCGACGCGCTGTGCCCGCTGCACAGGCCGATCTCGGAGATGTGCATCTCGACGAGATCGCTCGCGTAGCTGTGCCCCCTGCCCTCGTGGAAGCGCCCGCGGCTCGGGCGCTCCGTCTGGTGCAGGACCCGCTCGACCTCGGTGATCGTCTCCGGGGCGAGGTGGGTGAGCTTCAGGTACACGGGGCCGTTCGCGGAGTGGAGCTCCCGGTAGAACTCGAGCATCATCTGCCCGCTCCAGTAATCGCTCTCGATGAAGCGGTGCCCCTTCGCGTTGACCGTGTGCCCGCCGAGCGGGCCTGTCACGTACGCGCACGCCGGACCGTTGTAGTCCTTGATGAGCGGGTTCACCTGGAAGCACTCGATGCCCGAGAGCTCGGCGCCCGCGTGGTACGCCATCGAGTAGCCGTCTCCCGCGTTCGACGGGTTCTCGTACGTCCCGTGGAGGTAGCCAGACGCCGGCAGCCCGAGCCGCCCCGAGGCGCCGCAGCACAGGATGACCGCCCTCGCCTTGATGATCTCGATATGCCCTTCCCGGGTGTCGAAGCCGATCACCCCGGCGACGTGCCCGTCGGTCACGAGGATCCGCGTCGCCATCACGCGGTTGACGACCTTCACGCCGGCGCGCTTGACCATGCGCGTCAGGATCTTCTTGAGGTCGTAGCCCTCGGGCATCGGGAGCACGTAGCTCCCGTTGTGGTGGACCTTCTTGACGTCGAAATCGCCCGATCGTGTCTTCTGGAACTTCACGCCCCAGGAGTCGAGCTCCTGGATCATCGCGAAGCTGTTCCGCGCGTATTCATAGACGGCGCGCTGGTTCACGATGCCATCGTTGGCCACCGTGATCTCCTTCACGTACTGCTCCGGCGTCGCGTGCCCTGGTATGATGGCGTTGTTGAGACCATCCATGCCTATCGCGATGGCGCCGCTCCGCTTGATATGCGCCTTCTCGAGGAGGACCACCCTCCCCCGGGGCAACCGCTGTTGCGCCTCCACCGCTGCAGTGGAGCCTGCGCTGCCGCCGCCCACGACGACGACGTCCGCCTCTGTCACGCGAATGTCCATTACAAGCCCTCAAGGTTTCAGGCGCGCGCACACGACGACCCCACCGCCTCTCGGCCCAGTGGCCAACGGCCAGCGGCCGGGGTCGGACGCCCGGCGTCTCTCATCACAGACGCGGCATCCGTTTTAACAGACGGCCTATGCTTCGGCAACAGCTTTGTTGTTGCTGGCGCAGCAGCCGCCGGGTGTCGGGCGCCGTGGGAGGGTGCCTTGCACGAGACGTCAGGGCCGGGGTCGGGCGGCGCCGCTATCGCGGATGTGCGGCGCGCGGGCGGGCTCGCTCCCGGCGGGGATCCCCGAGCCACCCAGAAAGATTCGTCTTTCCACCCTGGTTGTCTCCCCGGAGACGCGGGCGGGACGCTACCATGCGGGTCAACCCGTCGTCCTTCCATGGATCGGGGGAACCGAGCGCGGACCTTGTTCATCACCGGTCACCCGATTCACCGCGCCCGGCGCCTCCCAGCCAGGGCGCCCGCGCGCCGCTTCGCTGCATGGCCAAGCACCCGTCCCAGCTCGCCGACCTAGAGATCCAGCGCCGCCTGGGCGCTGGCGGCATGGCGGAGGTCTTCCTCGCCAAGAAGCGGGGCGCCGAGGGGACGTACAAGCTCCTCGTCGTCAAGCGCATCCTCCCCGCGCACGGGGCCTCGCGGCGCTTCCGCGCGATGTTCGTGGAGGAGGCCCACCTCGCCACGCGCCTGAACCACCCGAACATCGTCCAGGTCTACGAGTTCTCCGACCACGGCGAGGACGGGCTGCTCCTCTCGATGGAGTACGTCGAGGGCTTCGACCTCGGCAAGCTGATGCGGGCCGCCCAGCAGAAGGAGTCGCGGATCCCGCCGCTCGTGTCGGCGTTCATCGTCTCCGAGGCGGCGAAGGGGCTGCACTACGCCCACGAGCGCAAGGACGAGGGCGGCATGCCGCTCGCCATCGTCCACCGCGACGTCTCGCCGCAGAACATCCTGCTCTCGCTCGAGGGCGTCGTGAAGATCGCCGACTTCGGCATCGCCAGCGCCAACCTCTTCCGCGAGGAGACCGGCGTGCTGAAGGGCAAGTTCGGGTACATGTCGCCCGAGCAGGCGCGCGGCGAGCGCGTCGACCGGCGCAGCGACATCTACGCCCTCGGCGTCGTGCTCTACGAGATGCTCGCCATGCGCTCGCCGTACGGCAAGCTCGACGACGAGGCGCTCCTCCAGGCCGTGAAGGAGGGCCGGTTCGACCCCCCTTCGGCGCACGCGCGCGACATCCCCGCGGAGCTCGAGGCGATCGTGATGCGCGCCATGGAGCGCGAGCCCGAGGCCCGCTTCCAGACCGCGCGCGACCTGGCCGGGGCGGTCGCGCGCGCGCTGCTCGCGAGGCAGGAGCTCGTCGACAACGCCTCGGTCGAGCAGACCGTGGCCCACCTGCTCGGCCGCGACCGCGTGGAGGAGGCGCGCGAGGGCGCCGCGCGCCGCGCGGAGGGCGCGGAGGAGCAGCCCGCGGACGACGGCTCCGTGGCGCAGCCGCAGACGCTCGCGGCGGTGCCGGCCGCGCGCACGGGCGGCGACGCCGAGGGCACCGGCGCGCCGCGCGCCGTGCGCGAGGTGCGCCACGTCGCCGTGGTCACGCTGCGCATCGAGGGCGTCGACGCGCTGCTCGGGGCGCAGGGCCGGCTCGCCGGCAAGCGCAGCGGGCGCTCGATCCGGACGACCCTCGACGCGATCGCCTTCAAGCACGGGGCGATCTGGTCGTGGGAGTCGCACGCGAGCGCGCGCGCGGTGGTCGGGCTGCTCGCGAACCCCTCGCGCGCCGCGGCCGACGCCGCCTCGCTCGCGGTCGACGTGCACGAGGCGCTCGCGGGCGCGTCGGAGGACCTGCCCGTCGAGCTCCGCGCCGCGATCGGCATCGTCCGCGGCATCGCGTACGGCGAGCGCGACGAGCAGGGGCACCTCATCAACCACGCGCTCAAGGAGCCCGCGAACTTCCTCGCCGAGCGCATCGGCATCCGCACCCCGTTCGGCAAGACGTGGGTCGCGGGCGGCGTCTACCGCCTCGTCCGCCGCGACTTCCGCTGGGGCGACGCGCCCTCGCTCGACCTCGACGACGCCCGCGGCTACCCGGTCCCGCACCAGATGCGGCTCTACGCGCTGCAGCGCCCGCTCACCCGCGAGGAGCGGATGGCGGAGATCGCGCTCTCGCCGAACGACCTCGTGGGGCGCGACGCGGAGCGGGCCGATCTGCACGCGGCCTACCACCGGGCGATCTCGCCGCCCGTGAAGGGCAACGTCGAGCCGCCCGCGCGCTTCGGCGAGAGCGAGCCGCCGGGGAGCCGGCAGAGCAAGCCCCCGAGCCGGCCGAGCAGGCCCTCGAGCCCGCCGGCCGGCGCGCTCCGCGGCCAGTCCGTGGCGCGCGTCATCGTCGGCGAGATGGGCATCGGCAAGAGCGCGCTCATCTCCACGTTCCTCTCGGAGCTCCCGGGCGACGCGCGCGTGCTCCACGTCGAGTGCTCGCCCGTGAAGAGCGAGCTGCCCCTCGCCACGGTCTGCGACGTGCTCCGCGACGTCACCGGGATGGGGCTCGACCACGCGATCGACGACGCGTCCCACGTGATCCGGGCCCTGCTCGGGCCCATCGCGCGCTCGCCGCTCGGCGCGCGCATCGTCACGCGGCTCGCCGAGCTCGTCACGGGCAAGCAGCTCGAGCACCCCGAGGAGGACGCGGCCGCCTACGGCCGCGACGTGGTGGTGCGGGGCGTGAAGTACCTGCTCGGCTCGCTGGCGCGGCACCAGCCGCTCGTCGTCGTCATCGACGGCCTCCAGTGGGCCGACCGGCCGAGCCTGGAGCTCCTCTCGGAGCTCCTGAAGCAGCGCGCGGAGCGGCTCCCGGTGCTCGTGCTGCTCCTCACGCGCCCTGAGGAGCGCGTGACCCCGTTCATCGAGGGGCTCGTGCGGATCGAGCTCCGCGGCCTCAGCGCCGAGGAGCAGATGCGCCTCGTGGAGGCGCGCCTCGGCGTGCGCGACGGGGTGGCGACCGTCTGCGGCGAGCTCGTGCCGCGCGTCGCCGGCAACCCGTTCTTCCTGCTCGAGATGATCGACGCGCTCCTCGAGCGGGGCACGCTGGAGATCGTCGAGCACCCGGGCGGGCGGCACGAGCTCGTGCGCCACGACCGGACGGGGGATCGCGGCGAGCCGCTGCCCTCGACGCTGGAGCAGCTCATCGGCGACCGCCTGCGCGAGCTGCCGCCGGCGGAGCACGACGTCGTGAACTGGCTGGCGGTCGCGGGGGGGCCGCTGCTCAAGGACGACATCCTGAACCTGACGCGGCTCGCCGACGACGAGGCGGTGACGCGCCTCTGCGCCCGCGGCCTGTGCGATCGCCGCGCCGGGGCGGTCGACTTCCGGCACCCGCTCGTGCGCGACGTGGCCTACCTCGCGCTCGACGGCGCGAGCCGCGTGCGCATGCACCGGCGGCTCGGCGAGCACCTCTCGACGACGCCGCTCGCGCAGGGGCTCTCGGCAGCGATCGTGGCGCAGCACCTCGCGCGGGGCGAGGCGCCCGTGCAGGCGGCGGAGCTCTACCTGGACGCGGCGCGGGCCGCGCGCGCGGGGCACCAGGCGCAGCTGTCGCGGCGGTACTACGAGCGGGCGCTGTCGCTCCTGCCGGCCGGCGACGCCCGCGTGATGATCGCGCACGAGGCGCTGGAGGCGATCTTCCGCCACCTCGGCCGCCGCCGCGATCGGCGGCGGCACCTCGCGGCGCTGCGCCAGCTCGCGAAGGAGAGCGGCCAGGCGCGCTGGGCGGCGCTCGCGCTCGTGCGCACCGCACGGTTCGACCTCGACGACGGCTACCTCGCCCGCGGCCTGCCGGTCGCGCAGCGCGCGGCCGAGATCGCGCGCATCGCGCGCCGCCCCGCGCTCGAGGTCGAGGCGCTCACGATCCTGTCGGAGGTGCTGCGCGAGCTCGGCGACATCCAGGGCGCGATCAACGCGGCGGATCGCGCGCTCCGGGTGACGCAGGCGGGCGGGCTGACGCCGCGGGCGCGCGCGGAGGTGCTGCGCACGAAGGGGGTGCTCCTGCGCCGGGTCGGCCGCGTGCAGGAGGCGGTGGAGGCCTACGCCGAGGCGATCGCGGTGTTCCGCGCGGTGGGGGCGCGCCGCAGCGAGGCGCGCGCGAAGAACTCGCTCGCGGTGGCGATGTTCGTGCTCGAGCGGTTCGAGGACGCGATCGCGGTCGGGCTCTCGTCGATCTCCATCGATCTCGCGATTGGCGGCCGGTTCCAGATCGCGAAGACGCTGAGCAACATCGGCCACGCGTACGCGAAGCTCGGGGACGTACCGCGGAGCCTGGCGTACATGAAGCGGGCGCGCGAGGCCCACGAGCGCTATGACGATCAGGACGCGCGGGCCGACACGCTCCTCTGCTCGGCGGGGATCCTCCTCGAGGCGGGCGACGTCGACGCCGCGCACACGCTCTGCGCCGATGCGGGCGCGCTCATCGCGGTGACCGGCAGCGTCTACGACATGATCCACGAGCGCAACGTCCGCGGCCTCCTGGCGAGGGCGCGAGGCGACATCCAGGGCGCGATCGCGAACGCCTCCGAGGCGCGGCAGCTCGCCGAGTCGCAGGGGCTGATGAGCTACCACGCCCACGCGACGGCGATCGAGGCGGCGTCTCGGGTGGACGCGGGCGAGGTCCACTCCGGGGTGCTGCTCGCGCGGACGGCGCTCGGCGCGGTCGAGGCGGGCAGCTCGGAGTACGGCATCGAGGTGCGCGACCTCTGCTGCGAGGCGCTGCAGAAGGGCGCGCCGGCGAGCTCGACGGACGCGTACTGCCGCGCGGCGGCGCACGTGCGGAGGGTGGCGGGCTACATCCGCGACGCGCGGCTCAGGGCGCTGTTCCTGGAGCGCACCGTGGTGCGGCGGGTCCTCGCCGCGGAGGCGGACGGTCCGGCGGCGGGGCACGACCCGCTCCGCCGCGGGGAGATGGCATGACGGGAACGGGCGCGAGGACCGGGGCGAAGCAGCGGCGCAAGGTGGCGGTGATCCTCTCGGGCGGCGGCGCTCGGGGGGCCTACGAGGTCGGGGTCCTGTCGTACGTGCTCGACGCGTTCGCCCGCCTGCGCGGGGCGCCGCCGCGCATCGACATCCTGTGCGGGACGTCGGTGGGCGCGGTGAACGCGTGTTACCTGGCGGCGCACCTCGACGATCCGACGCTGGGGGTGCGGCGCCTGGTCAACCTGTGGACGCAGCTGAAGCTGGAGACGGTGCTCGGCTTCGGGGTCCGGCAGGCGATCTCGATGCCGAAGCTGCTGTTCGGGGGCGGGGCGGAGGGGGTGGGCCTGTTCGACGTGTCGCCGATGCAGCGGCTCGTCGAGCGGGAGATCCCGTGGCGCGCGATCGCGCGGACGCTGCGCCACGGCTACCTCTCGGCGGTGAGCGTGTCGGCGACGGAGATCGGGACGGGCCGGACGGTGATCTTCATGCAGACGGGCCCGGACGGGGCGCTGCCGACGACGGCGCCGCCGCGGACGATCATCCGGGGGGCGCTGGTAGGCCCGCAGCACGCGCTCGCGTCGGCGGCGATCCCGATCCTGTTCCCGCCGGTGCGGATCGGCCGCGATCTGTACATGGACGGGGGCGTGCGGCAGAACACGCCGATCGCGCCTGCGCTGCGGCTGGGGGCGACGCACGTCCTGGCGATCGGGTTGTCGCGCGAGGTGCGGAGCATCGACGCGGGCGACAGCGGCAAGCCGCCGGGGATGGCGCTCGTGCTCGGCAAGGTGCTGAACGCGTTCCTGCTCGACCACATCCAGACCGATTTCGAGGTGCTGACGCGGGTGAACCACATGATCGAGGACGGGGAGCAGGCGTTCGGCCCGGATTTCCTGCAATCGATCAACGGGGCCGCGGCGCTGCGCGGGGCGCTTCCGTACCGGCGGGTGGAGACGCTGGTGGTGCGGCCGAGCGCGGATCTCGGGCGCCTGGCGGCGGAGCACGTGCGGGCGGGCAAGCTGCAAGGGGGGCCGGCGATGATGCGACGGCTGCTCTCGCTGGTGGACGTGGGCGCGGAGAACGACGCGGATCTCGCGAGCTACCTCCTCTTCGACGGCTCGTTCACGCGGAAGCTGATCGAGCTGGGGCGCGCGGACGCGGAGGCGAGGCGGCACGACGTCGCGGACTTCTTCGGGAGCGCGGCGGAGGAGGCGGAGCCCAGGCTGTCGGACAGCGCGGAGTGGTCGATCCCGCCGCCGGTGGGGCCGGGGAGATCCGTGTAGCGGGGCGAGAGGTGGTCGAATCGATGAACCTCGCAGAACTCCTCCGGAACCGCCTACGTGCCCAGGCGGATCTCTTCGCCGCGCTCACGAACCACCCCACGGTCGTCGGTTCCGGCAGGGAGCACGCGCTTGCCGAGCTGCTCCGCGAGGTCGTTCCGCGCCGCCTGGAGGTCCTCACCGGCGCGATCGCGCGCGTGGACGATCAGGGACAGCCCCAAATCGCGACTGCGCAGGCGGACATCATGCTCGTGGACACGATCGACTATCCGATGCTCCTCCGTGTCGGGACGACGGTCGTCGCGATCCCGCAGGCGGTGCGCGCAGTGGTGGAGGTGAAAAGCGGCCTCGCGCGCGGGGCGAAGTTCATCGATGCCGTGGATCAGCTTGGACGGCTCCAGCTCGACGCCGGAGCCGACAACCCGTTCGTGACCGCCCTCTTCTCCTTCGGAGCGCCGACGAAATCGGCCACGTTCCGCGGCTGGCTCGAAGACGTCCTCAAGGCGCGCGCCGAGCGCGGAAACGCCGTAACCGCTGCGTCCGACGCCGAGACGAAGCGGACCGCACGCGAGGCGCAGGCCGCGCTCGCCCCGCCCTTCCTTCCGGACCTCCTCTTCTCGGACGAGGGTGCCATCGCCATGAAGATCGACGATGCCGGCAAGCCGGCATACCGCTTCTACGAGTGCGAGGCCGGCGCCCCCACCGCCGTCGCGTTTCTCGACCAGATGATGATGTTGACCGCGCCGCGTGTGATCGAGACGGTCCCCGCGGACCCGGCGGTCGCCGGCCGCGTAACCAAGGCGTTCCGCCTTGTTTCGTCGTTCCTGAGGGCGCCGCTCGCGGAGGCCAAGAAATGTGCGATCCTACAGGTGGCGTAGCGAGAAAGAGCCGGGCGAGCCCATGTTCGTGACCCAGATCTACGATCGGAAGACATTCCTCGAAAAGGCGCGCGAGATGGGCGTCGAGGTACGGATCGTACGGTCGCCCACGGTCGTCCCGGTGACGGAAGGCAGCGCCGTGCTCATGCACCCGGCCATCCGAGTGCAGTACGCGATCGAGTTCCCGTTGGAGGACGGACCCGCGACCTGGATCTACCGAGAGACCCATCTCGCCGACGATCGCGGGAACATCAAGCTGGGCAGCGCGCTCCTCGCGGACGTTGAGGCGCAGAAACTGCCCCACGTCATCCTGAGCCGCAGCGGGTCGATCTAGCCGGTGCTCGCCAGACGGAGTGTGGCCGGGCGCAGCGCTTCGTGACGGCGCGCTCAGGCACCGGTTCGGCCACGGTCGCGTGAGCTGGAGCGCCCGCTCGGCTGCGAACCAGTCGTCGCCGTCGCGCTGCCCGCGCCCTTCCCCAGATCGAGCGCGCCGGGGCCTCGATCCGTGGCGACCCCCTGGCGACGCCCCTTCCCAACGGATCCGATCCGTTGCGACCCCCCCTCGCGAGGCCCCTCCGAGCAGACTCGATCCGTTGCGACCCCCCTCGCGAGGCCCCTCCGAGCAGACTCGATCCGTTGCGACCCCCCTCGCGAGGCCCCTCCGAGCAGACTCGATCCGTTGCGACCCCCCTCGCGAGGCCTCTCCGAGCAGACTCGATCCGTTGCGACCCCCCCTCGCGAGGCCCCTCCGAGCAGACTCGATCCGTTGCGACCCCCTGGCGGCGCCCCCTCGTCACGGATCCGATCCGTCACGAGCCGCCGGCCGATTCTCGGCCGAGCGCCCCTCAGTGCTCCTTGTCCTTCTTGCCGCTCCCCTTCTCGCTCTTCTTCTTGGCGCCGTCGGCCTTCTTCTTCTCGTGCTTCTCGTTCTTCTCGGGCTTCGACTTCGACGCCACCTTCTTCGACTCGCCGCGGCCGAGCGAGATCTCCAGGCGATCGCCGCGCGCCTTCGCCTTGTAGGCGGGCACGCCGTCCTTGAACTGCAGGGTGACCTCCGCGCCGTGCGCCGTGTTGACCACGCGCACCGACGCGATGCGCTTGTCCTTGCGGGCGAGGCCGCTGCCCGACGACAGCGCGCGCCGATCGGGCAGCGATACAGTGAAGCCCATCGCGCCGGCCGCGCCGTTCAGCTCCTCGATCGGGCCGTCCATCTTCAGCTTCAGCACGATGGGGTTCCTCACCGACCCCTGCCCCCACTCCCGCGACCCCTCCTTGTCGCCGTCGTCCGCCGATTCCGCCTCGTCTTCCTCGCCCGGGCCGCCCGGGACCGCCACGCCCGGCGCGAGCGCGTCGCCGGCGAGCGCGCTCGGCTCCGCCGGCGGCGTCGGCGGCACGGGCTCCGTCGTCGACAGCGGCGTCGCGCCGAACAGCGGGACGTTCGCGGTGAGCGCGCCGCCGGGCGCCGCAGCGCCGCCCGGCGCCGCAGCCGGCCCCGCGGCCGCCGCGAGGGCAGGCGCGCCGGAGGACGCCGACGCCGGCAGCGCCGGCACACCCGCGGCCGACTCGGCCCCGGCCGCGGGCGCGTCGCCGCCCCGCAGGCCGAAGAAGCGCGCCGCCCCGAACACCACGAGCACCGCCGCCAGCCCAAGGAAGCTGCCGACCGCGGCCGCCTTCTTGTTGAAGCGCGGCGGCTCGCTCCCCTCGCCCGCCGCCTCCTCGGGCTCCTCGCGCACCAGCCGGCGACCGCCGGACTTCAGCGCGCCAGCCGGCGGCGGCGCCGTCTTGCGGCGCGGACCGCCGTCCTTGCCCGACCCGTCGGCGTCGCCCGCGCGCTCGGCGCGCCGCGCCTTGATCCTCGCCACGATGCCCACCATCGCCGTGGCGGCGCGCGCCCCGGCGCCGGCGAGCGCGGGCGCGATCTTGCCCGCCACCGCCTTGCCCGCCATCGCGGCCTTCTCGCCGACCTCGCGCAGCCGGCCCGGCTGCGCGTCGGCGGCCGCCTCGGCGCCCTCCTCCTCGGCCTCGCTCCGCGCGGAGGACGGCGCCCCGCCGTCCACGGAGGGCGGGGCCGCCTCGGCCCCCGCGCGCGCCTCCCGGGCCGAGAGCGCCGGCGACACGTCGCTGTCGTGATCGTCGTCCGCGTGGGCGGCCGCGCCGCCGTTCGCGCCCGAGGAGGCGCGCTCGCCCCGTGGCTCGGCCGCCGGCGCCGAGGAAGGCCGCGCAGCCGCGCGCTCGCTTTGATGATCGCGCGCCGGAACCGTCGGCGCCGAGGAAGGCCGCGCAGCCGCGCGCTCGCTTTGATGATCGCGCACCGGAACGGTCGGCGCCGACGACGCCCGCGCAGCCGGGCGCTCGCCCTGCGGCGGCAACGACGGTGCCCGCGCCGGCGCGCCGGCGTCGTGGGAAGATCGCCCCGGGGGGAGCGCCTCGGGCGACGAGGGCCGCGGCCGCGGCGCCTTGGCCGCGCGAGGCGCCTCGTAGCACAGCGTGACCACGAGCTGCGGCACGCTCGTCGCGGGATCGACCTCGACCTTCACGTGGTCGATGTACGCCTCGCGGCGCGTTCCCTGATCGACCTCCTCTAGCTCGAGGGAGCGGCCCACCTTGAGGAACTCCAGGTTGGAGCCGACCTCCAGGTCGTCGAGCCCGCCGCCGCGCACGCGCGCCTTCATGGGCGAGCCCAGCCCGTCGATGTGGAGCCGCACGCGGGCGCCCCGCTGCGCCGCCCCGGGCGACGCGGCGCCGGCCTGTACGGCGAGCGCCGGCGCGGGGCCCGCTGCGCCTGCGTCGATCGACGAGCACATCGCGCGCACCGCCTCCTCCGACTCGGCGTCGAGGCCGGTGAAGCGCAGGCCGAACTCGCCGCCGCGCGCCTGCTCGGCGCGCCAGCAGACCTCGCCCTCGACGACCAGCTCCTTGCCGAGCCCGTCGAACCGGCAGATCAGGGCGTCGCCGACCCGCGGCAGGTACGCCGTGCGCAGGCGCATCCCGTCGGGGGACATGTCGATCGACTCGGCCTCGAAGCCGCCGCCCGACGTCTCGCCGACCGCGACGAGCGCCTCGATGCGGACCCGCTGCCCGGCGCCAGCGCGCCGCTCGCCGCCGCCCTCGCGCTCTCTGTCCAAGGATTCCGGCGCCTTGCGAACGCCCTCTCCCTCTGCGCCTCGACCGTTCATACGCCCATTCCTCCGCCGCGAAGCCGCGTCCGCCATCGCGAGCCCTCCGCGGTTGCAGAGGGCCCATTGGCCGGCAGTACGGCGTAAGCCCCGCGCTGGCCAAGTTTTGGAGGCTCCGGCCACGCGCCACGTGCGCCATGTCAAAGCGCGCCGCCGTGATGCGCAGCGTTGCGGCGCGGGAGGCGGGAGGCGGGAGGGCGGGAGGGCGGGAGGCGGGGACCGTGGGCGGAGGCGGTGTGCGATGGGCAGCAGGCGGCGATTGACCGCTCGCTCCACCTGGCGCTCCGGGGGGCAAACGTGGGAAACTCTCGCGATGGGCAAGGACGAGCCCCCGCAGAACCAGGACACGCCCGCGCCCGCGGCGAATCAGGATGTCGTCTTCATCCATAGCCCCGTAGAGCAGGGGGAGGGCTTCCGGGTGATCCGCAGCCGGGAGGACCGGCTCGAGATCGGCGAGCTGCGACCCACCGAGCACGGGCGCCCGCTGAACGGGGAGCTCGTGAAGCTGACGCAGCGGTCCGAGCACGCGCGGCTCTTCGACGTGGAGGTGCTCCTCCCGGGGCCGCGCGAGTCGTCCCGGTCCGGCCCCGCGCAGGTCGCGACCGACGCCTACCGCTCGAACTGGGAGGCGATCTTCGGCCCGCGAGAGCCGAACAAGCTCGCCAACTGAGCGCCTGCCTCGGTCCGCCCTGCCGGGGCAGGCTCCAGCGCTCATCGGTATCCTATCCTCCCCGCGCCACCGGCGGTTCCCGGCGCGGGACCGGCGCCCCGCACGAGCGTCGCGGCGACGCGGCTGTCCACGCCCTTCACGTCCGTGATGTCCAGGACGACGACCTGCGCCGACGTATCCGCCACGCCGCTCATCGCCGTCTCGATCGCCTCGCCCACCCCCTCCGCGTCCATGGGCCCGAGGTAGCGCCGCCCACCACGCGCCCCTCGTACCGAATCTTGAGCCGCGGAGGCCTCCCGGGGAACACTGCTGGGCGTGGTCCAACCCCGCCGGTCGACCGTCCCGCCCTTGACAGCGGTCGCGCCCTTCGCGCAAAGGCGGGGGGTGCAGGCGCTACCGCTGGCGGCGACCGACGACGAGGCGCTCGCGCGCGCCGCCGCGCAGGGGCACCCGGGCGCCGCGCCGATCCTGTGGCAGCGGTTCGCGCCGCTCGTGCGCCGGATCCTGACGCGCACCCTCGGGCCGGGCGACGAGGTCGACGATCATGTGCAGGACACGTTCCTGCGCTTCTTCCGCGTGGCCAAGGACCTCAGAGATCCTTCGCTGCTCTCGAGCTTCATCGTCGGCATCGCGGTGCGCGTGGCGCGCGCCGAGCTGCGGCGCAGGCGCGTACGGCGCTGGCTCCAGCTGTCGCCCTCGGGCGAGCTCCCGGACATGGGCGGCGCGCAGCAGGATCCGCAGGGGCGCGCGGCGCTCACGCGGCTCTACCGCATCCTCGACCAGGTCGACGACAGGTCGCGGACGCTCTTCGTGCTGCGGTTCATCGAGGGGCTCGAGCTCACCGAGATCGCCGCCGCGCTGGGCTGCTCCCTGGCCACGACGAAGCGCCACCTCGCGCGCGCGTCCCACCGGATCCTCACCGCCGCGGAGCGCGATCCCGCGCTCTCGGCCTACCTCACCAAGGCCCCGCAGGACCTCGATCGGCCCGGGACCCTCCCCGCCGACGGAGGAGAGCGCGATGAATGAAGCGGAGAAGCTGAGCCGGCTCGCGGATCTCGTGCGGAGCGGCGTCCCCGCGGACGTCGACGCGGCGCACGACGCCGCCGAGCGTGCCCGCTTCGTGGAGGCCGTGAGCCGGGGTACGGGCCGCGCAGGAGCCCTGGGCCGCGTGGGCGCGTGGCTGCGCGCCTCGCCCCTGTGGAGCGCGCTCTCGGGGCGGCCGCGGTGGAGCTTCGCGCTCGCCGGCGCGGCGGCGCTCGCGCTCGCGCTCGTCGCGCTCTGGCCGGCGCGGCCGCTCGACTACGCCGTCGAGGGCGCGCCTTCGACCGCAGGCCGGTACATCGCCGCGACGGCCGGCGGAGAGGCGCGGCTCCGCTTCACGGACGGCACCTCCGTCGCGCTCTCGCCGGGCAGCGCGATGCGCGTGGTGGACGTCGACGCGGCCGGGGCGCGCATGCTGCTCGAGGACGGCCGCGCGTCGCTGCGCGTCACGCGGCGGCCGAAGGCGCGCTGGTCGGTCGAGGCGGGGCCGTTCGCGGTGCTTGTCACAGGCACGGTGTTCGACGTGTCCTGGAGCCGCAGCGACGGCACCCTGCGCGTCGATCTGCACGAGGGGAGCGTGACCGTGCGTGGGCCGCTCGCTCCCGACGGGCTGCCGCTCCGCGCCGGCCAGCGGCTCGTGGCGCGGATGCGCGAGGGCGACGTGCAGATCTCGAGCAGCGACGCCGCGAGCGCGGCGGACCCGGCGCCGAAGGGGCTGCCGCCCGCGGGCACGGCGGCGCAGCCCCGGGAGGAGAAGATCATCGGACCTGGCGACGCCGCGGTCGGCGACGCCGGGGCCGTACGGCCGGAGGGCTCGCGGGCAGAGGGGGCGCCCGCGAGCCCTCCGACGGACGGTGCGGGGCCGGCGGCGCCGGCCGGCGCGGCGGCGGCGCCGAGCTGGGCCCAGCGCGTGGCGGCGGGGGATTTCCGGGCGGTCCTGGCCGAAGCCGAGCAGCGCGGCCTCGGGGGGGTGCTGGAGCGCGGCTCGCTGGACGACCTGGTCGCCCTCGGGGACGCGGCGCGGTACGCGCGGCGCGGCGACGTGGCGCAGCGCGCGCTCTCGGCGACGCGCAAGCGGTTCCCGGGGACGAGCCAGGGCAAGGCGGCGGCCTTCCTGCTCGGCCGCCTGATCGACGATGGCGGCTCGCCCGAGGCGGCCGTCGCCTGGTACGACACGTACGTCGCCGAGTCGCCGGGCGGCCCGTTCGCGGCCGAGGCGCTCGGCCGCAAGATGGTGGCGGTCGAGCGCACGGCCGGCCGGGCGGCGGCGCGCCCCATCGCGGAGCTCTACCTGAAGCGCCACCCGCGCGGCGCGCACGAGCCCGTGGCGCGCGATCTCCTCACGCCGTGAAGCCCGGCGGAAGACGAACGCCGGTCTGGCAGCCATCGTCTGATCTGATCGGGAGAACGTTCGCTGGTGGGAGCTTACCCCCATAAGCGTTACCCAGGCTTCGCGCCGCGTTCTCCTACATCCGAACGTTTACGTGGTCGTGGTCGTGGTCGTTTACGTGGTCGTGGTCGTTTACGTGGTCGTGGTCGTTTACGTGGTCGTGGTCGTGGTCGTTCACGGCATACCGTTGACGACCACGACCACGACCACGACCACGTAAACGTTCACGTTCACGTTCACGTTCACGTTGGTGACCAATGGTGTGGTGGAAGGCGGAGGCCCGAGGGAGGCACTTCGGCGCGCCCTCTCGCGCGCCGCGCTGCCCACCTCGGGCCGGTCAGCTCGCCGCGCCCTCTCGCGCGGCGAGCACCGATGAGCTCAGGAGTGGAGGCGCTAGCTAGTTCGAGCGGCTCAGCGGGTACTTGTAGAAGTTCTGCGCCCACTCGATGGTCCAGATCGTCGGCTCCACGTACACGTTCTTGTCCGCGCCGAGGGCCATCCCCCGCTTGATCTTCCCCATCGCCGTCAGGAAGACCTTGCGATCGTCCTCCATGCGCGGCCGCATCACGGTCGACGGCGGATAGAGCTCTTTGACCTGAGCCACCGTCGCCGCGTCGTTGATCCACCCGTCGACCCCGTGCTCGCCCTTCGGGAGGCGGGAGCCGCCGGCGTCGAGCCAGTCGCGCAGATCGTTGTTGCCTCGGTTCATGCCGTCGGCATGGCAACCGATGCAGGAGCTGCCGGTGTTCAGGCGGCGGTCCTGGGTGGCGAAGCCCACGTTGCTGTTGATCTGCGCGTCCGATGCAGTCTTCTGGAGGCGCGGATCACGCACGATGTTGACGAAGGCGTCGACGCGGCGCTGGTTGATGCCGCCCCAGAGGGAGTACCCCTGCAGGCCGTTCGGCAGATCCCAGATCACCTCCTCCGCCGACTGCTGGAGACCGTCGGTCCCGGTGTAGTAGCGGCAGTTCAGGTAACTGCCGCCGGCGTAGCTCGGCTGCCCTTCGCACCCCGCCGGCTCCGTGCCGTTCGGCTGAGCCAGCGTCGCGATGAAGCTGAAGTTGTTCGCCGAGCCGCCGGCGCCGCTGATGAACTTGGGGATCGGGTGCGCCCAGAAGGGGAACCGGATCTGGCCCACCTCGTACGCCTGCTCGATGGTGTTCACGCCGGCGTCGAGCTGCCCGCTGAAGACGTCCCACGTCTTCCAGTAGTACCCGCCGCTCTTCGTCTTGGCCCTGAAGTACATGCGGGAATCGACGGTGATGGCCTGCTTCGTGAGCATGTACTCGTACGACTTCACCCCCGCGTCGTGGTTGACGCCGAGCTCGGCCTCGAGATCCTGCGCGTACCAGGGGATCGCCATGATGGAGTTGTAGACGTCCGGGCGCGTCAGCGTGTAGACGAGCTGACTCGCCTCGATGTAATCGGTCTTGAAGCCGTTGACGTTGGGCGGGAGCACCTGGCTGTCCGTGGCGCCCTCCACATTGCCGGCGAGCACGCGCCCCCAGACGAGCCTGGCGAAGCTCGGATCCACCTGGACCGTCGAGGTGTACCTGTAGCGCTCCCTGAACGTGACGTCGGAGCCGACGGGCTCACCCAGGTAGTTGACGGAGGTCCTCCCGAAGAAGACGTCGTCGTCCGATCCGCCGAAGTGGAGCTTCGTGACCCCCTTGTTGTAGCCCCAGTAGTTGCGGGTATCGAAGCGGTAGACCATGCCCTTGCCGTTGATGTCCACCGGATTGACGATCGTGGGGGCCCAGCGCGCGGTCGAGTTCAGGGCCTTCGACAGACCCACGCGGGCCACGTTGAGCTCCTCTGCGCTGACTCCCGCGTTGTGGAGCTCGTGCAGCGAGGCGTACTTGATGAACTCCGCGTCCGCCGCGGCGACGGTGGCCTTGTCCGTCGCGATCCACGCCTTGACCTGGTCCTCGGTGACCTTCTCGCCGGCCGCGACGGGGCGCGGGGTGGCCGGCAGGGTCGGCGCGACGGCGTTCGCCCACGCCGTGACGGCGTTGAGCATCTGCGTGTTTGCGTCCTTGCAGCTCGTTCCGAAGCAGTTGTGCCGATCGATGCCCATCCGGACGACGAGCTTGGAGTCCGCCGGCTTCTTGAAGTTGACGCGCGTGAGCGCGTACTCGTGGGCCAGCGCCGGATCGACGTCGGAGTGCATGGGCGCCTGGGCCTTGCCGGTCGAGCTGTGGCAGCCGGAGCAGTTGGCGGTCAAGAGCGGGTAGACCGTCGTCTTGAAGGCCTCCAGCGACGCGGCCATGTTGAAGTTCATCTCCTTCGGAAGACAGACGGCCTCGACGTTCTTGCCGCCCTTCCCGTCCGGGATCTGGCTATAGCCGAGCGTGCAGCCCGACGCCGGGTTGACCCCCGTGTCGGCGTCGCCGCCGCCAGCGCCACCGGAGCCGCCCGAGCCGCCAGCACCGCCGGAGCCGCCCGCACCGCCCGAGCCACCGACGCCGGTGCTCGCGCTGCTTGAGCTGGTCGAGCTGCTTGAGCTGGTCGAGCTGCTTGAGCTGGTCGAGCCGCCAGCGCCACCAGCGCCGCCCGCGCCGCCCGAACCACGGACGCCGGTGCTCGCGCTGCTCGAGCTGCTGCTCGTGGTGCTGCTCGAGCTGCTTGAGCTGCCCCCCACGACCTTGAACGTGAACTTCTGGTTGTCGCCGTTCGCCCAGCTGTACTGCTGGAGGCCGGCGCCATCTGCGGTCGACCGCCCGACGACGTCGAGCGCCTTGTTGCTGTTTCGGGCCGTGATCCGCTGGGCGTTGTTGCCGACATCCACGAACGAGAATTGCTGGCTCGTGGCGTTGCCGCAGCTGGATTGGACGACGGTGGCACCGTTCGCCGTCGATCCACCGTTGATCCCGAGGCAGAGACCGCTGTTCACGTTCTTCAGCCGGAAGTATCCGCCCCCCGCGGACTCCGCCCGGAACTGCTGTCGCGTGGAGCCATTGCACGTCGCGATCTGCGCAGCTGCCGAGCTCGCCGTGCTGCCCCCGCGTATCTCGACGCACTTGTTGCTCTGCACGCCGACGAGCGTGTAGACCGCGTTCGGATCGATCGTAAGGCTCTCCCCGAGCGCGTCGCCTTCCTCGCTGCCGGTGTCGTCCAGACCAGCGATGCATGAGACGGCGAGAAGGCTCGTCGCGGAGGCAAGCAAGGCGCTCCTTGATGCGAATCTCATGTTGTTCTCCTCTGTCAAGTAAGAATACGGTCTATCTACAGCTCGACGCTGCCCTTGCGCTGGTCAGGGGCTCTCGACACGCGATGCGCGATGGAGGCTCCGGAGGGACGGCCGCGGTGGTCATCGGTCATCGTCCCGCCACGGGATCTCGATCACGAGGTGCGGAGCTGGAGGACTCGTTCGACAGGCGGTCAGGCACCGCTAAGAGGATTACTCTTGTCGCGTATCGGGTTGCGAGTCAAGCCAATCATGCGTCCCGCCGCGTCATTTGCACGTTCGTTTGCATGGTAGTTCGCGTGAACGTTCACATGATCGCTTGCGTGGTCGCTCGCATGAGCGTTCACACGATCGTTTGCGTGGTCGTTCACAAGTCCGCGCAAACACACACAAATCTGCGCCTCTCTGCGCCGGTCTCCCGCCGCCGACTCTCTTCACTTTGCCGCGCATCTGTCCATCTCGTCCAATTTGCCGGCATTTATGAACGACTATTTACGAAGCCACGACAACGGCAGTTGCTGGCCAATAGCCTGTGCCGCGATGTCCTACATCGACCGAGACATTTGGCTTCTCGCGCCCTTTTCGCCCGTGTCACTGAACGGGTCGAGTCTCGCCTGAACGAGAGTCGCCGCGGCTCCCTTGGATCAGCGGATGACCAGGGCTTCGCCGTGCGTCGATTCCTGCACAAATCCAGGCAGGCCGCTCCCCCGAGGCGGTACCCGGGAGGGGCACGGGGCGAATCGCCGCGGGGCCAGGGCGAGGAGAAGGTCTCGGGCGATGGTCAACATTGACAAGTTAAGAACAATTTGTCAAGTTCAGGCCTTGACGGTCTGCACGCCGATCGCAAAGCTCGTCCGGTGCGTGAGCGAGCCACCCTGGCCGAGCGCGCGCGCTGCCAGGCGGAGCCCACGCCTCCTCCGGCGACCGGGCCGCAGGATGGTCGCCTTCAAGGTCGTGTTCTGTCTCGCCAGGCACCGCGCCTGGCAGGAGGTCGTCCTCTCATGAACGATTCACGGCGTCGCAAAGGGCTGCGGCTCGAGCGGGCGCGCGCTTCAGCTCAGTTCAAGGACGGCAAGTTCGAGAACCCTTCGGGCGCCGGCCCCACCATGACCAAGGGCTCGACGCTTCCCGTGCTCGGCGAGTTCTTCTTCCGCCGCGGCCGGCGGGAGCCGCCCGCGCCGCTGCCCGTCGTGAGACCCCACGAGACCTGGGCCCGGCAGAGCGACACCGGCCTGCGGGTCACCTGGCTCGGCCACAGCACCGTCCTCCTCGAGCTCGATGGCCGCCGGGTCCTCACCGATCCGGTGTTCGGCGAGCGCGCCTCGCCGGTCTCCTTTGCCGGCCCGCTGCGCTTCCACCCGGTCCCGGCCGCGCTCGACGAGCTGCCGCCGCTCGACGCGGTCCTGCTCTCCCACGACCACTTCGATCACCTCTGCGCTCCGACGATCGAGGCGCTGGCCCGCACGCGCGTCCCCATCGTCACGCCCCTCGGCGTGGGCGCGCTCCTCGAGGCGCTCGGCGTCGACCCGGCGCGGATCACCGAGCTCGACTGGCACGAGCGCGCGGAGATCGGCGGCGTCCGCTTCACCGCGACGCCCTCTCAGCACTTCTCGGGCCGCGGGCCGACCAGCCGCAACGCGACGCTCTGGGCTTCATGGGTCATCGAGACGGAGCGGCGCAAGGTCTTCTTCTCCGGCGACACCGGGCTGTTCCCCGGGTTCGAGGACATCGGCAAGCAACACGGCCCCTTCGACCTGGTGATGCTCGAGGTCGGCGCGTATCACCCTGCGTGGGGGACCATCCACCTCGGCCCCGAGAACGCGCTGACCGCGCTCGAGATGCTCGGCGGCGGCACGCTCCTGCCCGTCCACTGGGGCACCTTCAACCTCGCCCTCCACGACTGGGACGAGCCGGCGGAGACGCTGCTCTCCCTGGCCACCGAGCGCGGCGCGCGCGTCGTGACCCCCCAGATCGGCGCGGCGTTCGAGCCCGAGCGCGTCGGCGCGCCGACCCCGTGGTGGCGATCGGTCGCCAGCCCGCGGTGACGGACGGCGGCCAACCCCGTTCACCCGGAAGGCCGCGTCGCGCCACGTCACGCGCAGTCACGCCGCCCGGGGCCTCGCCTCGAGCGAGGGCGGAGTGAGCTGCTCGACGGTGTACGCGTATTCGTAGGTCTTGCGGAACTCGCGCCAGCTCCGGAGCTGCGGCATCCACTCGTCGTCCCGCAGCGCGCTCAGCAGGAGCAGGATGCGCGACTCGGAGGACAGCCGTACCACGGCGTCGCGCGTCTCCTTCACGGCCATGCAGAGCTCGAGATCGGTCGCCGTGCGGATGCCATGCGCCTTGAGCCTCAAGAGGATGCTCGACGGCGCGTTCCGGGCCGGCTCGGCCTCGTCTCGCGCGTGGAGATACAGGATCGCCTGGTCCACGAGGTCGACAAGGCGCGGGGCCGGGATGCGCGTGCGCAGGATCAGCTCGATGAGGTTGTGGTGCGCGAGGTTCTCGATGTTCTCGATGCCCTCCTCGAGCAGGCGCGCCTTGTCGTAGAGCGTGATGCCCTCGAGGTGGGTCAGCGGGTCGCGGTCCTTCAGGGTAGGGACGAAGAAGGTGACCATGCGCGTCTTGAGCAGGTCATGGAGCACGGCGAGCCCCGTGTCCGGGACGATGCCAATGAAGAAGGCGAGCACGAGCAGATGCCAGGGCGCGTTGTCGATGGGCGCCGCGCCGCCCGAGGGCGAGGCGCCCTCGAACGTCTTGCTCATGACCCAGGCCAGGATCGTCGCGATGATGATGCGCACGGAGATGTGGCTGTACGCCTTGGGCCCGAGATCCGCCCGCACATAGCGGCGAAATACCATGTTGAGCGCGAAGAAATACGTACCGAGGAACGCGAATGTGAACGCGGTCCGGTTGGGGATGAACAGGGTATGGAGCTCGACCGGCTTGTCGCCCAGCGTCTCGGCCACGGACGCCACCGTCGGCAGCGCCGAGATCACCCAGCCGACCGAGAGGAGGAACGTGCTGAGGATGATCGGGACGAAGAACAGCGGACCGCGCCGGGTGTCCAGCGCGTCCTTCATCAGCGGCGAGTAGGCCCGCTCCGCCTCGTCGATCGTGCGGAGCGCGGGGTCGAGCCGCAGCACGTCGCGGTGGAACTGCTCCTTCACCACGTTCCGGCGCTGCTCGGCGAACAGGAAGAACAGGAGCGCGGGCAACGTCGCCGCGGTGCCGATGAACAGCGCGAAGAGGAGCAGCAATGCCATGCTGCGCATCGATTGCTTGAAGATCTCGTGAAGCTGCTTCTCGGCCTGCAAGAGGACCGTGGCGGCGGGGATGCCGAGCCCCATCAGGCACACCGCCAGCATGCCGATCGCGCGCCAGAACTGGTCGCGCAACATCAGCGCGGTGCTGCGGTGGCGATGCTGGGCCCAGCGCTCCAGCGACGGGAACACGGTGAACGCGATCATCCCGACGCCGACCGCGCCGAAGGTCAAGCGGGCCCAGCCGTCCAGGGTGACCATGAACAGCAACGTGAGCCCCCCGAGGAGCAGCACCCCCGCGATGGCCGCGGCGTCGAGGCTCGGCTCCTCGACATGGAGCGGGGCGCGCTTCTCCACATAACCACGCTCGAGCCAGACGCTGAGATCCAGCCCCTGCGCCGCCGCCTCGGTCGTGCGCACCACGTCGAAAGGCGCCACGACGAGGTCGCTGCCATCGCGCCTGATGCAGATCCGGCGGGCCGTCTTGTTGACGAGCTCGATCTCCTCGGCGGGCGGCGACCGCCGTAGGTCCCCTCGCCCGCAGGGCGGCGGCCGTGCCTTCTCTCGCCTGGAGGGCGGCTGCCCTGCCTCCGGCGAGGCCTCCGTGGGGCCTGACCGCGCCTGCCGCCCGCCGGCCGTCGGACTCACGAGCACCGGCGGAGCGTCGTCGCGCTTCGACTCCGAGCCGCTGTGTTGGCGCGACGGCAGCTGCTGCAGATCCTCGAGTTCCCCATCCGCCATGGCGTTTCCCCCTCGGTCCGCGCGGTCGCCCCTGATCCCTGCGGCGGCGTCTCGCCGGCAGGTTCGGGCCTATTCGAGCTCATCCACATGGAAGCCCATCTGCCATCGCGCGTCCAGGATCGCTGGCGTCGAGGCGAGCGCGCCGGAGCGAGCGCGAAGGCGCGCCGGCAGGGGTGCGCCGGCGCAGCCTCAGGGTGCCGCGCAGCCGCGCAGCCGCGGGGTCGTGGGGGCGGGGTGGATCGATCGGATCGGTCAGAAGGCGGCCGCCGCGCTCTGCCGGCGGCGGCCGCGAGGAGCGATCTCCGCTACGGCTTGTGCCAGATGGAGACGAACATCGTTCCGTTGTCGTAGCCCTGGACGCGGTGGAGACGCCAGCCATCCTCGCTGCGCGTCAGCTGCTCGGCCTTGAACGTCGACTCCGACTGAGCGAACTCGACCTCATACTCGCCGGGGAGCCAGCGCCAGACGCCGGAGAACCGGACGCCGCTCCCCGAGGTGCCCTCCTGGGCGCTGATCGAGTAGGGCTTCCACCCGAGGTCCTGGAGATCATCGTCCGTGTCGCGCAGCTGCGTGCCGGTCATGTCGTAATAGTCAACCATGTACGAGACGGCGCTCGTGAGCACGACGTTGTGGCGCCGCCCGCTCGACGAGGTGTGGGTGGAATGGTCCAGGACGTACAGGTTGCCGGGGACGACCTCGTCGTTCCAGAGCTGGGTGTACTGGGCGTCCGTGATGTCGAGATGAACCTCGGAGGTCTCGCCGGGCGCCTTCTTCTCCCAGATGGCGGTGTACCGGGGGGCGCCCGACTCGAGCCGCACCGAGATCTGCCGGACCTTCCACCCCAGGGGGTCGAGCTCGGCGATCTTGTTGTTCATGGAGGTCTTGCTGAGGTTGAACCACCGCGTCGACTGCGACGGCGCGTCGGGGCTGTACCCGAGCGCCACGAAGCGCGCACCATCCTTGTTGTAGATATTGAACGTCTGCGGATACCACCCGGCGTCCGGGTAGTACTTGTCGTGGTTGTTCGCGTACGCGACGGTATCCGGGAGATTGACCGTCTCGGGGTAGTGCGGCGCCATGATGCGCCGGAACGTGCTCGTGTTCGCGGGGTCGTAGCAGCCCTTGCCGTTGAGGGTTCCGCCCAGCTTGGAGTAGACGCCGAACGGATCGACGGCGACGATGTCGTGTCCCTGGGCACCATCCTGATCGGGGACACCGTCGTTGTTGCCGTCCGGGCGCTCCACCCAGGTCGCGAAGTGCAGGTGCGTGTTGCCGGTCGGATCATCCGGAATACCGTTGACGTCGATGTTGTCGCGAATGGTGCCCGTGTTGCCGGCATAGCCGAACGCCTCGCCGCGGGCCAGCACGGTCCCCACCGCCGGAAGCGAGTAGCCGGTGAGCCCCCAGAGGTGGTCGTATGTCGGGTTCGCCGCGTACTTGCAGATGGGCTCATTCTGCTGCTCCGTTGTGCAGCCGGCCAGCCGGTCCGCCGCCGTCGCGACGGCGGGATCGATGCAACTGCAGGCAGCCTTCTTGTCGTGGGCGACCCCGCCCCTCACGTGGCGGTACTCGGTGAAGTAGTTCTCTCCGTTCGGCGCCGTGTGGCGCAGCATGATCAGGTTGCCTCCGGTCGCTCCCCACCAGCCCGCAAACACGACCACGCTGGCGGCGGGAGCGACGAGCTGGAAGCTGGGCGACTCCCCGGGAGCGAGGTTCGACTTGTAGAAGTCGATAGCGCCGGCGTGATCTGCGTTGTTGTTTTTGTAGTACGCCGTGGAGATTTTGATCCTCTCGGCCTGGGTGATGTAGAACGGCAGCACGAGCGGCGTCCTGACGCGGAGATCGTTCAGAAAGGCCCTTGCGCTGTCGTCCTGGGCCGACTTGCAGTTCGAGTAGGGCGTCGTCCCTTGGTTGCTGGGGCAGCAGCTGGCATTGAAGAAGCCCGCCGTGGAGATCTGGCATGTGGGACCGGTGACACCGATGCTGAACAGGTCCATGCCATTGGGATACTCGGTCGAGCTATAGCGGGTCTTCTTCGTCGCGACGGTCCTGTCGACCAGGGCGTACGAGGGGACCGCGGTGCACACGTTGTCGATGGGCGTGGACAGGGCCGATCCGGCCTCGGCGATCGGCTCGTCCACGTCGATCGATCCACGCGTGTCGCCAGGATCTCCCGGCAGGTCATCGGGGACGCTGCAGCCTCCTGCGACATGGAGGAGCGCGGCGCCGGCGAAGAGAGGAACCAAGAAAGGTGTCTTCATCATAGGCTGTTGTCTCGGGGGCGTTCCCGTGGGTGATGCGGCGGTGAACAGGCACGCAGCGCGCGCGGCGAGCCTCGGGGCGCAGGTCACGCGCCGAGGACGAGCCGGAGCGGACGTCGAACCAGGCGACGGCAATGCAGCGCGCACGACCTCATGAGCCGCCGGCTCCCAGAGACGACCGATCCATGGCTAGGTGTGTCGATGCACGTCCACGACGATTGATAAGCAGGTCGCGTACCAGCCGACGCGGGCGCCAGCCCCGCCGTCGTTCCACGTCGCGGAGGGGTCTCGGCGGCGCACGCTCCGTGGGCCCAGCGGGGAAAAGGGCCCATTCTCAGCGCGTGGGCCCCATCCCGCCGTGGGCTCGTCGGCGGCGCGCGTCGCGCCTTTCACGCCAGGGCCGTGACATGTCGCGTGACATCGCGCTGCGAGGCCGTGACATGTCACATGACAACGCGCGGCGAGCGCGATCCGCCGTCATAGGGCCCTGCATCCGCGGAGAGCGCACAGGCTCGCGCCGGAGGACAGAGGTCCTCCGGAACGCGGCCAGCCCGGACGGTCGCCCCCGGCTCCGCAGGGTTCAGCGGCTCGGGCACGTCGCCGGGCCCCCTGCCTTCTCTCCCCTGCCCGCTCTCCGCTCGCTGGGATACGGCTCCACGCCCGCCCGCGATCTGATAGACCCCTGGCGCGTGCGCTCCCCCACTCTCCTGCTCTGGGTCCTCCTCGCGTCGGCGCCCGCCGCGGCGCGGGCCGACGCGGCGCCGCCTGGCGCGCCTTCGCAGAAGGCGGAGGCGGCCGCGTCGCGGGTGGTGATCGTCGAGGCCGGCGTGGACGATGCGCTCGTGCTCGAAGCAGCCACGCGGCTGCGGGCCGAGCTCGGCGCGGCGGGGTTCGAGGTGGTGCGCGTCGTGCGAGCGCCCGAGGGCGATCCGCGCGCAGGGCTGGAGCGCGCCGCGAAGGAGGCCGGCGCGTTCGCGGCCGCGACGATCGTCCGCTCGCGGACGGGCGCGACCGCCGACCTCTGGATCGTCGACCGGGTGACGCAGAAGACGGTGGTGCGCGCCGTGGAGGCGGCCGGCGCGTCGGCGCCCTCGGTGATGGCCGTGCGCGCGGTCGAGCTCCTGCAGGCGAGCCTGCTGGAGGCGAGCCTTCAGGAGCCGCCCCGGCGCGCCGCGGAGGGCGGCAGCGCCGCCGTTCCGGACGACGTGCAGCGGTGGATGGCGCCGGTCCGGAGGCGGGCCGCCGGGATGACCCCTGCGCCTGGGCGGGCCGGGGTGCTCGCGGGCGTCGGCGTCGAGGCCGGCTTCGCGGCGCTCCTGAGCGTGGATGGCATCGGGCCGGCGCTGGGGCCCGCGCTGCGGCTGTCGTACGGTGCCGGCGCGGACGGCCACGGCGGCGCGCTGCCCGCGGGGCTCGCGGCGCGGCTGACGTTCGCTGGGCCGACGCTGGGGCCCACGCTCGAGGGCGAGCTCGGCACGGTGTCCGTCCGTCAGGAGATGGCCTTTCTGGAGGCGGTATGGGCGCTGGACACGGGGGGCGCGCTCTCGCCTGTGCTCTCGGCCGGCGTGGGCGGAATTCACCTGTTCGTCAGCGGTGATCCCCTGCCGCCGCTGCGGAGCGCGACGGGCGATGTCTGGTCGGTCGCCGCGGCCCTGGGCGGGGGCGCCGGTCTGCGCCTGACCGACCGCGCGACCCTCCTGGTGGATGTACACGCGATCTTCGCCGAGCCCCGCGCCGTCGTGACGCTCGGCGGCGAGCGGCTCGGCACCGCGGGGAGACCGACATTCGCCGGGTTTCTTGGGCTGCTCGTGCGGCTCTGAGGCGGGGCCGCGCCCGGCTGGCCCGGCGCGGGAGGACGGCGGACGCCGGCACAAGGCGGTTTGCCGATGTTGGAGAGGCGCCGATTCCGGTACCGTCTGTGAATCAGTCGATGGCGCGCCCGATGGGGGCGCGGCCTCCTGGTTCGGGTGACAGCGATGAGAGTGCGAAGAATTGCGGCGGCTTTGCTCACCACGGTCGCCGTCTCGACGGGATTTCTCGGCTGCTCTGACGACTCCGACGCAGGCGCGGGAGGAACATCGACGAGCGACGGCGCGGGCGCGGGGAGCGACGGCGCGGGCTCGGCGGGCAATGGCGGCTCCGGCGACGGCGGCTCCGGCGACGGGGGCCCTGGCGACGGGGGCTCCGGCAGCGGCGACGGCGGCTCCAGCGCCCACAGCGGCGCCGGGGGCGGCGACGGCGGCTCCGGCGACGGCGGCTCCGGCGACGGCGGCTCCGGTGAAGCGCGCGGGCTCGGCGCCCGGTGCGCGAAGGACGCGGACTGCGGCCCGCGCGGCCACTGCTTCACGGAATCAGGCGACGACCTCTTCGGCGGAGGCCCGGCGGGCGGGTACTGCACGACCGCGTGCGAGCAAGACAGCGACTGCGAGGGCGAAGGCAGCGCGTGCTTCGGCGGCCTCTGCTTTCTGGGCTGCGCCGCGGGCGAGCCCCCGCTCATGAGCATCGTCGACAAGCTCGATCCGGCGAAGTGCCGCGGCCGCGAGGAGCTGCGCTGCGAGGACATCGATGACGTGTACGTGTGCCTGCCGAACTGCGGCTCCGACAGCCAGTGCGGCGGCGACCGGGTGTGCGACCCCCGGATGAACGTTTGCGTCGACGAGCCCACGCGAGGGCTGCCCACAGGGGCCCAGTGCGCGATCAAGGCCGACGGCACGGATCCCTGCGCGGGGTGGTGCATCGAAGTCGGCACCAACCTGGGCGTGTGCGCCGGCCTGTGCGGGCTCGGCGGGGACATCGCCAACGAGGACTGCGGAGGCCTGGAGAAGGGCCTCTGTGCGTATCCTTTCGCGGACGAGCCCGGGGTCGGCGACGTCGGTATGTGCACCAACGCGTGCACGAGCCACAGCGACTGCTTGCTGCCGACCTCCTCGTGCGTGTTCCTTGGCGTGGAGACCAATGGATTCTGTCTCTTCGGCGTGACGAAGTGCCCGAGAGGCCAGTCGTCCTGCGCGGACGGCGAGGTCTGCACCCTGACGCCCAAGGGCCGTCTGTGCCTCGACGAGAATTACCCCCTGGAGGACCCGGGCACAGGCGGTGCGGGTGGCGGCGGCGGCGCCGGTGGAATGGGCGGCGCGGATGCCGCGAGCAGCACGAGCGGCGCGGGCGGCGCGGGCGGCGCGGGTGCCGCGAGCGGCGCGGGCGGCGCGGATGCCGCGAGCAGCACGAGCGGCGCGGGCGGCGCGGATGCCGCGAGCAGCACGAGCGGCGCGGGCGGCGCGGATGCCGCGAGCAGCACGAGCGGCGCGGGCGGCGCGGATGCCGCGAGCAGCACGAGCGGCGCGGGCGGCACGGATGCCGCGAGCAGCACGAGCGGCGCGGGCGGCACGGATGCCGCGAGCAGTACGAGCGGCGCGGGTGGCGCAGGCGGCACGGATGCCGCGGGCGGCGCAGGCGGCACCCATGGCGCAGGCGGCACGGATGGCATCGGCGGCACGGATGCCTCGGGTGGCGCAGGCGGCTCCCTCGATGGGTCGTCGGTGTCTGCCGGGGGCGCCGAGTAGCCTCGGGTTGGGCACCTTTCTCGTGGAGCCTTCCCGCTAGGCCGCCCGGCGAACGCTCGGCCAGCGTACGTGCGCTGCGCGCAGGCGTTTGTAATTGCTAATTACTTTCATTTGATGCCAGGACCCGGCAGAGAGACGCTCCGTCCTCACGCAGCAGGCGGCGTGGCCCTCGCCAGGGATTTCCCGGGGGAAGCGCGATCAGGGCGCTGGCCGCTCCTGTCCAAGGAGCAGCGTCGTCGCTTCGGGCGCACGCCAGTCCCTCGCGCCCGTGAAGCGGAGGGACATCCGGCCGTCCGCCTCCACCAGGAAGGTGTCGGGCAACATCGAGACCCCGAACCGCCGCTGCACCGCAGCAGATCCGGCCCGCACGACGCCGGGAGGGACCTCGCCCCCGAAGAAGGCGCGCACGACGTCCCAGTTCTCGTCGACGCTCACGGCCACGAGCTGGAGCCTCCCGGCCTTCTCCAGCTGCCGGCCGAGCTCCAGCAAGCGCGGGAGCTCGGCGCGGCAGGGGGCGCACCACGTGGCCCAGAAGTGGAGCAGCACCGGCCGGCCGCGCAAGGCGGCCGCGTCGAGCAAGGTCCCGTCCGGCTGCTCGAAGGTGGCGTCCGGCATGCGCTGGCCGTCGTGGAGCCGCTCGTGCGCGAAAGGGCGACCCGGCCGCTCGGCGCCGCGGCGACGCTCCACGGCCCAGTAGAGCCCCGCCGCAAGCGCCTGGACGAGGACCAGGACGCCCGCGGCGGCGGCGATCGCGCGGAGGCGGGAGCGCGCGCGCATCGGCTACTCCGCCGCAGGCGATAGGGCCGGGCCAGCGGGCCGCGGAGACTCGGAGGCGCCCGTCTCGCCGGCGGCGTCCGCGCGGAGCCTCCCGCCGACCACGCTGTAGAGCGCCGGCAGGACGAGCAGCGTGAGCAGCGTGGAGGAGATCACGCCGCCGATCACGACGGTCGCGAGCGGGCGCTGGACCTCGGCGCCGACGCCCGTGTTCAGCGCCATCGGCACGAAGCCCAGGGAGGCGACCAGCGCCGTCATGAGGACCGGGCGGAGGCGCCGCTCGGCCGCGAGCTCGATGGCATCCCGCACCGGCATCCCGGCCGCCGTGAGCTGCCGGATGGTCGAGACGAGCACCATGTCCCCGAGCACCGCGACGCCTGAGAGCGCCACGAACCCGACGCCCGCGGAGATGCTGAACGGCAGGTCGCGAAGCCAGAGCGCGACGACGCCGCCGATCGCGGCGAACGGGACGCCTGTGAAGACGCGGACCGCATCCAGGAGCCGCCCGTACGTGAAGTAGAGCAGCAGCAGGATCAGCCCGAGCGCGATGGGCACGACGACGAGCAGGCGCGCCTGCGCCCGCTCGAGGTGCTCGAACTGCCCGCCGAAGCGGACGTAGTAGCCGGGCGGGAGCTCGACCTCATCGAGCCTCGCCCTCGCCTCCTCGACGAAGGTGCCCACGTCGCGGCCCCGGACGTTCGCCTGCACGACGATCCGGCGCTTGGCCCACTCGCGGTTGATCGCGGCCGGCCCCTCGGTCGTGCGGATCTTCGCGAGCCGTGCGAGCGGGATGCGCTCACCGCCGGCCGCGGTGACCAGGATGCGGCCGATGGAGGCCGGGTCCTCCCGGTAGCGATCGTCGATGCGCAGCACCACGGGGAAGCGGCGCTCGCCCTCTTGGAGCTGCCCCACCTCCCGCGCGCCGAGGGCCTCGACGACATCCAGGACGTCGGCGGCCGCGATGCCGTGGCGGGCGATGGCGGCGCGGTCGACCTCGATCTCGAGCACGGGCTGGCCTGTCACCTGCTCGGTCACCACGTCCGCGGCGCCGGGGATCTTCTTGAGGGCCGCCTCGATCTCGCGCGCCTTCTGCTTGAGCGTGTCGAAGTCGTCGCCGAACAGCTTCACCCCCAGATCGGCCCGGATCCCCGCGACCATCTCGTTGACCCGCATCTCGATCGGCTGCGTGTAGATGACGCGCATGCCCGGCATCCCCGAGAGCTCCGACTCCATCGCCTGGACGAGCTCGTCCTGCGTGGCGGCGCGCTTCCATGCCTCTCGCGGCTTGAGCGTGATGAACATGTCGGACAGCTCGAGCCCCATCGGGTCCGTCGCCACCTCCGCCGTGCCCGTGCGCGTCCAGACGCGCTCGATCTCGTCCGGAAACCTGTCGAGGAGGACCCGCTCGAGCTGGGTGCCGTAGCGGATCGACTCGCCCGCCGAGACCCCCGAGAGCCGCACGGTGTTGGCGACGATCGTCCCCTCACGGAGCCGCGGCACGAACTCGGCGCCGAGCCGCGTCGCGAGGAAGGCCGCATTGCCGAGGAGCAGCGCGGCCCCGGCGAGCACCGCCCAGCGCCACCGCAGCGCGAGCTGCAGCGCGGGCCGGTAGGCCCGCTTGAGGAGGCGGACGAGCACGTTCTCGCGCTCCTTCATGCGCCGCGGCAAGAGCAGGCTCGCGAGCGCCGGCATGAGCGTGAGCGACAGGATCATCGAGCCGATGAGCGCGAAGATGACGGTGAGCGCCATCGGCCGGAACAGCTTCCCCTCCGCCCCCTCGAGCGCGAGGATCGGCAGGTAGACGATCATGATGATCAGCTCGCCGAACATCGTCGGCTTGCGCACCTCGATCGAGGCGTCGCGCACGACGTCGGTCGTGCTCCGGTCGCTCGTATCCTCCGAGAGCCGCCGGACCGAGTTCTCGACCATGATCACCGAGCTGTCGACGACGAGGCCGAAGTCGATCGCGCCGAGGCTCATGAGGCTGCCCGCGACGCCCGCGCGCAGCATCAGATCGAAGGCGAAGAGCATCGACAGCGGGATGGCCGAGGCCACGATGAGCCCGGCGCGGAGGTTGCCGAGGAAGGCGAAGAGCACCGCGACGACGAGGAGCGCGCCCTCGAGCAGGTTCTTCTCGACGGTGCCGAGCACCTTGTCGATGAGCTCGGTGCGGTCGTAGACGACGGCGACGTCGACGCCTCTCGGGAGGCTCTTCTTGACCTCCTCCAGGCGCGCCTTGAGCCGCGTCGTGACCTCGTGGCTGTTCTCGCCCATCAGCATGAAGCCGAGGCCGAGCACGACCTCGCCCTGGCCGTCGGCGGTGACCGCGCCCCGCCGGATCTCGCGCCCCTCGACCACCCGGGCGACGTCGCGCACGCGGATGGGCGCCCCGCCCTTGGCGGCGACCACGATGTCCTCGATGTCGCTCACGCGCGTGGCGATGCCGATGCCCTGGATCAGGCTGGATTCGCCGGCCTGGTCCAGGTTGCCCCCGCCCACGTTGGCGTTGTTGCGCTCCAGGGCGTCGGAGAGGTCGTGGAGCGAGAGCCCCCGCGCTGTGAGCTCCGCCGGGTCGACGAGCACCTGGATCTGCCGCTCATCGCCGCCCCACGCATTGACCTCGGCCACGCCTCGCACCGAGCGGAGCTGCGGCGCGATGACCCAGTCGTGGACCGTCCGCAGCTCGCTCAGCGACTTGCCCTTGCCCGTGACCACGTAGTGGAACACCTCGCCGAGCCCTGTGGCGACCGGGCCGAGCTCAGGGCGATGGATCCCCGGCGGCAGCGTCACGGTCTGGAGCCGCTCCATGACGACCTGGCGGGCCAGGTAGATGTCCGTGTCGTCCTCGAAGCGGGCGGTGACCTGGGAGAGGCCGAAGCGGGAGAGCGAGCGGACCTCCTCGAGCCTGGGCAGGCCCGAGATCGCCTGCTCGACGGGGGCGGTGATCTGGCGCTCGATCTCGACGGGGGAGAGGGCAGGCGCGACGGTGTTGATCTGCACCTGCACAGGCGTCGTGTCCGGGAAGGCGTCGATCGGCAGGCGGCGGAAGGCGAGGATGCCCGCCAGGGAGAGGCCGATCGAGGCAAGGATCACGAGGAACCGGTGGCGGAGCGACCAGGTGATGACGGCGTTCAGCATGGCCCGCGCCTCAGTCCTCGCCGCAGCAGCCTGCGCCGATGCTCTCCTTGAGCGTCTCGGTCTTGAGCAGGAAGCTCCCCTCGGTCGCGACCTCCTCGCCCGGGCGCACGCCCTTGGTCACCTCGACCAGGTCGCCCTCGGTCGCCCCGATCTCGACCCGCCGCGCCTCGAACTGGTCCTCCGCGAGCCGCACGAACACGAGCTTCACGGTCTTCGCGCGCTGCACCGCGGCGCGGGGCACCACGACCGCCGCGCGGGATGGGGCGAGGATGCGCGCCCGGCCGAACATGTTGGCCCGCAGCGCGCCGCCCGGGTTCGCGAGCGGGACGCGCGCCTTGGCCGTGCGCGTGGCCGGATCGATGGCCGGCGCGACGTACGTGATCTCCCCTCTGAGCTCGCGCCCCTCGATGCCGTCGACCTCGATGACCACCGGCTGCTTCAGCGAGACGGCCGGTAGATCGGTCTCGGGGACGTCGAGCTCGGCCCACATGCTCGAGACGTCGACCACCTCGAACAGGGTCTCCTCGACGCCGACGAGCCTGCCCACCGTCGCCTTCCGCTGCGTCACGACGCCGGCGAGCGGGGTCGTGAGCGTGTAGCCCCCGCCCCCGCCCGCGCTCGCGCCCACGACGGCCAGCGAGGCCGCGAAGGAGGCGCGCTCGGCGCGGGCGGCGTCGAGCTCCTGCTGCGCGGCGAGCACGCTCCGGCGCGACGAGATCCCCTCCTTTTCGAGCTGCTCCTCGCGCTTCAGGTTCTCCTCGGCGATCGTGAGGCGCGACTGCGCGCTGGCCAGCCGCGAGCGATCGGCGCCCACGTCGGCGCTGTCGATGATCGCGAGCGGCGCGCCCTTCTTGATCTCCGCGCCCACGTCCACGTGAAGCTGCCGGACGACCCCCGGGGCGCGGGCGTTGATCTCCGCCACCTTGAGCGCGTCGTAGACGATCCTGGCGGTCACGGGGATGCCGCCGCCGCCCTGACGCTCGACGGCCTTCGCGGTGAGGATCCCGGCGAGCCGGGCCGTGTCCTTGGTCTTGAACTTGACCTTCGTCCCGTCCGCCGGCGCGCCGTCGCTCGCCACGTCGGCCGCCGGCTTGCCTCCGCGCTCGGGGTGGCAGATGGGACAGATGGACTCCGGGAACTGGTGCTCCTTGCACCAGTCTCCCTTGGCCTGGAAGACGGGGACGAGCTTCGGATTGCACTTCGTGCAGAGGGCTTCCAGCACGCCGTGCTCCTTGCACATGGCGCCCTCGACGGCCGACGCCGCGCTCCGCTTCGCCCCGGCCTTCTCCGCCGCGGCGTTGTCGGTCGCCTTGCCTCCGCAGCCCGGGAGCGCGGCGAGGAGCAGGAGCACCGCGATGCCAACGCGGCCTGGCACGTCAGCTCTCCTTCGGCGGCCGGACGATCTTCAGATCGGGATTGCACTTGAGGCACTGCGACTCGGGCAGGCCGTGCTCGGCGCACCAGTCCCCCGTGGCCTTGAAGGCCGGGATCAGATCCGGGTTGCAGCGGGTGCACTGCGACTCGGGCACCTGGTGCTCTCCGCACCAGTCCTCGTGGGAGCCGGGCTTCACGTCCGCGGGGGCGTGCGCCGCGTTCGCCTGCGTCTGCTCAGGCGCGGCCTTGCCGGCGCTCGGCGCCTCCTTCGAGCACGACGCGGCGCCGAGGGCGAAGACGCAGATCAGGACCGAGATGGAACGAAGCTTCATGGGCCTTTTCTCTTGGTTGTTCGCGACGTCACGCGACGGAAGCGCCTCGGGCGCGCGCCGGCGCACCGCCACCACCGTTACCGCCGCTGACCCTGGCCGCAAGCGTAGAGCGCGGGGTGGGGACGAGGTCCGGCCATCCCTGGCCGGATCACTGGCGGGCAGAGCCATCGCCGGAGGGCGGCTCCCCACCGCCCGCCGTCTTCACACCCCTGCAGCCTTGTCCGAGAGCGATTGGATGCACATCCGCAGCCCCTCGCGGAGGTTCCGCAGCGTGGTCACGGCGGACAGCTCCAGGCCGAGCGACGTGATCAGCGCGGCCACGGCGGGGCGCACGCCGGTGATGACCCCCTTGGCGCCGAGCAGCTCGACCGCGCGGATGATCCGGATCACGTGATCGGCGGTCTCGCCGTCGATGCTGTCCACGCCGGTCATGTCGAGGATCGCATAGCGGGAGCCTGTCCTGACGATGGCGTCGAGCAGCTCCTCGGTGATCACCCCGGCCCTCACGCCGTCGAGCGTGCCGATCAACGGGAGCGTCAGCACGCCGTCCCACACCTGGATGATCGGGGTGGCGAGCGCGCGGAGCTCGTGCTGCTGCCGCTCGATCAACGACAGCTTGTCGCGGAGCTCCTGCTCGGTCCTCTGGAGCTCCTCGGCGATGCGGGCGCGCTCCTCGACCTCGCGCTTCAGCTTGTGCAGCGCGATGGCCAGATCCGTCTTCGTCGCCCGCTCCTCGTCGAGCAGGCTCTGCAGCCGGTCCTCCAGGCTTGTCGTGGAGGGGCGCACCGTGAACTCGTCGTGGGCGTCGCCCCGCGCGGCGAACGACGTCTGCTCGACGTCGCACTCCTCCCCGAAGAGCCGGGTGCAGAACCCGGCCAGCTTGCCCGCGATCATGCTGCTGCCCCAGCAGACATCGAGCTCCTTCTGGTAGACCGACTCCCACCCGTTCACCACGCGGAAGCGGGCCTCCTTCCGCTCCCGGTCCAGGGAGAGCACGTGCCACACGCCCCAGCCCGCCGTGGCCGCGCCGAGCCCGAGCGCCTTGAAGCCCTCCTCGAACGTCGGATAACCCGAGATGTATTTCCAGTCGTCATCGATGCTGAGCCGCCCCCCGCTCTCCACGGCGAGGTTGAAGCGCTCGGTCCCCGCCATCCGCTGGAAGCCCGACATCAGGCCAACCACGCTGCTCGGCAGGAACATCGACACCGAAGGGACGCCGGCCCAGGTGCACTGCCCGTTCTCGAGATCCCACTCGATCGCCATCCCCTCGACGACGACGCGGATCCTCTTGTCCAGAAGCTCAGAGCTTGTGCTCATAAATTCTCCGAGTCCACGAGCGCGCCCGCGCGCCCGCCGCAGTGTACCGGCTCGACCCGGCGCGCGTCGCCCTCGACGGGCGAGCCACGGCTGGCCTCGATCCGGCCAAGACGGCGCTCTGGGGCCCGGGACGCGCTGCCGCCGCCCCCACGTGCTCGTCCCGCAGAACCCGCCGCTCGTGGCCGAGAACCTGGCGCTCGTCGATTCGCCCCTGATCGTCGCGAGCTCGGCTGGCAGTCTGGCGCGGCATGAAACCAATCTCGCAGTGGCTGACGGCAGCCGGCCTGGTCACGCTGGCTGTCCCACAAACTGGGTGCAGCGGGGAGTCGCCCGCACTTCCCGAGCGGGACGAGCTCCGCGAGGAGCTCGAGCGTCGCCTCTCGGACGCGGCCGCGGCCGGGTTCTCCGGGTCGGTGCTGGTCACGGTCGACGGGGCCGAGGTGCTCGCGCGCGGCTACGGCTTGGCGGATCGAGACCACGACATCCCCAATGTCGCCGGCACGGCGTACGACTTCGGCTCCGTGATGAAGGACCTGACCGCAACGGCCATCTTCAAGCTCGAAGGCGACCACAAGCTCGCCGTCACCGACTCGCTCGCGACCCTCTTCGATGACGTGCCGGCCGACAAGGCCGAGATCACGCTCGTTCAGATCCTCCAGCACCGCGCCGGGTTCGACGAGTACCACGACACGGAGGGTGACTTCGAGCCGATGACGCGGCTCGAAGCGCGCCAGCGGATCTTCGCGCAGGAGCTGCTGTTCGAGCCGGGGAGCGACGAGGAATACTCCAACTCCGGCTACACGCTGCTCGCCGACGTCGTGGAGACCGTCTCGGGGCGAGCGTTCACGGACTACGTGCGCGACGAGCTCTTCGCTCCCGCCCACATGCAACAGAGCGGGTTCTTCGGTGACCCGCTCTGGGAGCGGGTCGACACCGCGATCGGATACGACGCCTCGACCTTCGGGGAGAACGACCCCGCCGGATGGCCGTACACCTGGTCGCTCGTCGGCAATGGCGGGCTGGTGACGACCGTCTCCGACCTCGAGCGCTGGCTGGTCGCCGTCTGGAAGGGGGAGGTGCTCGGTCCGGCCGCGTTCGAGTCGTACGAGGCGCATTACCTCTCGGGCGGCGCCCACGACCTCGAGGGCAAGACGGTCTACGCCGCGGCCGGAGCCGGCGACTATGGCCTTGGAGGGGTCGCGATCGACTGCCCGGCGGCGAACACGCGCGTGATCCTCGGGACGAACACGTACGACGTGTTCGACATCGAGGGCTTCGGGCTCGAGCTGGGGAAGCTGGTCCTCTCGGCCGAGAGAGGCGAGCTCAGTCGGGCAGAGTGATGCCGACGGTGTTCTCCAGGAGCCGCTGCCGGACCTCTCGCGCGCGATCGCGCGAGACGGGCACGCGGAGCCGTGGACCGACCTCGAGGACCAGCTCCCCGTCGAGCCGGCCGAGCCCGTGCACGTGCGCCGGGGCGACGAGCCAGTTGCGGTGCACGCGAAGCACACGATCGCCCAGCGTGGCCCCGAGCGCGTTGAGCGAGAGGTCCACCGAGAACACGCCATCGACGTGGTGGAGAGAGGTGAGCCGCTCCGCCGCCTGAAACGCCAGCATGCCGTCGAGGTCCAGGAAGACCAGGCGGTTGTCGTGTCGCGCGACCAGGCGCGGCTCTCCCGCGCTCGGGGACGGCGCCCGGCGTCGCTCGAGGAGCCGCGCCACACACGTGGTGACGCGGTCGAGCGTGAACGGCTTGAGCAGATAGTCGACAGCGCCCATCTCGAACCCATCGAGCGCGTGATGCGCCAGCGCGGTGGCGAGCACCACCGCCGGCGGGCTCGCGAGATCCGAGAGGGAGCGGGCGAAGTCGAGGCCCGACGTGTCTCCAGGGCGATCGACGAGCCGGACATCGACGAAGACGGCGTCGATGCCGAGCTCGACGCGATCGAGCGCCTCTCGAGCAGCCTCGACGTTCGTCACCGCGGCGATCGTTCCGAATCTCCCGGTATCGCGCAGCAGCTCCACGAGGAAGTTGCGCGCCGGCCACTCGTCCTCGACGACGAGAGCAGAGAGCGGTTTCATGCGGTCCTCCTGGGCAGCGTGACCTCCAGGCGCGTCCGGCCGGGCTTCGAGTCGATGCGCAGCGACGCGTCGGCCGATTCCAGGGCGACGCGGCGCCGCACCAGCGCGAGCCCTCGCCCCTCCGGCGGGACAGCGGCCAGGTCGAAGCCGGGACCCTCGTCCTCGACGGCGCAGCGCAGGTGTCCTGCCTCCCCGGTGATCTGCAGGACGACACGGCCGCGCTCCCGTCGGCGCAGCGCGCCGTGGTGCACCGCGTTCTCCAGCAGGGGCTGAAGAAGCATCACCGGGAGCACGCAGTCCTCCACCGAAGCGTCCACGTCCCATTCGAACGCGAGCCGCCCGAAGTGCCGAGACTCCAGGATGCGCGCGAAGCCCCGCAGCCAGCTCACTTCCTCGCGGACCGTGTGATGGGATCGCCGCGATCCCTGCATGATGTCCCGCAGCAGGTCCCCGAGCGTCGCGATCAGGGTGCGCGCCTCGGCCGGCTCTTCGGTCACCAGGCCGGCGATCGTGTTGAGCGTGTTCAACACGAAGTGAGGCTCGAGCGCGGCGCGGATGTGCGCGAGCTCGACCTCCTGGCGCAGCGCGCGCCGCTCGTGCTCGAGCCGCCGCTCGGCGCCGATCTGTCGAGGCAGCTCGATCAGGAGGGCCCAGAAGCCGAACAAGGCGTCGCCGTCGAAGAAGCCCACGACGGCGGTGGCCACGAGCGGCCGTCGCGGTCCCTCTGGAAACACCTCGGGAAGCGCCGTGGCGACGAGGAAGAAGAAGGTGTTGGCGATGGAGCTGGCGATCCCGGCGGTGAACGCGAGCACGACGAGCTGACGCCAGATCGGCGCGCGCTGCGGTCCGATGCGGCGCGCCACCAGCGTGAGCGCGCCGAGGACCGCCGCCACCCACACCGCGATGCCCAGCCCGTGCCAGGGTTCGAAGCTTCCCTGGTCGATCCAGCCGAGGAGCCAGAGCACGGCCGTGGTGATCACCACGGCCTTGCCGACGTGGGCCTTTCCCTCGCTTGCGGGCTCCTGCGCCACCCGTTCGACACTAGCAGCGCCGGGCCCCCCCGTGTCGCGGACCGAGCGGTCGCGCGCCGCTCGCCGCGATCTCGCTCCATCACCGGTCCCCGGGCGGCGACAGATTCCCTGTCTGCCGCGCTCGGGAGCGGCGCTCGCCGCGCGGCGGGCGCACAGCGGCCGCGATTGTGGCGAGTCGCTCCGCTCACGTAGACTGCGGCCCCCGATGCTCCTCACGCTCACCACCACGCACAGGCCGGCGACCGATCTTGGCTACCTGCTCGTCAAGAACCCTGCGTACACGCAGTCGTTCCCGCTGTCGTTCGGCAAGGCGCACGTGTTCTATCCCGAGGCGACCGAGGAGCGGTGCACCGCGGCGCTGCTGCTCGACGTCGACCCCGTGGACCTCGTGCGCGGGCGCGGCGCGGGCGAGCCCGGGACGCTCGCGCAGTACGTGAACGACCGGCCCTACGTCGCCTCGTCGTTCCTCTCGGTGGCGATCGCGCAGGTCTTCGGCTCGGCGCTCGGCGGCAAGTGCCGCGACCGCCCGGAGCTCGCCGACGCGCCGATCCCGCTCTCCGCCACGATCGAGGCGCTGCCGTGCCGCGGCGGAGAGGCGCTGCTCCGGCGGCTCTTCGAGCCGCTGGGCTACGAGATCGCGGCCGAGCGCCTCCCGCTCGACGAGACGTTCCCGGAGTGGGGCCAGAGCGCGTACCTGCGCGTCTCGCTCGCGAGGACGTGCCGGCTCAGGGAGCTGCTCGCGCACCTCTACGTGCTCGTGCCCGTGCTCGACGACAAGAAGCACTACTACGTGGGCGACGCCGAGGTCGACAACCTCCTCGCCAAGGGCAAGGGGTGGCTCGCCGAGCACCCGGAGCGCGAGGCGATCGCGCTCCGCTACCTCAAGCACAGCCGGCCGCTCTTCCGGGCCGCGCTCGCGCGGCTCGTGGCCGACGACGAGGCGAGCCCCGAGGAGGCCGAGGACGAGAAGGCCGCGCCCGAGGACCGCGGCGAGGCGCGGATGAGCCTCGACGAGGCGCGGCGCGAGGCCGTGGTCGCGGCGCTCCGCCGGGCCGAGGCGAGGAGCGTGCTCGACCTCGGCTGCGGCGAGGGCAAGCTGCTGAAGCGCCTCGTCGACGAGCGCGTCTTCGAGCGCGTGGCGGGCGCCGACGTCTCGATGCGCAGCCTCGAGATCGCCAGGAACCGGCTGCGCCTCGACGACCTGCCCGACAAGCAGCGGCGGCGCATCCAGCTCTTCCAGGCGTCGGTCACCTACCGCGACGCGCGCTTCTCGGGCTACGACGCCGCGACCCTCGTCGAGGTCATCGAGCACGTGGACCTCTCGCGGCTCGGCGCGCTCACGCGCAGCGTCTTCGAGCACGCGCGGCCGCGCGTCGTCCTCGTGACCACCCCGAACGCCGAGTACAACGCGCTGTTCGAGGGGCTCCCGCGCGGCGCGCTCCGCCACGGCGACCACCGCTTCGAGTGGACGCGCGCCGAGTTCCACGCCTTCTGCGAGGGGGTCGCGGCCGCGCACGGCTACGCCGTCGAGCACCTGCCCATCGGCCCGATGGATCCCTCGCTCGGCGCGCCGACGCAGATGGCGATCTTCACGCGCGAGGGCGGCGGGGGCAGCGCGGGCGGCGCCGGCAGCACCAACGGCGCGGGCGGCGGAGAGGCCCAGGGCGGCGGCGCGGGCGGCGCGGGCGGCGCCCTCGCGCAGGCGACGGAGGTGGCGTCGTGAGCGAGCAGGCCCCCCTCATCGTCCCTTCCCTCTCGCTGGTCGTGCTCGTCGGCGCGTCCGGCTCCGGCAAGAGCACGTTCGCGAGGGCGCACTTCAAGCCGACCGAGATCCTCTCGTCGGACCACTACCGCGGCGTCGTGTCCGACGACGAGAACGACCAGGCCGCCAGCGCGGCCGCCTTCGAGGTGCTGCACTTCATCGCGGGCAAGCGGCTCGCGTCGGGGCGGCTCGCCGTTGTCGACGCGACCAACGTGCAGGCGGACGCGCGCAGGCCGCTCGTCGCGCTCGCGCGCGAGCACCACGTGCTGCCGGTGGCCATCGTGCTCGACATGCCGGAGAAGCTCTGCCACGCGCGCAACGCCGGCCGGCCGGACCGGCAGTTCGGCCCCCACGTCGTGCGGGGCCAGAGCCGCGAGCTGCGCCGCTCGCTCAAGGAGCTCCGGCGCGAGGGCTTCCGCTACGTGCACGTGCTCTCCTCGCCCGAGGAGGTGGCGGCGGCCACGATCGAGCGGCAGCGCCTGTGGACCGACCGCCGCGACGAGCGCGGGCCGTTCGACATCATCGGCGACGTCCACGGCTGCTTCGACGAGCTGGTCGAGCTGCTCGAGGCGCTCGGCTACAAGCTGGAGGGGCTGCCGGACGCGCCGCGCGCGTCGCACCCCGAGGGCCGGCGCGCGATCTTCCTCGGCGACCTCGTGGACCGCGGGCCGCGCTCGCCCGACGTGCTGCGCCTCGCGATGGCGATGGTCGAGTCGGGCGCCGCGCTCTGCGTGCCCGGCAACCACGACGTGAAGCTGCTGAAGAAGCTGCGCGGGCGCGACGTGAAGCCGACGCACGGGCTCGAGCGGACGCTCGAGCAGCTCGAGGCGGAGACGGACGCGTTCAAGGCGAAGGCGGCGGACTTCATCGACGGGCTCGTCAGCCACTACGTGCTCGACGACGGCAACCTCGCGGTCGCGCACGCGGGGGTGAAGGAGGCGTTCCAGGGCCGTGGCTCGGGCGCGGTGCGCGAGTTCTGCCTGTACGGCGAGACCACGGGCGAGACCGACGAGTACGGCCTGCCCGTGCGGTACAACTGGGCCTCGGAGTACCGCGGCAAGGCGATGGTGGTCTACGGCCACACGCCGACGACGGTGGCCGAGTGGGAGAACCGCACGATCTGCATCGACACGGGGTGCGTGTTCGGCGGCGCGCTCACGGCGCTCCGCTACCCGGAGCGCGAGCTCGTCGAGGTCAAGGCGCGCCGCGTGTACTACGAGCCCGCGAAGCCGCTCGCGCCGCTCGCGGGCGAGCCGAAGGCCGGATCGCGCGGGCAGGCCTACGACGTGCTCGACATCGACGACGTGCGCGGCCGGCGCGCGATCCGGACGCGGGTGCACGGCATGGTGACGATCCGCGAGGAGAACGCGGCGGCGGCGCTCGAGGCGATGAGCCGCTTCGCCGTGGATCCTCGGTGGCTCATCTACCTGCCGCCGACGATGTCGCCGAGCGAGACGTCGAAGGACGGGGGCCTGCTCGAGCACCCGCGCGAGGCGTTCGCGTACTTCCGGCAGAACGGCGTGGGCCGCGTGGTCTGCGAGGAGAAGCACATGGGGTCGCGCGCGGTGCTCGTCGTGTGCCGCGACGAGACCGCGCGGCGGCGGCGGTTCCGCCTCGACGAGGGGCCGCTCGGCGTGTGCACGACGCGCACGGGCAGGCCGTTCTTCTCGGACGAGGCGCGGAGCCGGGAGCTCATCGACCGGGTGCGGGCGGCGATGGATCGGGCGGATCTGTGGGCCGAGCTGCGCACGGACTGGGTCTGCCTCGACGCGGAGCTCCTGCCCTGGTCGGCGAAGGCCCAGGATCTCCTGCGCGGCCAGTACGCCGCCGTCGGCTCGTCGGGCCGCGCGTCGCTCGACGCGACGGTGCGCGCGCTGGAGAAGGCCGCCGCGCGCGACGAGAGCGCGCGGGTGCTGCTCGAGCGCCACGCGGCCCGGAAGGCGGCGATGGACGGGTACGTGGCGGCCTACCGGCGCTACTGCTGGCCGGTGCGGTCGCTGGCGGACCTCCGCCTGGCGCCGTTCCACCTGCTCGCGAGCGAGGGCGCGGTGCACGCGGCGCGGGACCACGGCTTCCACCTGCGGCAGCTCGCGCGGCTCGCCGAGGTCGATCCGGCGTTCTTCGTGGAGACCCCGCACCGCGTGGTCGACCTCTCGGACCCGCAGAGCGAGGCGCAGGCGGTGGCCTTCTGGACGGAGATGGTCGAGCGCGGCGGCGAGGGCATGGTGGTGAAGTCGTGGGAGTGGGTGGTCCGCGGCCCGCGCGGGCTCGTCCAGCCGGCGATCAAGTGCCGCGGGCCGGAGTACCTGCGCATCATCTACGGGCCGGAGTACCTGATGCCGCAGCACCTCGCGCGGCTGCGGAGCCGCAGCGTGTCAGGGAAGCGCGCGCTCGCGCTGCGGGAGTACGCGCTCGGCCTGGAGGCGCTCCACCGCTTCGTGGAGGGCGAGCCGCTCCACCGCGTGCACGAGTGTGTGTTCGGGGTGCTGGCGCTGGAGAGCGAGCCGATCGATCCGCGGCTGTGACGGGGGTCGGCCAGACGCCTGGCTATCCATCGCCAGACGTCTGGCTGTCCATGGCCAGACGCCCGGCCGTCCCCTTTACGCCGGGACAGATATCGCCTCCTCAGGCGGGACTACCTGGATGAGGAGGCGAAATCCTCCTTGACGTGTAGGGTAAGAACCACCTCTGGACCGCCCTACCCCCGAAATATTGTCCCCTCGGCATGCTGGCTGGCACGCTTGTACCTGCGCCCCCGCCCCGGCCAGCATGGCATCGCTCCGTCCAGGTCCGCCGGCGAACAACCGGCGGATCGGCTCGCTCCTTCCATGTCCCGCTCCGATGACGGCACCATCACCGCTCAGCCACCCGCAGACCGGCTGATGCTGCGCTCCAACAAGATCCGCGTGGAGATCGTCCACGGGCCCGACGCCGGGTCTGTCATCGAGCTCCCCGGTCCCGAGGCGAGGGTCGGAAGCGATGCCGGTTGCGATCTTCAGCTCAAGGACCGGAAGGTCAGCCGGCAGCACCTTGTTTTGCGCATCGAGCGGGACCGGATCCGCGTCATCGATCCCGGCAGCCGCAACGGGACGACCGTGGATGGCGTCCAGGTACGCGACGCCTACGCGCGGCCCGACTCGTCGATCACGATCGGGAGCTCGGCTCTACGGCTCCGGATGCTGAGCACGATCGTGGAGCTGCCGATATCCACGCGGGATCGATTCGGCGGCCTGCTCGGCAGGAGCGTCGCCATGCGCCGGCTCTTCGCGGTTCTGGAGCGCGTGGCGCCCACGGACACCACGCTGCTCATCGAAGGGGAGAGCGGCACCGGCAAAGAGCTCGCCGCGCGCGGAGTCCACGAGGCGAGCACGCGGGCGGACGGGCCGTTCGTCGTCTTCGATTGCTCGACGGCATCGTCGACGCTGCTCGAAAGCGAACTCTTCGGGCACAAGAAGGGCGCGTTCACCGGCGCCCTGGACGACCGCGTGGGGATGTTCGAGGAAGCCGACGGTGGCACGCTCTTCCTGGACGAGCTCGGGGAGCTCCCTCCAGATTTACAGCCCAAGCTGCTTCGAGTGCTGGAGAGCGGTGAGGTGCGGCGCGTCGGTTCGAACAAGCCGCGCCGCGTGGACGTGCGGGTGATCGCCGCAACAAACCGTTCGCTGGCCCGCGCGGTCGACCTGGGTGCATTCCGGGAGGATCTCTACTACCGCCTCGCCGTGGTGCCGATCCGCCTCCCCCCACTCCGCGAGCGGCTCGAAGACATCCCGCTCCTGGTGCGGCACCTGGAGCAGCAACTGGCCAGCCGTATCCCCGGCGCTGCGCCGCTCTCTGAGCACGTCGTCAGCCTGTTCGGCGAGCAGTCGTGGCATGGCAACGTAAGGGAGCTACGCAATGCGGTGGCGCGTGCTCTGGCGCTTGGCGCGCCGGCACCTGCCGGCTCGGAGGCGCAGCCGCCTTCGGGTTCCGGTGATTCTGGTGGGCTCGACGTGCGGCTCGACGAGCCGCTGCTCGCCGGCCGGAGCCGCGTCGCAAGGGAGTACGAGAAGGCCTATATGGAACTCGCGCTCAAGCAGACCGGGGGCAACGTGTCGCAGGCCGCGGAGCTGGCGGGGATCGGGAGGAAGTTCGCCTATACGCTGATCCAGCGGTTCGGGTTGCGCGAAAGCGTCGAAGGGTCGTCGGAGCCGATTTGATGGTTGAAGACCAGGGCATCACCGTACACGTTTGCAGGGTCATGGGACCATCTCGGGACGCCGCGGACAGGTTCTGAGACGGAGTACCGCTTCCGACGACATGGGTCACCGTTGGAAGGACGGCCCGTTCGGTCAGGAGTCGAGCGCAGCCGCCAGCCGCGGCGCGATATGACCCCTCTTCCAGCGCTTCAGGCTGTGCGCGACGTCCCATTCCGGACGCGGGACGGAAGGAGCTACGTTGCGGGGATCGCCGCAGCGGAATTCCGGGTGGACGGAACGGGTGATTTGAAGAAGCGCACCGTCGCAATGCGAGGGCCGCTCGCCCCCGGCTGGCCGGGCCAGAAAAGAAAGGACATCGCGCATGGGAACCGGCCCGGACATGACGGCTGTGCGCCAGACGGATCGGCCAGAGGAGCCTCGATCGCCAACTCCCAGACCGCTGGACCGGTCGCGTCGCGTACTCCTTTAGTGGTACGCACGAGGTTGGAGAGCCGCGCTTTCGGGTATTCTCCACCCCCGATGCGAGCCTCCATTCACCTGACGGCGCGGGAGCAGCGGATCACGTGGGAACTCCTCGAAATCCTGCACAGCTCCTTGGATCTCCACGAAGTCCTGCGCGGGGCGTACGGCGCGCTCTGCCAGTTGGTGCCGGCGGATCACGGCGCGCTCTGCGTCTCGCTCCCCGGGGATCCTACGGCGTACGACTGGGCCGTCGCCGATCTGCCTCCGGAGCTCTTCGCGGGATACGCCGAGCTCGCGCGGCACGACTTCGTCCGGAGCGCGGTCATCGCGCGGCCGAACGTGGTGCTGCGCGACAGCGAGATGCTACCCCGCAGGTCCATCGAGGGCAGCGTGATGTACCGGCGCAGCCGGGAGCTCGGGATGCGATTGGAGCAGGCCATGGCGGTCCTGCTCGCGGTCGAGCCGGGCTGGCACGGCGGGATCACCCTCTACCGCGATCGACGTCGCCCGTTCTCGGACCGTGACCGGGCCCTCCTGCACCGCCTTGCCCCTTCTATCGCGGCCGCGACGCGAAGCTGCCGGCGCTTTGGAGATTCGGTGCGGCGCGGCGACGCGCTGGAGGCGGCGCTTCGCCGCGAGGGCATCGAGGTCCTGGTGGTCGCCCCGCCTGCGTCCGTGCTCGCGCGCAGCGCGGAGGCCGAGGCGCTGCTCGAGCGCTGGTTCACGGCTGTGGAGCGGAGCGCCGGTGCTCTCCCGGTACCGCTTGCTGGCGCGCTCGGTGCCGCCGCGGCAGAACCTGCTGCGGGCGCCTGGGCTGCCCCCTGGGTGCGACGCACATCGCGCGGCGAGCTGCGCGCCGACTTTGTGCCGTTCGTCGATCGGGGGCGGACGTTCTGGGTGGTCGAGCTGCGCGAGGCAGCGGTTGCAGCGGCTCCTGCTGCGTGGAGAGGACGCCTGACAGACCGGCAGGTCGAGGTGGCGGAGCGCGTGATGCGCGGCTGGGACAACGCGCTGATCGCCGAGGATCTCGGGTGCGCGCAAGCGACCGTCAAGAAGCACCTGCAGCGGGTCTACGACGCGCTGGGGGTGCCGAGCCGGACAGCGCTCATGGCTTATGCGGCGCAGCGGTGCTGAGTCGGCCCGGCGCCGCCCGCTTCGCCACCGCCATGATGGGTGAGGCCGCGGTCAGCAAGGCCGCGCCGGCCAGCGCGCCGGCAATCATGTCCGGATAGACCGTCCGCGTGACCCGCGCCGACAGGAGGATGGCCTCCCGCGCCTCCGGCCCGGGGATCGTCGCGAGCAGCTCCGCGAGCTCACGCACATGTCCCTCGTCGGCGTCGGCGTGCCCCCGCAGGAACCGCACCGCGCCCTCGATGCCCAGGATCCCGGCGCGTGCCACAAGACGCGCGGCGGCGTCTCCAGCGCGGTGGGCCGATAGCGCCTCCAGCACATACGCCGTGCCCAGGAATGCCTCGGGCGCGCCCGCCTCGGCGGTGTAGCGGCTCCAGGCGATATAGGCCTGTGTCGCCGGCGCGGGCTCGGCGCGCATCACCACCTCCGGGTCGCGCCCGAGGGCGGCGAGATCATCGAGGGCCCATTGCTCGTGCCCGGACTCCTCCTCCGCCTTGCGGAGCAGGAGGGCCGCGAGAACGGCTCGTCCGTCCGCACCACGCGCCTCGCCCGGGCCTCCGATGCACGTGGCCGCGAGCCGCGCGCCGGCGTAGGCACACAAAGGGCGGGTCCAGCGCACGTAGTGATAGATCTGCTCGAGGAAGGCTATGTACTCCGTGGCTGTCGTGGTGCCGTCATACAGCCGGCGGGCTGCAGGATCTGCGTCCAGGCGGATGACCAGGGCCGCGACCTCTTGATCGAGGGTGGTGATCCAGTCCGTTGTTTCGGTTGCCATCGTGTTCCTCCGTTCGAAATGGATGGGTCGCATTCGCTCACGCGGCATTGCGCGTCACGGGTGTGGTCCTCACGGGTCGCGGCGCCCTCGCCTGCTCCTCCACCGAGGCGAACAGGGGCATGGCGAACCGGCGGAAGCGGCCGTCGTAGCGCGCTGGACCGATGAAACGCGCGGCCATCCGGCGAGTGAACGCACCGAGCGGCCGGGGAAGCTGCAACGCGGCGAGATCGCCGGCGCGGGCCCACGCGCGCTCCTCCTCACCATAGAAGGGGAAGCCCGGTGAGGTCGGCGGGAGGTCGCCGCCGAGCGGGGAGACCCGGACCCGGGGGCTCACGAGCCCGAGCGCGGCGGCCAGCTGGAGCATGATCGCGGCGTCCCCGGCATGGTCGGTCTCTGCGTTCACCGCGGCGATCCAGTGCGTGATGCCGCGACGGTGGCTCTCCTCGACCATGGCCGCATGGAGCGCCTCCAAGGCGCCGCTGCTCCGATGCTGCGAAAGGATGCAGAAGCGGGTGACCTCCGCGAGCGAGAGCCCCGGGAGCTTGAGGGCACCGAGATCGAACCTGGATTCGAGGTCCACCCCGAGACGGACGCCGCGGGCGCACGCAACCTCCGGATTGGGCAGCAGCAGCCGGGTGGTCGCGATGGGCTGACTCTCCGCGTAGGCGACGAAATGGAGCGTGGTGTCCAGGGTGTCGTACGGGTCCACCTCACGCGGTGCAGCGGGGGCGGCCGCGAGGAGATCGAGCTCCCGGCCAAAGACGGCCCAGCGGACGCGAAGCGCGTCGTCGAGATCCTTGCGTGTATGCGCAATACGGCATTGAATCGAGGTCATGTTCGGCTCCTCCGGCCCGGTGCGCAGGCATTCTGGGAAGGGTTGCGGGCTCGCAGCGCCATCGAAGGCTCGCTCCGGCGGGAGCTCGCAGCGTGTGCAGCGGGTCATCGCAATGGGCGTGCCGTAGGATCCGTCGGGGACTGGGCGCAATCTTTAGGCGAGGGCGTCCAGAAATGGCTCCAGCTGGAAACACGAGGGACTGCGGGAGGGCCGCACGTGGCTCCGGCAGGAAACAGCGCTGGGTGAGGTGATCCAGGTGGCCGGTGACCGTGGCCAGTCGGCGCTGCCGGTGCTCACTTCCTCACGTTTCGACGCCGCGACGGCCTGCGCTCCTGGCGAGGTGGCGCGCGACGGTGGGGTGTGCGAGCCCTCGCCGAGCGGCCCGGCCGAGGTCGCCCTGGAGACGGGCGTGGGCCAGCCGGTGGGGGTGCCGCCGGACGCGCCCTTGCCCGCCCGGACAGCTTGCGGTGGAGGCCGGCCGATACCTGCCGGCCGGGGTTGACGCCGGAGGCGTGCACAGAGGGCGTCACCGCCGATGGGGACCGCGGACAACGTCCTGCTCCGGGGTCCGAGCGGCGTCGGCTAGACGATGCTCGCCCAGAGCCTCGGCACGCTCGCGCTCCAGCGCGGCTACACCGTGCGGTTCACAACACTATCGGCCGCGCTCGTGGATCTTCTCAAGTAGGAGCCGCTGCCGGCCCTCAAGCGACAGCTGCGGACGAGACGTGTCTCTGTGCTGCGATGGAGGTGATACGATCCCACCAGGCGCGAGCTCTGCAAGCTTGACCTAGGGGCCAGAGGCTTGTCCCTCCGCTCCAAGCATAAGCGTCCAGTAGTTCCGGCCCCTCGCGCTGACTGCGCGCCCAGCACCCCCGAGCCGGTACCTGTCGGATGCCATCGCTTCGCAATGTTCCGGGCTCGCGAGCCATGCGGAGATGACGTCGGCTACCGTGGCCTGTCCCCACGCTAGGTTCTCGCCGACGATACCGCGAAAACCTGCTTGACCTGCTCGCTCGAGCGGACCATCCCCGTCGGGGTTCCGGTGGGAGAAGAAGCCGCGGATCGACATGTCCTCGGCCTGACGCCGCGCAGTACAACCCAGACTTGGTGACGCCTCAATCGGGAATTTTGGCTCGAATGTTGAGGTGGGGCACGACATCCCGCTTTTACGCAAACGGTTGACCTCGGCAAGCAACTCACCTTCGATCGCGGTCTGGTGATTATCTGACGCGCAGAAATCGGCATCGGGCTCGCCGCCAACAGACGATGATTCTTCCGCGTGACACGACCCGAGCACGATCACAGTCGCTGCCAAGCTTGCTTGGCAAGCCAGACGAGCTCCTCCGTGCAAAAGACGCGCAGAAAGCGCCCGAAACACAGATCGCTCCGCTGCCGCAATGTAGCATTCACGTCGCATATACTATCACCTAGCGCCGCTCATTCACCATCCTGAGCACGACGCGCGCCCAGTCACCTCTCTCGTCAGTATTTTCCACTTTAAAGTCGGAGGTGACCGGCACGCAGCTTCCATCACACGGCGCCACGACGAAGCTGCGGTTCTGATTGCCATCCTCGTCATCGGAGCCACAGCTCACTCCTTCATACAATCTAGCATGCACATCGGCATTCACACCCACATTGTCGTACATAAGCTCACAATCAATGTCGATCTCGAGGCGCACTTCGCCGGCAACGCACCGGGACCAAGAAACCGTGTCCTCACGATGGTACGGATCGACAAGACACTCCTCACCGAGCACGAAACGGTCGCTCTCCAGATCGAAGACATCGTCGTCCTCGATCTCTATGTCACCCGAAAGCGTCACACGACGCATGTTTTCCGGCCTCACATTCGGGAGCGTAATTTCTTGCGCGCCTGAAACGTTCCGAAACGCGAGCTGAATGTCTGCAGTATCGCCGCCGAATCGTTCGCCGTTGTAGAGATGGATCGAGACGGTGCCGCCGCAACCCGCTGGCGCCGCGCACGCGGCGATGGGACCGACTGCCTTCCGGTCAGCGACGTCGTTTGTGCCACAATTTCTCCCCTCCCTCATCACAGTCTCAATGGTGACGTCAACAGTCTCGTTATCATCTCGAATATCGCAATGGGCAATAATTTCGACAACCAGCTCGCCTCCCACGCACATGCGGGTGCCCGGGATTGCCGTGGTGGCACTTCGCTGGAGCGGACTCACCTCACATGCTCCCAGAAGCGCAAAATCTCCCACTTCATTGGCACGAACCGCCTCGTGATCGACGAGGTGAGCAGTCCCCGAGAACTCGACGCGTCGACTGTGCAGCTTGAGCGTCGGTGGAGGGATAGCGCGCTCGACTTCGAGAACAAACTCCACGGATGTATCTGCGTCCGCCGCAACCGTGATTCGCTCGACGTCGATGAGGTGATCGCAAAGGTCGGAACCGTCCGGAGGACATGGCTGCGAATGGTCCGCGCGCAGCACAGATTTCTCTGCACGTACCTCGAAAATCCCTGCAGGTACTGCTCGAATGTCGAACTCACCCAGAGCGCTCGAGCCATCGTCTTTGCCCGCCACCGTGATTGTCGCTCCCTGGACCGGAGTACCGTCAGCGAACTTCACCGTTCCGCTCACGGATCCAGTACCGCCGGACGGGGCCCATCGATAGATTCGTCGATAATCGGCCGATCGATAGATGAGGAGCTCCTCATCACCGAAGACCCCCCCAGTGTCGGGCCCATCCCAGAACCGAAAGTCGTCGGGACTCACCGCGACACCGGCACCGGGACTTTCATAGTCGCGGCTTTGGGCTCCATCTTCACCACATTGGTCGCTCCCGAAGCAGTTCGTAAACTGCGAAGCGATATCGTCCGCCTGATCCGTAAATACGTTAAATACACCAAATCCCCCCTGCGCGGCTTTGACACTATTGTAGGTCGACGAATATATCTGCATGGCGCCTTCTCGGCGGTCCGATTCAGAGTAGAGATAGAGGCCATCAACGATACCTCCATCCGTCGGAGGGGCCGCCGCCCCGCGCCTCACGTCAGCGTCTTCGAGTTGATTCGTCCCCTCCAGATTGACGCCGACCGACTTGAGCGCGTGCCAGATAAAGCTAGTGGACACCTGAGCAATCTCGCCGTCCGTCGGGCCGACATAGTTCCCTCCGTCGAAGTTGCCATCCGGTCCAAAAGCGATGTTTGCCTGGGTGTAGGCGAAGAATCGATAATGTGACTGTACGCCCGCAGCAAAATCCGCGGCAGCATGAAGCTGGCTGCGGATCGAAGAGTCCGCTCCTGGCGGCGGACGAATAACGATCGGAGGATTGAGAGCCGCGTCGCCTTGACACTGGGTTCCAGAAGCGCGAAATCCGCTAACTTTCCACACCTTCCCGTCTGGATCGATCTCCGGGCGCCCGTTGAACGCAGCGTTTACGGAGGCGTGAACAGCGCCGGGCCATCCATAGCGAAGTATGTTTTCATCCATGTTTTTCCTAAGGCCATGCCCGACGGAGTCGATTATGCGTCCGGGTTCAACTGTCGTGTGACTGAGCGCGTAGTAATTACGAGTCATGATCCCTTCGTGCGTATATGTCTGACGCGGAAGGAGTACGCGAAACAGCTGACCGATCGGACCGCAGCCCGCCACGATAAAGATGTCGCCCTTGAGTGCATTGCGAATGAGCGGCGGCGTAACCGTCCAGTCTTCCGTGGCCTGACATGATATCCCGGCCTCTGGGGGCGCCTGCTCCGGGTCGCATCGTGCGCCAAGCGTGCCGCCCGCCTGCAGTGCGCCGGCATCGATGTCGCCGATGCCAGGCGGTTCACCGATGTAGTCCTGCTGCCACAGTCGCTCCAGGTCGCGCTCGTTCAGGTGGTCGCGATCGGAGACGAGCCCCGAAGAAGCAACGTAGTTCAGGACGTTCCGAAGCCCTGGATTATTGACCTGTGCTGTAAATAGCCCAGGCTCTGGGGTCTCGAAGTGCACTGCTACGCGGGCTGCGACACCACTGCCGGTCGAGCCCTCGAATAGCAATGTCACTGCACAGACGTTGCTTCCGAACTGCGTATTATCGAGCACCAACTCCTGCGAAGTCGTTCCGTTCGAGGCGACAGTGAGCGCCTCCCCCGTGGAAAACGTGCCAATACGCCATGCGCTGGGATCCTCTCCGATAGTGACAGGATCCAGATCAGGATCACAGAAGTGTCGCTGAAGCCGTCTAGTTCGAAGCGTGAGTGGCGTGGGCTCAAGATTGGAGATCGTGAACGAACCCCGTAGCGCTCGGCCATCTCTCACCATGCGTTCGTTTGCGACGACCGGCGGCCGGACAAACCCGCGCACACGGGTTTCGGCGTAGAAGTTCGACATAGTTACTGTCTTTGGGGTTACGATGTCTTCATGACCATCACGTCTAATCTTGAGCACGGCGTCGAATGAAAGGGTTTCGGTCGTTGCATCCAGCGAGCTCAGGTAGGAATGCTCGATGTACGGCACGTTAGTCTCTTCGGTTGTGCCGTCGCCAAAGTCCCAGAGAAAGCGCCGGCTCGGGCCGGGAAAGTCCGCCGCGTTCAGAACACGAAAATTTGTCAGATACGGCGAATATGGGCTCACGTCCACTGAAAGCCGAGCGTGTGTGGCAGCTTCCGCGCACTCGCGCACATCGATTCGGACGGTCTGTCCGGAAGCCATGCCGTTGAAAAATGCGCTGGCGCGAATGAGGTACTCGCCTGGAGAAGGGAACTGAAACACGCGTTTGGCGCCGGGAATGCCGTTGAGCGAGACCCACGGCGCGCTCTCTGCGAGCCCATCGACGTGGGCCATCGCCGCCTCAACGGTAAAAGGCTCGTTGACGCAAGGTGTCGCATTTGTGACGTGGACGTCCTCAATGAACGACGGCGGAGAACTATCCTGTCCTGATGACTCCGGGGGGGGTGTACTACATGCGCCAACGACGAACGATACGGCAGTTGACGCGAGCGCGACCAGTCGATCTGAGTGGGGCCGACCGAAGTGCGCCTGCCTTGGTCGAATCTTGCTAATGCCGGGAGTTGGGATCCGGCTGCTCGGTGTCCGGTGGCTCGCAGACTGATCGACAATTGCGAGGCAGATGCGACGCAGCAAGAGAGCGACGTAGCCATGTGCAGTACTTTGGGTGTCGACGTGTATGAGAGTCATATCATCTCGTTCTCCTTCCCTTGTGACATTGTACGGCTGAGATGCAGCGCGACGAGCATGGCTCGTGCGGCGCCACGCCCAGGGAGTGCCAGCAAAGCCATCGACAAGTCTTCTTAATTCTACTTAGAACCCATTCCAGCAGGCCGGCCGCGCGCCAGGTGATGACCCGCAGACGACGCCCGCGGGGACGCCCGACGCCTCCGTCAGCACGCTACGCTTGGCACCCCTCTTGGGCCGATCGGTGGGGTTGGGGCCAGTTATCTTTCCCCGAGCGGGGACCTTGGTCATTGCCCCGTCCATCGCCGTTCCAGTCGATACCGATGAGCTCATCGTATTCCAGCAACCCGCTCGCGTCCGCACCGCCATCGGACGGAGGCAGCGCCAGTTGCGCGCGGCGGACATCCGAGGCGCACCCTGGCGCACAGCCCGGGATGAGCGCGCTCAGCAGAACTCCCCTCGTTCGTGGCCATCCTGGCGTCACTACGGCGTGATTTTCTCTGGGATCCGGTGCTCCGCCCGCCTCCAGCACGCGCCGTTCGGAAGCAGGAGAGCCTTGCACGAGCCCCCTCCGATGCGGCATAGACGATTCGGTTATGCTGAGGACGGGCAAACCAGCTCGCGCATTAGGCGTGCGGCAATCCGTGCTCGATGGCCCAGCATGGATCCGCGAACGGGCAACGTGAATACCACTTTTGTGGTAGTGCGCCGTGGCGTGCCGGCAGGTTAGCGTTTTCGGCGTGGTTATCAGGCACACCGTCCGCCTTCTTGCCATGACAACAGCGCAACGCAAGGGACGACTTCTGGATATGAATCGAGTTACGAAGAACTGGTCACGTGAATCGGTCAACCGGTGCGGCTGGACGAGCTCGGCTCCTCGCGAACTCGCAGTTCAGTGGCGGTTGGGAGCAGCTCGGCGTCGTGAGTTAAGGTGTAGGGTGTGGTGCAGCAGCTACACCGTGTTCGGGCGTGTCAGCATGTTGCCCCTTGGATCCGTGGTTTCACAGGCCCCATCAACGTCTCCGAGATTTCAGCGGCAACGGCTGCGTGAACCCAGAGGACGAGCGCCTCCTCGTCGCGTCGTTCGGACAGGCTATCCCACCGGCGTCGCCGGCGTTGGACCTGACGCGGGACAGCGTCATCAACATCGGGGATCGCTTCGTCATCCTTCAGAATTATGGACAAGGCTGTCCATAGCACCAACGATTTGTGTTCTTTACAACAATCTCTTAGAGTCAGAGCGTGGTCGAGGCGCGGTGCCCCTCCGCGATCACTGGAAGCCGGCGGAGGAAGGAGGCTGCTTCATATGGTGATGGTGAGATTTCGGAAACGAATCGCCCGATGGACCCTCGTAATGGCCTGGACGTGGGCGCTCGTGACCACGCTGGTGGTGATGGGCTGTGGTGACCAGGCGGACGCGGCCGCGAAAGAGTGCGCGCCCGGCGAGGTGGCGCGGGAGGATGGGGCCTGCGAGCGGAAGCCGTGCGGCCCTGAGGAGATCACCCCGGAAACGGGCGCGTGTCAGCCGGTCGGGCTTCCGCCAGACATGCCGTGCCCACCGGGCGAGCTTGCGCTGGAGACCGGGGAATGCCAGCCGGCGGGGCTTCCGCCGGACATGCCGTGCCCACCGGGCGAGCTTGCGCTGGAGACCGGGGAATGCCAGCCGGCAGGGGTGCCACCTGAGGCGTGCGGAACGGCGTTCGCCAGCGATGGGAACAGCGGTTGCAAGGCGATCCTTCCGGAAGACGAGTGTCCCGAGGGGCAGATGGCCATCCCCGGAGAAACGAGCTGTCGTGAAGTCGCCCCCTGCGGCGATGGCCCGTGGGCCACAATTCCGATCGAGACGAACACCAAGTTCGTTGACCAGGCCTATGCGGGCGGGGACAGCGACGGGACGATGACGAAACCGTGGACGACGATCCAAGAGGCGATCGACGACGCGGTGGACGGTGCCATCGTCGCGGTGACGGACGGCTCCTATGCCGAAAACGTGAAGATCCAGAGCAAGGCGGTGCGCCTGCGGGGACGATGTCCTGGGTTGGTGGAGATCCGAGGGACGGACCCGAGTGCCGACGCCATTCTGGTGGACGGAGACGCCGCGACGGGGACCGAGATCCGAAGCCTTGCCGTGACCGGTGAAGGCGCCGGACTGCGCGTGTCGGGTGCGCGCGACGTCACGATCGAGCAGGTATGGGTGCACGATACGGGGGACCTTGGGATCGCTGCCAAAAAGGGGACACATGGCCAGACGAGCATGGCGCTGCGGGGCTCCCTCGTTGAGCAGAGCCGTGTCGCAGGCGTGCTTGTCTCTGGCTCGGACGCGACGATCGAATCCACCGTCGTCCGCGCCACCCAGCCGAGCGCAGATGGGGAGTTCGGATGGGGCATCGCCGTTCAGGACGCCCGTGGCAGAGGCGCGCGCGCGAGCGCGGTCGTCCGCGCCTGCCTCGTCGAGCACAACCACGAGATGGGTGTGTTCGTCGGCGGCTCGGACGCGACGATCGAATCCACCGTGGTTCGCGCCACCCAGCCGCGCGCAGATGGGCCGGTAGACTGCGGTATCGGCGTCCAGGATGACGTCGACACAGGCGAGCGCGCGAGCGTGACCGTCCGCGCCAGCCTCGTTGAGCAGAACCACGACGTGGGCGTGTTTGTCGTTGGCTCGGACGCGACGATCGAGGCCACCGTGGTCCGCGCCACCCAGCCGCGCGCAGATGGGGCGGGAGGATGGGGTATCGGCGTCCAAGTTGCCGCTGACACAGGCGAGCGCGCGAGCGTGACCGTCCGCGCCAGCCTTGTTGAGCAGAACCACGACGTGGGCGTGTTAGTCGGTGGCTCGGACGCGACGATCGAGGCCACCGTGGTCCGCGCTACCCAGCCGAGCGCAGATGGGATGGGGGGAAGGGGTATCCGCGTCCAGGTTGACGCTGACACACGCGAGCGCGCGAACGTGACCGTCCGCGCCAGCCTCGTTGAGCAAAACCACGAGGTGGGCGTGTTCATCAGGGGCTCAGAAGCGACGATCGAGGCCACCGTGGTCCGCGCCACCCATCCGCGCACAGATGGGACGGGAGGATGGGGTATCGAGGTCCAGGTTGACGCTAACAGACGCGAACGCGCGAGCGTGATTGTCCGCGCCAGCCTCGTTGAGCAAAACCATGAAATGGGCGTGTTTGTCGAAGGCTCGGATGCAACGTTCGAGGCCATCGTGGTCCGCGCCACCCAGCTGAACGCGGATGGGATGGCAGGAAGGGGTATCGGCGTCCAGGATGACGTCAATACAGGCGAGCGCGCGCGTGTGACCGTCCGCGCCAGCCTCGTTGAGCAGAACCATGAGGGGGGCGTGTATGTCGAAGGCTCGGATGCGACGATCGAGGCCACCGTGGTCCGCGCCACTCAGCCGAACGTAGACGGGACGCACGGGTGGGGCATCAGCGTCCTGGCTGACGGTGACACAGGCGAGCGCGCGCGTGTAACCGTCCGCGCCAGCCTCGTTGAGAAGAACCATGAGGGGGGCGTGGTCGTAATTGACTCGGACGCGACGATCGAGGCCACCGTGGTCCGCGCCACCCAGCCGAGCGCAGATGGGGAGTTCGGATTGGGTATCGGCGTCCAGGATGACGTCGATACAGGCGAGCGCGCGAGCGTGACCGTCCGCGCCAGCCTCGTTGAGCAGAACCACGACGTGGGCGTGTTTGTCGTTGGCTCGGACGCGACGATCGAGGCCACCGTGGTCCGCGCCACCCAACCGAGCGCAGATGGGACGGGAGGAAGGGGTATTAACGTCCAGGATGACGTCGATACAGGCGAGCGCGCCGTTGTGATCGTCCGCGCCAGTCTCATTGAGCAGAACCATGAGATGGGTGTGTTCGTCGGCGGCTCGGACGCGACGATCGACGCCACCGTGGTCCGCGCCACCCAACCGAGCGCAGATGGGGAGTTCGGACGGGGCATCGACGTCCAGCTTCACCCTGACACAGGCGAGCGCGCGCGCGTGACCGTCCGCGCCAGCCTCGTTGAGCAGAACCATGAGGGGGGCGTGGTTGTCTTTGGCTCGGACGCGACGATCGAGACCACGATCGTGCGCACCACGAAGGCACGCGACGATAACACCTTTGGGGACGGGATTGCGATAGCGAACGGCACGGCCACGATCCAAAACGCCACGATTACCGACAACGCTCGCGCCGGCGTCGCAAATTTCGGCTCCGAGGTCACGATTCTCGCCACGACCCTCGCCTGCAACGGCATCGATCTCAACGGCGAGACCATTGACGGATCCCGCGCCTCCTTCGATGGCAGCAGCGGCTGGCAGTGCACCCGCCACAGCGCCGAGGACTGCACCGAGACCGACGACCACTGCAATGCGGTGTCTGGCAACCTGGAGCCCCCGCCCAAGGTGGAGCCGCTCCCGCCGCTCCCGCCGTCTTGACGCCATGGCGCGGCTCGTCAGGGAGCGGGCAGCATGCAGCCCGGGCTGCTCTCGGTGCTCCCTCGCCTGCTATGCGGCGCCGGGGTCCGCCGAGAGCGCCGCCGCGCTCATGCGGCGGCTACGACCGCAGCCGAGGCACACTTCCGCGAGGGGAAGCTCCGCCAGAAAGCCGAGGCGTGCCACGCACTCCTCGCCGATGCCACGAGCCATGACGCGGAACGGTAAGCTGCTTCGGGAGCGGTCCACGCGCGGGAATGCCTGTGGGGATGTTCGGGGCTGCGCTCGCGCCGCACACCGACACGCTCGGCTGGCTGCTCTCCTCGATAGCGGACGTAAGAGCTGGCTAAGTCGTCGACTGGGAGGGCCCGCTCCCTGAAGCGACCTCAATACCATGCTGGCATCCCTGGCCGGCCGGCGGCCGGCCGTGGCCGCCTCCGGTTGTCGGTGAACCGAGGTGGAATCGCGGCGGCGCGCGAGGTTTTCACGATGTTTTAAGGAGATGGTGGCCCCGTGGGCTTGGTCCCCTCCGTGCTTGAGCGCGGTCTGCCGGCGCCCATCGCTCGCGGGGAGCATCAGCGCGTGGCGAGCACGTGCGTGTGTTCGTGATCGCCAGCAGCCGCCTTGTGGCTGGCGAATCGAAAGGAGCGTGCTTCGTATGGTGAATTTTCGAGAATGCATCGTCCGATGGCCCCTCGCAGTGGCCTGGACGTGGGCGCTCGTCACCGCGCTCGTGGTGATGGGCTGTGGTGATCAGGTGGACGCGGATGGGAAGGCGTGCGCGGCCCGCGAGGTGGCGCGGGAGGATGGGACCTGCGAGCGGCAACGGTGCGGCCCGGAGGAGATCGCCTTGGAGACGGGCGCGTGTCAGCCGGCGGGGCTTCCGCCGGACATGCCGTGCCCGCCTGGTGAGCTAGCGCTGGAGAGCGGCGAATGCCAGCCGGCAGGGGTGCCGCCTGAGGCGTGCGGAACGGGGTTCGCCGGCGATGGCAACGGCGGTTGCGAGGCGATCCTCCCGGAAGACGAGTGTCCCGAGGGGCAGATGGCCATCCCCGAGGAAACGCGCTGCCATGAGGTCGCCCCCTGCGGCGATGGGCCTTGGGGCGACATTCCGGTCGAGCCGAACACCCAGTTTGTCGACCAGGCCTATGCGGGCGGCGATAGCGACGGGACGATGACGAAACCGTGGACGACGATCCAGAGGGGGATCGACGAAGCGGTGGACGGTGCCATCGTCGCGGTGACGGACGGGTCCTATGCCGAAGACGTGGAGATCGCGGGCAAGGCGGTGCGCCTGAGGGGACGATGTCCTGGGTTGGTGGAGATCCGAGGGCTGGCGCCGAGTGCCCAGGCCATTCTGGTGGACGGAACCGCCGCGACGGGGACCGAGATCCGAAGCCTTGCCGTGACCGGTGAGGGCGTCGGATTGTTCATGGCGGGTGTGCGCGACGTCACGATCGAGCAGGTGTGGGTGCACGGCACAGGGTCTTTGGGGATCGCTGCCGTAAAAGCGCTGCGTGGCCACACGAGCATGGTGCTGAAGGGCTCCCTCGTTGAGCAGAACCGTGACATAGGCGTGATTGTCTCTGGTTCGGACGCGACCATCGAATCCACCGTGGTTCGCGCCACCCAGCCGAGCGCAGATGGTGCGTTCGGATGGGGCATCGGCATCCAGGATGACCGTGGCAGAGGCGCGCGCACGGGCGTGACCGTTCGCGCCAGCCTCGTCGAGCAAAACCATGAGGTGGGCGTGTATGTCTTTGGCTCGGACGCGACCATCGAATCCACCGTCGTCCGCGCCACCCAGCCGAACGCAGATGGGACGCACGGACGGGGCATCGAGGTCCAAGCTGACCCTGACACAGGCGAGCGCGCGAGCGTGACCGTCCGAGCTTGCGTCATCGAGCAGAACCATGAGGTGAGCGTGTATATCTCTGGCTCGGACGCGACGATCGAATCCACCGTGGTCCGCGCCACCCAGCCGAGCGCAGATGGAACGGGAGGATGGGGTATCTCCGTCCAGGATGACCCTGACACAGGCGAGCGCGCGGGCATGACCGTCCGAGCTTGCGTCGTTGAGCAGAACCACGACGTGGGCGTGATTGTCTTTGGCGCGGATGCGACGATCGAATCCACCGTGGTCCGCGCCACCCAGCCGAGCGCAGCAGATGGGCTTGAAGGGCGGGGCATCGATGTCCACTCTGGCGTTGGCACAGACAAGCGCGCGAGCGTGACCGTCCGCGCCTGCCTCGTTGAGCAGAACCATGTGGTGGGCGTATTGGTCAGTGGCTCAGATGCGACGATCGAGTCCACCGTGGTCCGCGCCACCCAGCCGCGCGCAGATGGGACGAGAGGGGGAGGCATTGGCGTCCAGGATAGCCGTGGCGCAGGCGAGCGCGCGCGCGTGAGCGTCCGCGCCTGCCTGATTGAGCAGAACCGTGAGGTGGGCGTGTTCGTCTATGGCTCGGACGTGACGATCGATGCCACCATCGTGCGCACTACGAAGGCACGCGACAACAACACCTTTGGGGATGGGATTATGATTGAGAACGGCACAGCCTCGATCCAGAACTCCACGATCGCCAACAACGCCCGCGCCGGGGTGGCGAATTTCGGCTCCGAGGTCACGATTCTCGGCACGATCCTCGCCTGCAACGCCGTCGATCTCAACGGCGAGACCGATGACGGATCCGGCGCCTCCTTTGATGGCAGCAGCGGCTGGCAGTGCACCCGTCCCGGCACCGAGGACTGCGCTGAAACCGACGACCGCTGCGATGTGGAAACTGCCAACCTGGAACCCCCGCCCCGGGTGGAGCCGCTCCCGCCGCTCCCGCAGCCTTGATCCCACGGCGCCTCGCCGTGCCTGGCCTGGCGGCGCGCACAGCGGCCTGGCGCGGCTCGCTAGTGCCGCCGCTCAGTTTTGACGATCCGTTTCGCCCGGCTCGTGCGTCTAGGCGGGCGTGAGCGACGAACGAACGCAGCCGAGGCCCAGGTCCAAGGGGCTCCAGCTCAGCCAGGAGGACCAGCGGGCATTGCGCCAACGCGAGCGGGAGGGCCCCCTGGGCATGCTCGTCGCACGGCGAATCCAGGCGCTACGCCTGCTTGACAAAGGCTGGACGATCACGCAGGCAGCGGAAGCGACGGGTACATACCGCCGTGGAGTGCGGCGTGTAGCCAACCGCTTCCTGGAAGGCGGCGTCGAGCACGCGCTGAGCGAGGAGCCCCGGCGGCGCCGCTCCAAGCAGCTCGACAGCGCGCAGACTGCTGCGCTCATAGCGATGGTCTGCGGTCCGCCGCCTGAGGGGCGGGCGCGATGGACCATCGCCTTGATTGCCGACGAAGTTGAGCGCAGAAAAATCGTTCGCTCGGTCAGCCGGGAGACCATCCGCAGAGCCCTCGCCGACCAGGACATCAAGCCCTGGCGGGAAAAAAATGTGGTGCGTTCCGAAGATCGACGAGCCGTTCGTCGAGCGGATGAAGGACGTGCTGGAGCTGTACGCCCGGCCCCACGACCCGAGCGAGCCGGTCGTAGCGCTCGATGAGCGCCCAGTCGTCCTGCACGACAACGCAAGGCCCGACAGGCCGATGCGCCCGGGAAAGCCACGTCGCATCGACTACGAGTACGTGCGTCGGGGAACGGCCAACATCTTCTGCATTGTCGAGCCGAAGACCGGGCGCCATCTCACCCATGCGACGGAGGACCGGACGCGTCCGTCCTTCGCCCTCGCCGTCGAGCGTATTGCCCGTGCCTACCCGCGGGCGTGTCGGATTCATCTGGTCCTGGACAACCTCAACACTCACACCCTTGCATCGCTCATCAAGGCCTTCGGGCCAAGCGGGGCCACGCACTTGCCTCCCGTTTCGCGTTTCATCATACGCCAAAGCACGCGAGCTGGCTGAACGCTGCGGAGCTCGAGGCCAGCCTCGTGTCCAGGGAGTGCCTCGGCCGCAACCGCATCCCAACGCTCGCGGCGCTCCGGGCTCGCGTACGGCAGTGGAACGCAGCTGCGGATCGAGCTCGCCGCAAGATCAACTGGACGTTCACCGTTCGCGACGCCGAGCGAATCTTCGGGTCCGACCGGTTCAACAGAATCGTGTCAGCGCACTAGGGAGGGTGGAGTGCGCAGCCCGGACCGTTATCGGTGCTCCGGCGCCTGGCATGCAGCGCCGGGATCCGCCGAGAGCGCCGCCGCGCTCACTCGGATGCGACAACCGCAGCCAGGGCGCACTTCTGCGAGGGGGACTTTCGCCGGAAAGCCGAGGCGAGCCGTGCGCTCCTCGCCGATGCCGCGAGCCATGACTCGGAGCGGTGAGCTGCTTCGGGAACGGTCCACGCAGGAATGCCCGTGGGACGTTCGGGCTCGCGCTCGCGCCGCAGGCCGACAAGCACGGCCGGCTACTCTCCTCGATGGCGGAGGTGAGAGCTGGCTCAACTCGTCGCCTGGGAGGGCTGGCTCGTCGAGGCGATCTCGATATCACGCTGGCATCCCCTGGCCGGCCGGGGGCCGGCCGTGGCCGCCTCCGGCCCTCGGCGGATCGAGGCGGAATTGCGGCGGCGCGCGAGTTTTAGGGAGATGGTGGCCCCGTGGGCTTGGTACCCTCCGTGCTTGAGCGCAGTCAGCCGGCGCCCGCCGCTCGCGGGGAGAATCAGCGCGTGGTCAGCACGTGCGCGTGCTCGAGATCGCCAGCGGCCGCGATGTGGCTCGCGAATCGAAAGGAGCGTGCTTCGTATGGTGAACTTTCGAGACTGGATCGTCCGATGGCCCCTCGCGGTGGCCTGGACGTGGGCGCTCGTCACCGCGCTCGTGGTGATGGGCTGTGGTGATCAGGTGGACGCAGCGGCGAAGGCGTGCGCGCCCGGCGAGGCGGCGCGGGAGGATGGGACCTGCGAGCCGAGGCCGTGCAGCCCAGGGGAGAACACGCTGGAGACGGGTGTATGTCAGCCGGCGGGGCTTCCGCCGGATATGTCGTGCCCGCCGGGCGAGCTTGCGCTGGAGAGCAGCGAATGCCACCCGGCTGGGGTTCCGCCGGACATGCCGTGCCCGCCTGGTGAGCTTGCGCTGGAGAGCGGCGAATGCCAGCCGGCGGGGGTGCCGCCTGAGGCGTGTGGAACGGGGTTCGCCGGCGATGGCAACGGCGGCTGTAAGGCGATCCTCCCGGAAAACGGGTGTCCCGAGGGACAAATGGCTATCCCTGGGGAAACGAGCTGCCGTGAGGTCGCCCCCTGCGGCAATGAGCCGTGGGGCGACATTCCGGTCGAGGCGAACACCCAGTTCGTCGACCAGGCCTATGCGGGCGGCGACAGCGACGGGACGAGGACGAAGCCGTGGACGAAGATCCAGAGGGGGATCGACGAAGCGGTGGACGGGGCCATCGTCGCGGTGGCGGACGGCTCCTACCCCGAAGACGTGGAGATCCGGGGCAAGGCGGTGCGCCTGTGGGGACGATGTCCTGCGTTGGTGGAGATCCGAGGGACGGACCCGAGTGCCCAGGCCATTGAGGTGGACGGAAACGCCGCGACTGGGACCGAGATCCGACGCCTTGCCGTGACCGGTGAGGGCGCCGGACTGTTCATGGCGGGTGCGCATGACGTCACGATCGAGCAGGTGTGGGTGCACAACACAGGGTCTCAGGCGATATTTGCCCAAACAGCGACGCGTCACCGGACGAGCATGGTGCTGAAGGGCTCCCTCGTTGAGCAGAACCGTGAGATAGGCGTGATCGTAAATGGCTCGGACGCGACGATCGAATCCACCGTGGTCCGCACCACCCAGCCGAGAGCAGATGGGGAGTTCGGATGGGGCATCGGCGTCCAAGATGACTCTGACACAGGCGAGCGCGCGAGCGTGACAGTCCGCGCAAGCCTCGTCGAGCAGAACCATGACGTGGGCGTGATCGTAATTGGCTCGGACGCGACGATCGAATCCACCGTGGTCCGCACCACCCAGCCGAGTCCAGATGGAACGGTAGGGCGGGGCATCGGCGTCCAGGATGACCCTGACACAGGCGAGCTCGCGAGCGTGACCATCCGCGCCTGCCTCGTCGAGCAGAACCATGACGAGGGCGTGTTCGTAATTGGCTCGGACGCGATGATCGAGGCCACCGTGGTCCGCGCAACCCAGCCGCGCGCAGATGGAACGGCAGGGCGGGGCATCAACATCGAGAATGCCCCTGACACAGGCGAGCGCGCGCGCGTGACCATCCGCGCCTGCGTCGTCGAGCAGAACCATGACTTGGGCGTGATCGTAATTGGCTCAGACGCGACGATCGAAGCCACCGTGGTCCGCGCCACCCAGCCGAGCGCAGATGGGACGGCAGGGCGGGGCATCAACGTCGAGGATGACCCTGACAGAGGCGGGCGCGCGAGCGTGACCATCCGCGCCTGCGTCGTCGAGCAGAACCATGAGCTGGGCGTGTTGGTCGCTGGCTCGAACGCGGCGATCGAATCCACCGTGGTTCGCGCCACCCAGCCCCAAGCAGATGGGACAGCGGGGCGGGGCATCGGTGTCCAGGCTGGCCATGACATCAACGAGCGCGCGAGCGTGACCATCCGCGCCTGCGTCGTCGAGCAGAACCATGATCTGGGCGTGATCGTCTCTGGATCGGACGCGAAGATCGAAGCCACCGTGGTCCGCGCCACCCAGCCCCAAGCAGATGGGACGGGAGGATGGGGTATCGGCGTCCAGAAAAACCCTCGCACAGGCGAGCGCGCGGGCGTGACCGTTCGCGCCTGCGTCGTCGAGCGGAACCATGACGAGGGCGTGTTCGTCTATGGCTCGGACGCGGCGATTGAGGCCACCGTGGTTCGCGCCACCCAGCCGAACGCAGATCGGGAGTTCGGAAGGGGCATCGTGGTCCAGAATGATGCTGACACAGACGAGCGCGCGAGCGTGACCGTTCACGCCTGCGTCGTCGAGCAGAACCATGACGTGGGCGTGTTGGTCGTTGGCTCGGACGCGACGATCGAGGCCACCGTGGTCCGCGCCACCCAGCTGAACGCAGATGGGGAATGGGGAAGCGGCATCGTGGTCCAGGCTGGCCGTAACACAAGCGGGCGCGCGGGCGTGACCGTTCGCGCCTGCGTCGTCGAGCAGAACCATGACGTGGGCGTGTTGGTCGTTGGCTCGGAGGCGACGATCGAGGCCACCGTGGTCCGTGCCACCCAGCCGAGCGCGGATGGAACGGGAGGGAAGGGCATCGGCGTCGAGGGTATCCTTGACAGAGGTGAGCGCGGGAGCGTGACCATTCGCGCCAGCCTCGTTGAGCAGAACCATGAGGTCGGCGTGGTCGTAATTGACTCGGATGCGACGATCGAGGCCACCATCGTGCGCACCACGACGGCACGCCACAACAACACCTTTGGGGATGGGATTGTGACAATTCTCGGTACGGCCACAATCCAAAATGCGACGATCACCAACAACCCCCGCGCCGGGATCGCAAATTTTGGCTCCGAGGTCACAATTCTCGCCACGACCCTCGCCTGCAACGCCTTCGATCTCAACGGCGAGAACGTTGGCGGATCCCGCGCCTCCTTCGATGGCAGCAGCGGCTGGCGGTGTACCCGCCGCGGCGCCGAGGACTGTGTCGAGACCGACGACCGCTGCCATGTGGAGACTGCCAATCTGGAACCCCCGCCGCCGGTAGAGCAGCTCCCGCCGTTCCCGCCGCTCCCACCGCCTTGACGCCACGGCGTGCCGCCGTCCGCGCTCGCGGTATTATACACGCCCACTGAATGCGTGCGCTTCCGCACTGCTATAGCCCGACACACTCCGGCCGTTACCTTGCCCGCGCTCCCGCATTTGGGGAGGACGCGGTCGCCTTCTCGCCCGGCCGCCCTCCTGTACGTTGACGATCGGGCGTCGCCAGCCCCTTCGGGCTGGGCCGGCTCGGGCCTCGACGGCCGGCTCGGCGGCGAGGCGTTCGTCGAGAAACGCACCTGCGGAGTCGGCACGTCGAGCTCGCCCTCGCCGAGGGGAGTTCGCGCATGACCGATGAATTGCGCTATCTGCTTGTGGAGGTCGGCGCGAGCGAGGCGCGGGAGAACGAGGTATAGGTGCGGCGCGAAGGAGCTGATGGAGGCGCTGCATCTGCCCACGGCAGTTCGGGGATGGTGCATACATAGCGTGAACCGCTCGTGCCGAATCTCCGTGAAGTGCATCGTCACGGAGCCGTCGTCGCGCGGACGTTCTGGCTGGTGCCGTCGGCCAGCTGCTGCAGCACAACGCGCTGGGATCGCGAGTTCCAGCCCTGAGGCAACGATAGTCGCTACGATCTCAATGTAACGCCTCCGCTCTCCACGGCGAGCCTTGCATCCATGGTCCGCTGCGCTGCACCCGTTCGCGCTGCTCTCGCCGCGCTCACTCCGCCGGCAGGCCTCCAGTCGGCTGAGGGATCGAGAGCCCGCGTTCAGGGTTGGTTGTCAGCGTGATGCCGTCGGTTACTGGCCTATCTCCCGTCGTGAAGTTCTGCTGCACGGGAGACTTGTCCGCGTCACCCGTGAAATCGAGGTCTGTAATGACCCCGCTCGCAGGACCGTCGATCAGCAGGCTTTGCCGCTCATTTCCGCGCAGGGTCAGTTCTTCGATCGTCACCTCCGAGCCGTCGAGCCAGTCGACGCCGTCGCCCACGTCGTCGACCGACGGCTCATTCCCCCCGTCAAAGACAGGCAGCCGCTCGAGCGCAGTCGCCGTGATCGCCGACTTGCACAGAATGATCCCTCGTGACTGCCCGGTGACGCCAATGCCGACGCCGAAGTTGCCGTCGAGCTTCCCGTTGTGCAGCATGACGCAGCCCGGCCCGTGGTCCCCGTGGTCATGGCAGCCGTTCTGGAGCGCCACATTCTGGATCCATAGCCCCCGTGTATTCCCGCTGATCTCCACGGAGTCTGCCTCCTCCTCGTCCCCCAGCGCGGCCGTCGACCGGTCGACAAGGATGCCAAACGACCTGCTGTCGAGCACCCGCACCTTGATCGCGCCGGTGACGCTCGAGCACTCTGCGGCCGAGATGCCGCCTCCGAAGTAGCCCGTCTCGATGGCGTCGCCATGCTCTGTGTCAATCACGTCCACGCCCTCCAGGCTGGCGATGGCGCCGCGTAGCGAGATGCCAATGATGTGGTTCCGGTGGATGACGCTGCTCTTCACGACGAGCGCAGGGCGGCTCACGCAGGTGCAGTCCGAATCGCAATCGTTCTCCGGGATCCCCTGGATCACGATCCCGCCGCGCTGGGCGCCCGAAATGACGCTCCGCTCAAGGGTCACATCGGCGTTCTCTGCGAAGATGCCAACGTGTCCCGAATCGATGATCTCGGAGTCTACGATCGCGGCGCTGGAGCCCGGGTGGAGTTCGACGCCAGCGCGCTCAAATCCCCTCTCCCCGACGATCCGGACTGACTCAATACGCACGCCAATCGCCCCCTGTACGCTCACACCCTCTCGTCCGACCTTGAGCCCGCGCACCACGGCGCCCTCGCCCGCGGCGAGCACGATCCCCTCAACCTGCACCGCGGCCGCCGAGCGCCCGAGGAGGCTCACGCCGCCGGGGACGCTGACCACGCTTCCGTACCGGCCCTCTCGGAGCGCGATGCAGGCGCCTGCCGAGGCGGCCGCAGCGGCAGACGCAAGCGCCTCATCGCTCTCGACATCGACCACCGAGGTGCACTCGACCCCCTTGGTGCAGGTCCCGCCGTCGCAGACGTCCCCGGCCGGCACGCCCGCGCAGACACCCCGGACCAGGTGGTCTTCCGGGCATGTCGCTGACACGGGCTCGTCACTACCGCATCCAGCGACGGTTGCACACATGGCACCGCCCATCGTCGCCGCCGACAACGCGGCCCAGAACCGACTCGTCATGATTTTCCCTCCATAATTCGCCGCGGACCGTAGCTCGTCGGCGCGCAGCACGGATATGCAAAAACGAGCGCACCCACAGCCGCCGCGTGTCCCTGCGGAGCGGCGTCATGGCAAACGGCCGTCCCTCCGCTCTCCGCAGCCCTCAGCGCGTCGGAACCGCGCGCTCGACGCTTCCTGCCTTGAGCGCAGCCCGGGTCGCTGGCGTGCTGTTGCCGGCCGATGGCCGGCCAGGGCCAGGCCTGGGGCAACATCCCGATCGAGGTGACGCCAGCCTCGCCGCACCGCCCCATGCGGGCCGCAACCGCGACGCGACGGAGGCAAGTCCGCGGAAAGACGCCCCCTTCTCACGGCATCCGATCGCCGGTACCCTCGCCCGCCATGACCTTGATGGACCCCTTCGGCTGGGTGGGCGCCACGCTTGACGGCCAGTTCACCGTCGAGGCGGTCGTCGGCGAGGGGGGGTTCGGCGTCGTCTACCGCGGCCGCCACCTCGGGCTCGACGTCCCTGTCGCCGTCAAGTGCCTCCAGGTGCCGCTCGACATGCCCCCCGCCGGACGGAACGGCTTCCTCGCCAAGCTCCGGGGGGAAGGCCAGCTCCTCCACCAGCTCTCGCGGCAGACTGCCAGCATCGTGCAGGCCCTCGATATCGGTGCCACCACCTCTCCGAGCGGCGTGTGGACACCCTACCTGGTCATGGAATGGCTCGAGGGAGAGACGCTCTCCGCCGCGCTGGCAGCGCGCCGCGGCTCAGGGCTCGAGCCCATGGGCCTCGACGAGGCAATAGCGCTCCTCTCCCCGGCTGCCGAGGCGCTCGCCGTCGCCCACGAAAACCACGTATCGCACCGGGACCTCAAGCCCGCCAACCTGTTCTGTGCGCGTCTACGCGGCAGCAACGTCGGGATCAAGGTGCTCGATTTCGGGATTGCCAAGGTCTTTGAGGAGACAACCCCGTTCGAAGCGGCTCGCACCGCGACGAACGAGGGGCAACGCGCGTTCACCCCCGTCTACGCGGCCCCGGAGCAATTCGTCCGGGAGTACGGCGCCACAGGGCCATGGACCGACGTCTTCGCCATGGCGCTCGTCCTGATCGAGGTGGCAACGGGCCAGCGCGTGCTGCAGGGCGAGTCCCTCGTCGATCTTCTCATGTCCGCGAGCACCGCGTGGTGCCGTCCGGATCTGCTCTCCGGCATCGCCTCCGTGCACCCCGGCGTGGCCTCCGTCCTCCGCCGCGCGCTTGCGGTCGAGCCTGGCGCCCGCTTTCGCAGCATGCGAGAGCTCTGGTCGAGCCTGCTGAAGGCGCGCTCCACCCCGGCGGAGGAGGCGCTCGCTGCGACGGGCCGTGCGGCGGATCAGGGACAGGGTTTTGCGCCGACGCTCCCGACGGATCCAGCGCGGCGCTCCGCTCAAACCGTGGACGACCGGCTGCGCCGGTCTCCTGCCCCGCCCTCCGCGCTGGCGGGTGCATTTCTCCGTGCATCGGGAGAGAACCGCATCTGCACGGTCCTGTGTATCGACCTCTCTAGCGCTGCCGCGCGCTCTTCGCACCTCGATGACGAGGAAATCGCCGAGCTCACCGAGCGCAGCCGCGAAATTGCCGTCGCGGAGGTCGAGCGCATGGGGGGCGTGATCACGCGCTCCGGCGACGCAAGCGTGGTCGCAGTCTTCGGCGTTCCGCGCGCGACCGACAACGACGCGGAGCGTGCCGTCGTCGCCGCGCTCCGCATCACCGCCGCGCGCGTGAGCCCCACGCCTCGGCATTCGGCGGCCCCTGCGCTCCTCGCCGCGTCGTTCGGGATCGCCACCGGGCGTGTCTTCGCGCGGGCGAGCGGCGAGCCGCAGCGCCCGGGGCTACTCGTGGTGGCCGGAGAGGCCGTGCGGCTCGCCACCGTGCTGCAGGCGGCCGCGGCCGCCGGGGTCATCGCCGTCACGCGGGACACGTACCGGCAGGTCGCGGGCAGATTCAACGTGATGCCGCTCGCCCCCGTCGCTGTCGCCGGCCGAACCGAGCCACTCTTTTGCTACCAGGTCAAGGGCGCGATCCACGGTCACGTCGCGTTCAGCCGGACCGATTTCCTCGGCCTCGTGACGAAGCTCGTGGGACGCGGCGCCGAGACCCAGCGCACGCTCGACGCGCTCGAGACCGTGCTCTCCGAGAGGCGGGCCCAGCTGCTGACGCTCGTCGGGCCGCCTGGCGCCGGGCGGAGCCGCCTCCTCGCGGAGCTCTTCGCGAGCCTCGCCGCCCGGCCCGGCGAGGTCTTGGGGCTGACCGCGCAGTGCTCGCCGCTCACCGCCGACATCAGCTACAGCCTCGCCTCGGCACTGCTCCGTCAACGCTTCCGGATCCGCCCGCGCGACAGCCAGCGCGCGATCCGCCGGAAGCTGCGCTTCGGCCTGCGCTGGCTCCGGGAACGCCACGAAAATCAGGCGCCGCCGCCGGATGACGACCGCTGGATGGGCCACGCGACCGGAGAGGAGATCGACGTCGCGGACATCGACGCCGCGCTCGCTCAGGTCGAGGGGATCCTCGGAGAGGCAGCCGGGCTGAACGCCACCGTCGCCTCGCTCGGACCCGAGGAATCTGGGGCGCTCATGAAGCAGCGGATCACCGCCGCCTTCACGCGCCTCGCCCGCCTCGCCGCGCGGCAGCTGCCGCTCGTGGTGATCTGCGACGACCTCCAGTGGGCCGACGACGCCAGCCTCGACCTCCTGGAGAGCCTCGTCCAGGGCATGGCGGACCTGCCGCTCCTGTTCGTGTGCAGCGCGCGCACCGAGCTGCTCGAGCGCCGCCCCGGCTTCGGTGCTGACGTCGAGGCGCACCACCGCCAGGAGATCACGCCGCTCGCGCGCCGTCACATCGAGGACATGATCAGGGACTGGCTCCGCCGCGTGCCGGGCCTGTCCGCGGACGTCGTGAGGGCGCTCGCCGAGCGCGCCGAGGGGAGCCCGCTCATCGTCGAGGAGCTGCTCCACCTGCTCGTGGACGCCGGCGCAATCGAGGCGCGAGGGGCGGAGGCGTGGGTGCTGCACGAGGAGCGGCTCGGGGCGCTGCGATTGCCCGCGACGATCCAGGGAATCGTTCAGGCGCGGCTCGACCGGCTCGAGCCCGAGGTCCGCGAGGTGCTCATGCACGCAGCCGTCGTCGGTCGTACGTTCTGGCAAGGGGCCGTCGACCACCTACGGCAGGCGAGCGCGACGTCCGGCACAGGCGCCTCGGTGGAGGCACTGCTCGGAAAGCTCCGGCAGCGGCGGCTCGTCCGCCCGCGCGAGCCGTCCACGCTGCGGGGCGAGCGCGAGATGGTTTTCGCCGACGCAGCCACCCACGAGGTGGCGTACGAGATGCTGAGCGCGAAGCTCCGCCGCGCGCTGCACCTCGAGGCGGCCGCATGGATCGAGCGACGGGCGGAGCCAGGGATCTCCATGGCGCTCCTGGCCGTGCAGTACGACCGCGCAGGGGACGCAGCGCGCGCGGCATCGTCCTATGCGCTGGCGGCGGCGCGAGCCTTGTCCTTCGGCGAAAACGCCGAGGCGATCCGCCACCTCGAGCGGGCGCGCGCCCTGCAGGACCTGGACGCCGAGACCAGCGACGGCGAGCGCAGCGGCGACGACGCAGAGGAGCGGCAGAGCGCCGCCGCTGGGGAGCGCCTTCGCGTGCGCTTCGACCTCGGGGACGCGCTGCGCCGAGTCGGTCGGCTCGACGACGCCGAGCGCGTGTACGAGGAGGCGCGAGCGCTGATTCGCGGGGTGGAGCGCCGCGCGGGAGCGAGGGGAGATCGGACCGAAGCGATCAGCTGGGACGCGCGCATCGACGCGCGGCTCGCGCTGATAGCGAAGGTCCGCGGCGCGCTCCCCGAGGCGCGGACGCTCGCCGAGCGGGCGATCACCCGCGCTACGGAGACGGGGGAGCTCCGCGAGACGCCGGCGATGTACGCGCTGCTCACGTACCTACACCGCCGCGAAGGGCGGCGCGACGAGAGCTGGCGGGCCGCCCGGATGGGGCTCCGGATCTGCCGGACGATACGCCAGCGCGACGAGCGCTGGCAGGAGGACGTCGCGTCGATCCTGCTCGGCGTCGCGCTCGCGCTCGCCGCGCGTGGCCGGACGATCAGCGCGGAGCGGACGTACCGCCAGGTTACGCGCCTGGTCTCGGACGCCTCCCACCCTCACCTCGTCAGCCTGGCCGTGAACGGCGTGGCGGCGATGCGCCTCCGCGCGGGCGATCTGGCGGGGGCGCGCGAGACGTTCCTCCGGGCGATCCGGCTCAAGGAGCGCTCGGGCGATCTGCATCAGATCGCGATCGGATACAGCAATCTGGCCGAGACCGAGCGCGCCATGAAGGAGATGAACGCGGCGCGTGATCATGCGCGGCGCGCGGTGCGAATCGGGGAGCAGAGCCGCGCCGGCTCGGATCTGGCGGAGATGTACCGGAACCTGGCCGAGGCAGAGCTCGGGACCCGCGATCTCCGCGCGGCGCTCGCGGCGGGCCAGAGGGCGCTCGTCATCGCAGAGACGCGCGGGCAAATCTATCTAGGCGATGTCGCGAAGACGCTGACGCGGGTGATCGTGCAGGCGGCATCGTCGGCGGACGCGGCGCTGCGCGCATCAGCGCTGGATGCATCGGCGCCCCTCGAGGCGTCGTTCGAAGCGCACTTCCGCGAGGGCGAACACCGTCAGATCGCCGAAGAGTGCCGTGCGCTGCTCGCCAGTGCTTTCGGCCAGCATTCGGAGCGGTGAACGGCTGAGCGAGCGTCCTCCCTTGGCTGTGATCCCGAGATAGGCGCCGCGCCGGCGAGCCTCAGGGCACGGCCATCTCGAACGCCACCGCGTAGTTCGGCTGTGCGGTCCCCGTCATCGATCCGACGAAGGGATCGGAGTCGCGCAGCTGGCCCGAGCGCCACGTCCGGCCGGAGAACGCCGTGCCGTCGCTGGTCATGGCGTAGCCGACCCAGACGCCCGTCGCGGGGAGATCGTTGCCGACCGTGATGCGCACGGTGTCGCCCGAGATCGCGACGGAGCTGATCGGGATCCTTGTGCTCGCCGTGCGGACCTCGAAGCCGCGCCCCTGCGCCCACTCGGTGAGCGCGCTCTGGTGCGGCGCGGGGAGCGAGCTGTCCCAGGCGAGCGGCGGCACGGGCACGTGGAAGTGCACCGTGATGACGCGACCGCTGCGCTCGACCCGCGTCGGCTGCAGGGGCTGCCAGTCACGGCCCTGCACGACCTTCTCGCTATAGATCTGCCCGAGCTTCTCGCCGAGCCGCTCGTAGCCGATCGCGGTCATGTGGATGTTGTCGCTCGCGTACGGGTACTGGTACTTCGGCCCGGAGCAGATGATGTCGCCCGGGCGGTCGATCCCGGCCTGCCACTGCGCGAGCGTGGCCGCCGACCGCTGGTTCGAGCCGCTCGGATAGGCGTGCTGCTGCGACACGAACATCGGGATCGACCGGGTCTGCCCGGTCAGCGGCTTGATATCGGCGTTGTAGTCCGACCAGAGCTTGATGAGGTCGTTCTTGTAGCTGGAGCTGCCGGCGTCCGACTCGCCGTGGGTGATCACGATCGCGCCGACGCCGTACGTCTTGCCCGCCGCGCCGGCGAGGCGGGCGATCGCCGCGGCCTCGAACAGCGACGCCGCGTAGGCCCGACCCGTCGAGCCGGTGTCGGTGGCGCCCTTCCGGATGACCGACATGGCCTGTCCGCTCTCGCCGACGACCGTGTGAACGCTGATGTAATCGCCGCCCGTCGCCGCCTGCACGAGCGCCGTGATCTGGTCCCCCATGGCCGTATGCGGCGACTCGCCATAGATGTTGCGCGGATACGCGCTCGGGTAGCCCGTGGCCAGCGCGCGGATCGGCTCGACCAGCGGCACCATCGAGAGCGAGCTGTTTTTCGGATCGAAGGGAGGCACCGAGGCGTTGCCCAGCGAGAGCTTGAGGTTGTGACGGCGCTGGGTGGTCGCCCTGGCCGGCGAGGCCTGTGCCCCGACCGACAGGCTCTGACCGGTCCCGATGATACCGGCCCAGTCCCAGCCAGGGCCCGCGCCGCCGCTGCCGCCCGCGCCGCCGCTGCCACCTGCGCCGCCGCTACCGCCCGCGCCGCCGCTGCCGCCTGCGCCGCCTCCGCCAGAGCTGGCCGAGGTGCTGCTGCTGGAGCTACTCGAAGCGCTGCTGCTGGAGCTGCTCGAAGCGCTGCTCGAGCTGCTCGAAGCGCTGCTGGAGCTCGCCGACGTCGAGCCTCCGTTCCCGTTGCCGTTGACCGACGTGATCGAGGGCTTCCCCGTGCCGTTCGCGCAGAACCCCCAGGTCGTCGACGCTCCCGCTCCCAGCGAGCCGTTGTAGCTCTCGTTGGTCGCGTTCAGCGTCCCGTTCGACTGCGTGATCCGCGCGTTCCACGAGTTGGCCAGCGTCGCGCCGTTGAGCCCGATCGCCAGTCCCCAGGCGGTGCTCGCCTTGGAGCTCGCGTTCTTCACGGTCACGTTGGCGCAGTACCCCGTCGGCCACTGCGACTGGTACGACAGCTCCGCCGACATCGTCCCATCCGAGCTGAGCAGCTCGCCCTCCAGCGACAGGATCTCTTCGTCGTCGGAAGACGCGCCGATGCAGGCGGCCAGGCAGCAAGCGATCGAGACGGAGCCCCAGCTCAGCAAGCTAGCAAAGCGCATAATTCTTCTCCTGAAAGCGGCCGAGCGGGCCGCAAGCAAACTCCATAAGATGCCACGTTGGACCCGCGGAGGACACAGAGCTCCTTCGCGGGGAGGCGGGGGAACTCCCCTGCCATGCCGGAACGATGAAACCGCCAAGGCGCCAAAAGACGCCAAGAGTTCTAAGATTTTTCTTGGCGTCTTTTGGCGTCTTGGCGGTTCAACATCCCCACCTTCGGCCAAAGCCCCCACCACCCCTGCGCGCTCTCGTCCGTGCCCTCTGTGCCTCGTCGATTCCTGCTCTCACGAGGCCAGAAGCGAGCTCCAGCCGCTCGGCGACAGAGCGCTCCGCGGCTGACTCGGGTCCGGGTTGCTCGGGCCGCGTCGCGGCGGGAGGGGGCCCGCCGGGCGCGGGCCCGCTTCGTCACGGCGACAGCGTCACGGACTTCGCGTCGAGCGCCACTTCGTAGTAGCCGTGCGGATCCCAGCTCAGCGGAACGCCGTTCTGCTTGAGCGTGCCGCCGTTGACCGTCACGCGCAGGTACCTACCCGGCGGGAAGTGGTCGGGCAGCTGCCACGTGTAGGTCGTTGCGCCGCCGGACGTCGAGGTGCTGGCGGAGGAGACCGCCTTCTGGCCGCGCCAGTAAGCGCCGACGTTGACCACGCTGTCGAGCCACATGTCGCCGAGCGCCTTGGAGTGCTTGACGTGGTCGACGAAGGCCTGGAGCTGTACGGGCTGATAGGCGCCATCGGAGCCGCCGGTGAAGCCGTGCACCAGGACGGTGCGCCACTTCTTGGCGTCCCGCGCGCTCGTGACCTGCTGATCCAGCGTCGCCGTGGAGGCGCCGGTCGGCGGGATGTAGCAGGGCAGCGTGAACGGATCGGTCGAGTCGTTCGGGCCGATGAGGTTGTTGGACACTCCGCGGTTGATGAGGAAGCGCGTCCTGGCGATGCTCGAGTACACGGACGCGCCGTTCGGAGCCGCCATCGTCCACACCTTGGTGCCGAACCTGCTCTCGATGAACTGCGTCGCGGCGTCCGTATCGGCGCCGCTGTCGTTGCTCGAATGGCTCTTCGTGTGGTTGCCGAGCTCGTGCCCGTCGTTCAGCGCCCTTTGCCACACCGAATTCGTCGATTCGGTCTTGCCGGTCTGGAGGTAGAAGGTGAACGGAACGTCGAGCGCGTTCAGCGTGTCGTAGTTCTGGATCTGGCTCGAGTTCGAGTCGTCGAACGTATACGACACGGCGCCCGTGAAGCCGGCCCAGTTGATGACCCTGAACCCACCGGCCGCGCCCGACGGCTTCGCCACGTTGCTGGGGCCTGGGGGCGTCGGAAGGCCGGAGTTGACCACCGGGCCTCCACCGCTGCCGCCCGAGCCGCCGCTCCCGCCCGAGCCGCCGCTGCCCCCTGCGCCAGAGCTGGCCGAGGTGCTGCTGCTGGAGCTGCTAGAAGCGCTGCTGGAGCTGCTCGAAGCGCTGCTGCTCGAGCTCACCGACGTCGAGCCTCCGTTCCCGTTGCCGTTGACCGACGTGATCGAGGGCTTCCCCGTGCCGTTCGCGCAGAACCCCCAGGTCGTCGACGCTCCTGCTCCCAGCGAGCCGTTGTAGCTCTCGTTGGCCGCGTTCAGCGTCCCGTTCGATTGTGTGATCCGCGCGTTCCACGAGTTGGCCAGCGTCGCGCCGTTGAGCCCGATCGCCACTCCCCACGACGTGCTCGCCTTCGAGCTCGCGTTCTTCACGGTCACGTTGGCGCAGTACCCCGTCGGCCACTGCGACTGGTACGACAGCTCCGCCGACATCGTCCCGTCCGAGCTGAGCAGCTCGCCCTCCAGCGACAGGATCTCCTCGTCGTCTGGAGACGCAGCGATGCAGGCAGCCAGGCAGCAAGCGATCGAAACCAAGCCGAAGCTCAGCGAGCTAGCAAAGCGCATAAATTTTCTCCTAGGAGCGGCCGGACGGCCGCAAGCAAGTGCCGTAAGATGCCACGCCGACGCGCCGCGCGCAAAGCAGATGACACGGCGCGCTCAACCTATCTTTGTTTCGCAGCCCCCGATTTCCAGATTCCCGACGAGAGACCCTTCGATCACACCACGTACCGAGTCAAGCACAATTGCTCTCTCAAGCAGGCGATGCGTCAATACCATGCTGTGGTTCGATGTAACGAAGAAGCACAGTGCACATCGGAGGCCTTGAAGCCCATCAGTAGCAACAAAACTATTCATCGACGCGATTCACCAACATCGCGTCTCCCATGACCATCCAGGTTCCTTCGAGAGAAACTATTTGAACCATGGGTGCACAGAGCACACGGGTGCACCTCTCTGTGCCCTCGCGGCCGCTGTGGCTCGTGCTCGAAATCAGGGCCGCGCTCGAGCGACGCGGTAACAGAGCGCCTCTCAGCTGAATCGCCTCATCGCCCAGGCTCACCCCATGCCGTCCCACATCCCGTAGGCCCCCGTGGCGTGTGGTCGTCGCGCGCGGCACGGACGGGCTGATGTTTGAGCCCCAATGACGTCCTGTGTCCGGCGTGCGCAGCACGTCGGGCACAGGACGTCCCAGGCGAGTTCAGCCCGTCCGTGCCGCGCGCGACGACCACACGCCACGGGGGCCGGGCGGTTCGCCGAGGCCTCCCGCGCCACCGGGGCCGAGCCCCTACCAGCTCTGCGTGGACGATGCGCGGCGCCTAGGAGCTGAAATGGCAGGTATATGACGGAGACAAGGTGAGCGCGGGAATTCGAGGAGGAGCCTCAGCTCTACAGGCTCATCCGCGTCGTTCGGCTCGCGGCGGCGTACCTTCGTATGCCTCGCTCCGGAGCCTGGCGGCTGAGCCCGTATCTCACGGATCTGCAAGGAGCGGGAGGCGGCGGACGGTGCGCGAGCGGCGCTCCGTCCGCCGGGAGATCGCGGTCAAGCCGCGCGATCGAGCTCGTCCCAGAGGCGCACGTCGCTGCGCTCTTTCAGGAAGATCCCGCCGACGACCACGGTGATGAGCGCCACCGCGATCGGATAGAGGAGCCCCGCGTAGATGTTGCCCGTCGCGACCGTCACCGACGAGGCGATGAGCGGCAAGAGCCCGCCGAACACGCCGTTGCCGACGTGGTACGGGATCGAGAGCGACGTGTAACGCACCTTCGCGGGGAAGGCCTCGACAAGGTAGGCCGCGATCGGGCCGTAGACCATCGTGACGAACAGCACGAGCACGAACACGAGCGCGGTGAGCACGACCGGGTTGTCCGCGTTCTGCTTCATCGCCCAGAACACGGGGAAGAAGCCGATCGCGCCGCACAGGTTGCCCGCGAGCATGATCTTCTTGCGGCCGATGCGGTCCGAGAGCGCGCCGAAGAACACGAAGAACGGCATGCCGAGGGCAAGCGCGGAGGCGATCACGATGGTGGCCGTGATGAACGGGACCTTCAGCGTGTTCTGCAGGAAGTAGAGGGCATAGAACTGCCCCGTGTACCAGACCACACCCTGGCCGGCCGTGGCGCCGAAGAGGGCGACCAGGATGACCTTCCAGTTGCGCTTGTTGCCGAGGCTGTCCTTGATGGGAGCGGTCGACGTCTTCCCCTCGGCCTTGAGCTTGCTGAAGATCGGCGACTCCTTGAGGCGGGAACGCACGTAGAAGGACACGCCGACGAGGAGGACCGACAGGAGGAACGGGATGCGCCAGCCCCATTCCTTGAAGGCCTCCTCGCCCACGAGGAGGCGGGTGCTGAGGATCACCGCCAGCGAGATGAACAGACCGAGCGTCGCCGTGATCTGGATGAACGAGGTGTAGAAGCCGCGCTTCTCGTCGGGCGCGTGCTCGGCGACGTACACCGCCGCGCCGCCGTACTCGCCGCCGAGCGCGAGGCCCTGAACGAGGCGTATCAGGACGAGCGCGATCGGGGCGAGGAGCCCGATCTTGTCGTACGTCGGCAAGAAGCCGATGAGCGCCGTCGCGCCGCCCATGAGCAGCAGCGTCACGAGGAACGCGTACTTCCGACCGACGATATCGCCGATGCGCCCGAACACGAGCGCGCCGAACGGGCGGACGACGAAGCCCGTTGCGAACGTGCCGAGCGTCAAGAGGAAGCTCGCGGTCGGGTTGTCCTTCGGGAAGAAGTGGGTCGAGATGATCGCGGCGAGACTCCCGAAGATATAGAAGTCGTACCACTCGATCATCGTGCCGCCAGCGGACGCGAAGATGACCTTCCAGAGCGTGGAGCTGCTGACAACCTCACGCCCGGCCGCGGGGGCATTGCTCGTGGGGGTCACGGCGAAGGTTTGGGGAGACGTCTGTGCCATGAGAACGGTTCCTCGGAGGAGTTCCAGCGCTTGTCGAGAGGGCCGGAGACGGGCTTACAGGCGCGCCGAGCGGAAAGAGGCAGCCAGAGTGTTGTTCATGACCCGTCCTCCCTCGCACACGAAGGAGGAGGAGGGGCCGGGCAGCGCGTGGGGCGATGCCCCTGTCACCCCCGGCTCGCGGAATGCTGCTCTCTTTGATCTGAATACCACGCAAGCAGCCTTGAGAATACCTGTTCGTCCACGGGGCAAGCACGTTGGCGGGCTCGTTCGGCCACGTCTCGTTACGATCGGTAACACCCGACGTCCCGCGCCGACCGCTTCACCCCGCGCCCGCGAGCGGCAGCCGGACGACGACCGTCGTCCCCCGCCCCACCGCGCTCCGCAGCGCGAGGGTCCCGCCGTGATCCTCGACGATCGAGCGCGAGAGCGGCAGGCCGAGCCCCGTGCCGCTCGGGTCGCGCTTCGTCGTCACGAACGGCTCCAGCACCGCGGCGAGGAGCTCCTCGGGGATGCCGCTGCCGTGGTCCTCGACCTCGACAACGATCTGGCCGGCCTCGATCCACCCTCGGACGGCGATGAGCGCGCCGGCCTCGGACGCGTCGCGGGCGTTCGCGAGCAGGTTGACGAAGACCTGGACGAGCTCGCGCCGGTCGCCGATGACGACGAGCGAGTCGGGACAGGCCTGGTCCACCCGGACGTGGGGCGCCGCGCGGTCGAGCCGGATGAGCCGCACGGCCTCGGCGACCACCTCGGAGAGCGCCACGCGCCCGACCCGCGCGCGCGCGCCCTCGCCGGGCTTCGGCACGGCGCCAGTGCGGCTGTGGTCGAGCAGGGAGCGCAGGATGGCCTCGATGCGCGCCGCCTCGCCGAGGATGAGGCCCGCCCGCGCGCGGATCTCGTCGCTGTCGGACTCGGCGCGGAGGTTCTGCGCGAGGCAGGCGATGCCGGTGAGCGGGTTGCCGACCTCGTGGGCCACGCCGGCGGCGAGGCGGCCGAGCTGGGCGAGGCGGTCGCGGTGGGCGAGCTGCGCCTCGAGCGCGCGCTGCTCGGTGCGGTCCTCCACGAGGAGGACCACGCCCCCCGAGGCGGCGCGCGCGTCGAGCGGGTCGAGCGCGGCGCGGTGGACGCGCAGCGAGCGCGCGCGGCCGGCCACGTGCGCCTCGATCTCGTCCGCGCCGCCCTCGCCCGCGGAGGCGGCGCGGGCGGCGCGCGCGAACAGCTCCGCGAACGGGGCCGGCAGCCGGTCGAGCGGCGCCCCGACGAGGTCGCGCTCCTCGGCGCCGACGAGCGCCTCCAGGCGGCGGTTCACGAGGCTGATCGCGCCGTCGGAGCCGACGGCGCAGACGCCGAGGGGGAGCTGCGCGAGCACCGAGCGGAGCCAGCGCCGCAGGAGGTCGAGCTCCTTCGCGGCGCCGACGAACGTCGTCGTGGCCTCCCCGCGCGCGAGGCGCCGCTCCAGCCACCGGAGCTCCTCGGTGAGCGCGCCGCTCGCCGCTCGACTGCCGAACGCCGCGGGGGCGGCCTGCGCGTCCGCCTCCGCGACGGTCCTCGCGAGCACCGGGCCGACGAGCGGCGACAGGTTGCGGTGCAGACGCTCCTGGAGCGCGTGGAGCTCGGTGGACCGCGTCTCGTCGCGCGGGATGTCGAGCTCGATCCGTGCGCGCGTGACCTCGAGGGCGGCCGCCTCGCGGCCGAGCAGCCGCGCGAGCCGCTCCTCCAGCGCGCCAACGCTCGAGGCCACGGTCGCGCGCTCGACCGACGGGCCGATCTCGCGGCGCGTGCACAGGCGCGCCGCCTCGCGCTCCTCCTCGGCCGGGGGGCGCAGGAGCGAGACGAGCCCGAGCGTGGCGCCGTTGACGGCGAGCGACACGAACGTGGGCAGCGACCAGGTGTCCGTGACCGTCACGTACACGGCGGGGTCGGCCCGGCCCGCGCCCTCGCGCAGGAGATCGAGCCACCCCGGGTCGAGCCCGGACAGCTCGGGCAGGAAGGGCGCGAGGCAGGTGGCGGTCCAGGTGCCGATGCCGGCCACGAGCCCGGCGAGGAACCCGGCGCGCGTCGCGCGCTCCCAGAAGAGCGCGGCGAAGAGCCCCGGCAGGAACTGCGCGAAGGCGACGAACGACACGATGCCGCTCTCGACGAGCAGCCCTCGGTGCGGCTGCGCGCGGTGGAAGAGCCACCCGCCGGCGAGGATGACGATCAGGAGCCCGCGGCGGAGCCACAGCACGCGCGCGTAGACGTTGCGGCGCAGCGTCCTCCGGGCGAGCGGCAGGAGCAGGTGCGTGGCGCTGGCGCTCGCGAGGGCGACGGCCGTGACCATGACCATGGCGCTCGCCGCGGAGATGCCGCCGATGAACGCGGCGAGGGCGAGCCAGCCCTGGCCGAGCAGCTGCGGCACGAGCAGCACGTAGCTGTCGGCGGGCTCGGCCGGCGCGAGGCGGGTCCCGGCCCAGAGGACGGGCAGGACGGGCAGGTTGAGGGCGAGCAGGAAGAGCGGGAAGGCCCAGGCCGCCTTGGCGAGCGCGCGGTCGCCGGCGCCGCTGGCGAACGCCATGTGCCACTGCCTCGGCAGCAGGAAGGCGGCGGCGAAGCTGATGACGAGCATCGACGTCCAGCCGCTGTCCTCGCGCACGGGGCGGCCGAGCGCCTCGACCTCGGCGGCGTGCTCGCCGAGCCAGCCCGCGAGCCCGCCCGCCCCGCCGAACACCCCGAGCACGGCGACGAGGCCCACCGCCGCGAGCACGGCGAGCTTCGCCGCCGACTCGAACGCGACCGCCGCCGCGAGGCCGTCCTCCCGCCCCTGCTCGGCGGCCGGGCGGGCGCCGAAGAACGCCGTGAAGAGCGTGAGCAGCGCCCAGAAGACGGCGCCCACGGCCTCCTCGTGCCCGGGCCCGGAGAGCACGCGGACCGACTGCTCGGTCGCGCGGAACTGCTGCGCGATGTAGGGCACGCTGGCGACGAGAGAGAAGGCGGCGACGACCGCCCCCGCCGCGGGGCTCTGGAAGCGGAAGGCGAAGAGGTCGGCGAGCGAGGAGAGGCGCTGCTCGCGCGTGATGCGCAGGACGCGCGACCAGAGGAGCGGGGTGGCGACGCACGCGAGCGTCGGGCCGAGGTAGACCGCGAGGAAGACGAGGCCGTGGCGCTGCGCGAAGCCGACGCCGCCGTAGTAGGTCCACGACGAGGCGTAGACGCCGAGCGAGAGGGCGAGGACGAGCGGGTGACGCGCGAGCGCGCGGGGGATCCGCTCGCGCTGCGCGGCGAGCGCGATCGCGGCGAGCACGGCGAGCCAGGCCACCGTGGCGAACAGGAGGACGCCGACGTCGATCACGGCGGCCCTCGATCACGGTCACCGGGCGCGGAGCCGCCGCGCTCGCGCTCGTCGCGGGGGGGCTCGCCGCGATCGCGGTCAGCGCGATCGGCGCGCGTCGCGAGCACGGCGAGCGCGATCAGCGCGGCCCACACCGCGAAGACGGCGGCGACCGCGAGCAGGCCGCGGGCCCAGAGCAGCCGCGCCGGCGATACGAGGAGCACCGTGCCCAGCAGCATGAGCACGAGCGCGCGATCCGCCGCACCGGCATCCGCGCCGTGTCCTCCGCTCATGCGGAGAGGCTACCCAGGGCCGGAGCGGCTGAACATGCGCGGGCTCACAACGCAGCGCATTATTTCAGTGGCTGATGGGGCGCGTCGCGCGCGCCGGGGTTCACCCGCTCTCGGCCGCGATCCCTGCGAGCAGGTTGCGCGCGTGGGCGATCACGCCCTCATCGCCGGACTCGACTCCCCACTTCGCCGCGATCGCGGGGAACGCCGCCCAGCGCTCGCCGGCGTGGGCCGCGAGTCCCGGCCACGTCTCGCCGCCGGCCGCCTCGAAGCGCGCGATGCACGCGTCGAGCGCGGCCATGCCGAAGGCGCCGACGAAGAGCGCGAAGTCGACCGAGGGATCGCCGAGGTGGGCCTCGGTCCAGTCCAGGATCCCCGTGAGACGGCCGCCCTCGTCGAGGAGCATGTGGCCGGGGTGGAGATCGCCGTGCACGAGGGCGAGGTGGCGCGGCCAGATCGCGTCGTCCTCGAGCCAGCGCTGCCACCGGGCCCACAGCGCCTCCGGCGGCGCCAGCGCGGCGCGCGTCTCGTCCATGGCCCGCGCGTGGAGCTGGCGCGCGTCGTCGATGGACTTCACGGGGACGCCCGCCGAACGGACCTCTGCCGCGTCCACGCGCTGGAGCGCCGCGAGCGCCTCGGCCACCGACGCGACGAACACCTCGGACGGCGCCGCTGGATCGACGCGGCTCCAGCGCGGGCCCGCCTCCGGATCGAAGGAGACGGCGGGCACGTCGCCGAGGCGCGGATAGGCGATCACGTGGTCGGTGTGCACGCGCCAGTCCGGCACGGCCACCGGCAGGTGCCTGCGCACGAGGGCCAGCACGCGGGCCTCCACGCAGGCAGACGCGACCACCGCGAGGCGGCGCGGCGTGCGCACGACCCACGGAACGCCGTCCTCGTCGTGGGCGTGCACGACGAGGAAGTCGAGCCCGCTCCGGTCGAAGTCGGCGTGGGACGTGACGAGACGGAGCCCCTCGCGGCGCGCCGCATCGAGGAGCGCAGCGACGGAGTCGATGGGAGCAAAGGACGAAGGAGACGTGGACGGGGTGCTTGTACGTTCGGTCATGAGAGCGAGCCTCTTCGCGCGCCACCTTTCCAGGGCGGCGCGCGTGGATGGGGAAGACTCGCGGCGCGAGCTCACGACCGGCCAGGCGTGCGTGGCATGCTCCTTCCGGGCTGCCGGGCGTGAGGCTCCGCGCCCCGGTCTTCCGCGTCATGGGGGAAGACAGGGCACGGACGGGCACCCGCGCGCTCGCCACGCCGACCCGGCCGCGCCGGGGCTACGGGGAGGACGAGGATGCCGGGCTCAGCGCAGCCGGATGAATGCCACGGCCGGAGCATCTCACGCGGCGCCCCGGGCCGCAACGGCGTTCAGGGCGCTTGGCTCGACGCTGGCCCAGCGGCACGGCGGCGCCGCGAGATCCCGGCTCGGCCTCAAGCCAGGCGGCGAGGGTCCGCCTCCGCCTGCTTTACCCCCTCGCCTCTCTCCCCGAGAGCTTCGTCTTCACCAGGAAGTGCGAGAACGCCCCGAGGAACTCGCTCACCGACACACTGCCGTTCCTGTCGAGGTCGCAGACCTGCAAAAACTCGTCAACTTCGCTGTCGTGGAAGCCCTTCTCGCGAAACTTCGCCATGATCTCGGCCACGTCCAGGGCGCCGTCCCGATTCGTGTCGATCTCCTCGAAGGCCTGGAGCATCGAGTCCCGCATCATCGCTTTGAAGATCGCATCGCGAAGCTCGAGCTCCAGCACATCCAGGATGCTCCCCTCAGGCGACTCCAGGAGCCAGGGCGCCATCATCGTGGACCTCAGCACCGTCACCGTCGAGCCCACCGACGCCGAGACCCCGAGGCGCCGCTTGTAGTCCTCGATGAAGACGTTGCCGTAGTGCTCCTCGCTGAAGTCCGTCGTGCTCACGATCATCCGGTAGTGATAGATGTCGTCCCCGGGGGCGATGCTCAAGAGATCATAGATCGCCTTGTTCAATCGGTTCATCATTTCGAGGCTGGTGTTGATCGAACCGTCTGGGTGCTTGAAGTTGACGGCGTAGGTGAGGATGTTCTGATCGGGACCGAGCTCCGGCAGCACCGCCATCGCCTCGGGGTCGGCCAGGAGCTCCTCGAGGCTCGGTCGGTCGATGCGCTCGCGGATGAACTGCAGCTCGCTCTCCACGTCGCCGCCCCCGATCTCGGCTGGAAGCCGCGGGACCGGGACGATGATGAACCGATCTTCCCGGCGAGCCAAGCAGAGGAGCCGCGCGTAGAACCTCTTGCAGTTGAAGAGGGCCTTCCGGTGGAGCTGCCCGTACCCGCTCCGGGTCGGCCGGATGACCTTGTGGCTCAGGTAGACCGCCGCCACCGCGGCTCCTGGCTTCGACCCTTCGAGCCCATAGATGCCCACGGTCGGCTCCGCGTCCCCGTGGACGATGTAGGGGGCCTTGAACGTCACCATGTCGCGCATCGCCGAGTTCCGGTAGCAGAGCGCCCCGGCCGGGTACGGGACATAGCCCGACTTGTGCGGATCCACCGTGATCGAATCCGCCCGGCCGAGCGCCGAGAGCTGCGCCGTCACGTACCTGCTCATCCCGATCTCGGCCGCAGGCCCCGAGGGCGCGTCCTTCGCGCGCGGCCCCTCGTCAGGGCGGAGGATCGAGGCGAAATAGCCGCCCCATGCGGCGTCTGCGTGGACCGTGAACGAGAGCCCCTCCTTCTGGAATCGATGGCGCAGGTCGAGGATCGCCTTCAGCGGATCGACCGCGCTCTCCTCCGTGCTCCCGACGACGCTCACCACCGTGTAGACCGGCCGCCGCTCGTCGAGGCAACGCTTCAGCGTCGCCTCCAGCGCGGAGAGGCTCATCCGCGCGTCGCAGTCCACGGGGATATCGAGCACGTTCGCCGAGCCGATGCCCAGCACGGCCGCTGCCTTGGGGAACGAGTAGTGCTTCGTGGCGGGGACGAGAAACACAGGCGAGCACGGCAGGTCTGCCCCACATCGCCGGTAGAGCTCCTGGATCCCCAGGTGCTGGAGGGAGTGGCCCGCCATCGCCGCCGTGATCGTGTCGCTCGAGATGCCGTACTCCTGCGTGAGGCGCGCGGGCAGCGCGAGAATCTCGTCCACCTTGAGGTTCAGGAGCGACCAGGCGTCGAGGGCGCCGAGCTGCGCGCGCCTGCCGTCGCACGTGGTCACGACGAGCTCACGCGCCGCCGAGAGGCTCGGCTCGGATCTCAGCGCGTCCCGGAGCGACAACGGGTAGAATTTCAAGTTCCTTGAAGACCAGATCGCCTCGATGTTCGCGACCGTGCCGCCGCAAGTGATGTGTCCCCAGGGTCGAATGGCCTTCTCGCCGGCGCCCTCGTCCGGCAGCGAATAGCCGAGCATCCGGCAGAGATCGTCGCCCACGAGCATCTCCAGGATCGTGGTCGCCGTGGACCCTTCGAACGCGACGTTGTTGGGGTTGTAGAGCATCGCGGCGAAGTAGCCGAGCACGCTGGGGATCGAGGTGTCCCAGTTCATGTGCCCCTGGTACCGATCGCTGAAGAAGGGCACCGATTTCTTGAGGAACGACATGAGCGACCGAAAGCTGTCCTTCAGCGAATCCATCGCGTGGAGGTAGGACGGGTGCCGCTTGGACTGCTCGGTGATGTGCGTGGGATCCTGAGGGTGGAAGTTCCGTCGCCAGAACGAGTGATCCCGGACGGCCTCCACGATGAGCCTCTCGAACTCGTCAGCGTTCTCGGCCTTCGGGCCCAAGAACCACGCCTCCGGCGACCTCGTCCCGGCCCCTTTGAGGAACGGCCCGTCGCCGAATTGGAAGTATTGTTTCATCCTGGATCTGTCGTTCGACGCCCGCCCGTCCATAAGGATTTCGCTCCTCTTCGCTCGCCGTCTCGAGGGAATCTCGCAACGAAGGTGGCCAGACGGTACAGGTCACCTTGGCCACGGTCAAGCCGGCGCGATCCGCGTTTGCAGGCGGTTTCGACCCGTTTGTCTCTCTAGCTGTCTGGTGCCGAGTCCTCCCCCGCGAGGTCGAGCAGGCGCGCGAGGACGACCTCGAGCCACCCCACCGCGCGCCCGCACCGACCGGCGCCCCACGGCGCCGGCTCCCCGGCCCGGAGCGCCCGCGCCCCGTTGGCGATGCCGCCGGGGCGCCGCCCGAGGTGCCGCGCGCAGAGGTCGCGCAGGTCGAGGAAAGGCGGGCGCCGGACGCCCTCCTGCGCGAGCACGTCCACCGTGAAAGAGCCCCAGGTGCCCAGCACGCCGTCGCCGACGAAGGCGCGGAAGCGCGTCAGGGCAGCGCCCGCGTCCTCGCCGTCGAGGAGGCGCGCCTCGGGCACCTCGAGCTGGTGCGCGACGCTCGGGCCCAGCGGCCGCCGCGGGCGCAGGAACGCCTCGAAGCGCTCGCCCGACGCGCGGCAGGCCACGAGGTGGACGAGCTCGGATGTCGGCTCGCCCGCGCCCGCGCCCGCCGGCCCCCCGGAGCTGGCCCCGCCGTCGACGAGCACCAGCCTCTCCGGCTCGGCGAGGTAGGGGCGCAGCGGCGCGAGCGGCGAGGCCGCCTGCGCGCGCCGCCGCCGCGGGGCCTTGCTCCTCGCCTGGTGCTCGATCTGCCGGTCGACCATGAACGTGAAGGCCCGCAGCATCTCGTCGAAGCGCGCGGGCTCGCCCTCGAGCGCGCCGAGCGCGCTGGCCACCGCCTCGACCGTGGCGAGGCACTCGGGCCGCGGCTCCTTGCGGATGCGGTAGTTGCCCGGCGCGCGGGGCGTCACGCCGATGCGCCGCACCGCGGCCAGGCGCGGGTTCAACGCGAGCATCTTCCTCGCCTGCCACCACGTGCCGTCGACCACGATGAGCGAGCGCACCGGCGCCCCGCCCGCCGCGGGCGCGTCGCCCCCGGGATAGAGCACGGCCGTGGTCGGATCGCTCGCGAGCGCGGCGATCCGGGCGTCCTCCTCGAAGACCACCCCCTCGTGCAGCTCGGAGTTGGGCAGCGCCAGGTGGGTCATGAGCGCCGTGCCGATGCCGACCTTCCGCTCGCGCGGGTGCTGGAGGAGCACGACCCGGGTCCTCGTCGGCAACGAGGGCAGGAGCGCGCAATAGCAGACCGGACGGGGGCGCCGGCAGCGCCAGCAGACGTCGCGCATGGGAGGGCCCCCTTATAGGCCGCGCTGGCCCCAGGTCTCCAGCAGCTGCCGCGCGGCGCGCAGCGGGCTGAGCGATCCCGCCTCGACGAGCGCTTCCACGCCGGACAGGCGCTCGCGCACGCCAGCGCTGCGCAGGAACGCCTCCCGCAGGCGCCCCTCGATGACCTCGAACAGCCAGCGGCGCGCCTGCGCGGCGCGGCGGCGCAGGAGCCAGCCGCCGGCCTGCATGTGCGCGCGATGGCGCAGCACGTTCTCCCACGCCTCGCTGACGCCTCGGCCCTCCTGGGCCGAGCAGACGCCGACGACGGGCGCCCAGCCGTGAGGCGCCGGAGGGAACAGGTGCAAGGCGCTCTCATAGTCGCGGCGCGCTCGCGCGGCCCTGTCGACGTTCCCGCCGTCGGCCTTGTTGATGATCACGAGATCGACAAGCTCCATGATGCCCCGCTTCACGCCTTGAAGCTCGTCGCCGGCCCCAGGCAACATGAGGAGCAGGAAGCAATCCGTCATGTCGGCGACGGCGACCTCGGATTGCCCGACACCGACCGTCTCGACAAGGATGTTGCTGTATCCCGCCGCCTCGCAGAGCACGATGGCCTGGCGCGTGGCCCGCGCCACGCCGCCGAGCGAGCCGCCCGACGGCGAGGGGCGGATGTAGGCCCGCGGGTCGCTCGCCAGCCGCGGCATCCGCGTCTTGTCGCCGAGGATGCTCCCGCCGTGGACAGGGCTGCTCGGGTCGACAGCGAGCACGGCCACCGTCTCCTCCCGATCGCGCACGAGGTGAACGCCGAGGGCATCGACGAACGTGCTCTTGCCGACCCCGGGCACGCCGGTGATGCCGAGGCGCGTGGCGCCGCCGGCGTGAGGCAGGCAGCGCTCCAGGACCTCCTCGGCGAGCTCCTGGTGGCGGGGGAGCGAGCTCTCGGCCAGCGTGATCGCGCGCGCGAGCGCCGCCCGGTCGCCCGCGAGGAGACCGTCGACGAGCTGCCTCGGGCTCGCCTTCAACCTAGCGCGCCTCCTGCGACGAGAGGCTCTCAAGGAGCGTCCGGACGATCCGCGCCGCGGCCTCGGGGATGACCGTCCCGGGCCCGAAGATCCCCGCGACGCCGCGCTCCTCCAGATACCGGTAGTCCTGCGGCGGGATCACGCCGCCCGCCACAACGAGGATGTCCCCGCGGCCCGCCTGCCCGAGCGCGTCGATGAGCTGCGGCACCAGGGTCTTGTGGCCGCCGGCGAGCGAGGAGACCCCGACCACGTGCACGTCGTTCTCGACGGCGTGGCGGGCCACCTCGTCCGGGGTCTGGAAGAGCGGACCGATATCGACGTCGAACCCGAGATCCGCAAAAGCGGTGGCGATGACCTTCATCCCCCGGTCGTGCCCGTCTTGACCCATCTTGGCGACGAGGATGCGCGGGCGCCGGCCCTCGAGGGCCGCGAACTGCTGGACGAGCGCCTCCACCTCGTGGCCGGCGGCCGCATCGCGGATCTCCGCGCCGTACACGCCGCTCACCGTGCGCACCGGGGCCTCGTAGCGGCCGAAGACGCGCTCGAGCGCGTCGGAGATCTCGCCGAGCGTCGCGCGGCGGCGCGCGGCGTCGACGGCGAGCGAAAGCAGGTTCCCCTCGCCCGTCTCGGCAGCGCGGGTGAGCGCGGCGAGCGACTCGCCCACGACGGCCTCCGCGCGGGCGGCCTTCACCTCGCGCAGCCGCGCGAGCTGTTTCTCGCGAACCGCGGTGTTGTCCACCTCGCGGAGCGAGAGTGGCGCCTCTCTCTCCAGCCTGTACGCGTTGACCCCGACGATGATGTCGCGGCCCGCGTCGATCCGGGCCTGCTTGCGGGCCGCCGCCTCCTCGATGCGCAGCTTGGGAAGGCCGTTCTCGATGGCCTTGACCATGCCGCCCAGGGACTCCACCTCCTGGATGAACTGCCACGCTCTCCGCGCGAGCCGGTCTGTCAGGCGCTCGACGTGGTAGGAGCCGCCCCACGGGTCGATGACCCGGCAGATATCGGTCTCCCGCTGCAAGAGGAGCTGGGTGTCGCGCGCGATCTTCGCCGAGAAGTCCGAGGGGAGCGCCAGCGCCTCGTCCAGCGCGTTCGTGTGAAGCGACTGCGTGCCGCCGAGCACGGCCGCGAGCGCCTCGATGGCCGTCCGCGTGACGTTGTTGAACGGGTCCTGCTCGGTGAGGCTCCAGCCCGACGTCTGGCAGTGGGTCCGCAGCGCCATGGTCTTCGGGTTCTTCGGGTGGAACCCCTTCACGATCTTCGCCCACAGGAGCCGCGCGGCCCGCAGCTTGGCGATCTCGGTGAAATGGTCCATGCCGATGCCGAAGAAGAACGAGAACCGCCCGGCGAAATCGTCGATATCCATGCCCGACGCGATCCCGGTGCGCAGGTACTCGAGGCCGTCGGCCAGCGTGTACGCGAGCTCCAGCTCGGCGGTCGCGCCGGCCTCCTGCATGTGATAGCCGCTGATGCTGATCGAGTTGAACCTGGGTGTCTTTTCGGCGGTGTAACGGAAGATATCGGCGACGATCCTCATCGACGGCGCCGGAGGGTAGATATACGTGTTCCGGACCATGAACTCCTTGAGGATGTCGTTCTGGATGGTCCCGGAGAGCAGCTCGGGGCGCACGCCCTGCTCCTCGGCGGCGACGATGTAGAAGGCCATGATGGGGAGCACGGCGCCGTTCATGGTCATCGACACGCTCATCGTATCGAGCGGGATCTGGTCGAAGAGGATCTTCATGTCCTCGACGGTGTCGATGGCCACACCGGCCTTCCCCACATCGCCGACCACGCGCGGGTGATCCGAGTCGTAGCCGCGGTGGGTCGCGAGGTCGAAGGCCACCGACAGCCCGGTCTGCCCTGCGGCCAGGTTGCGGCGGTAGAACGCGTTCGACTCCTCGGCCGTCGAGTAGCCGGCGTACTGGCGGACGGTCCACGGGCGGACCACGTACATGCTGGTATACGGCCCGCGCAGGAACGGCGGCGCGCCGGCGGAGAAGCCGAGGTGATCGAGCGACGCGACGTCTGACGGGGCCGCGCCCGGCTCCGGGATCTCCCTCGTGTCGCCGAGCTGCCGCATCGCCGCGCGCGCGAGGCTCCGCGCGAGCTGCTCGACGTACCAGGAGCCGGCCGCAGGGCTGTCGCCGGCGTCGAAGCGGGCCTCCTCGCGGAGGATGACCCGGGCGTTGCCGAGCAGGCGCTCGGGCGGCGTGACCACGATGTCGTCCGCGCCGCCCGCGATGGCCGCCATCATCCCGACGATGCCGCGGAGGAGGTTCTTGTGCTCCTCGTCGCCAGGGACCGCGGCCGACGGGATGACGGCGGTGATCGTGGCGCCCGGCCGCAGGAGCTCGGCCAGGAGGCGCGCCGCGCAGAGGCGGGCGATCTCCAGGAAATAGCTGCATCCCATCGTGAAGCGCAGCTCCGGCGCGCCGCTCCCGAGCTCGGCGACCAGCGACGCCACGAGCGGGCCACCCGTGGCCGGCGGGAGCGAGGGGCTGTCCGGCGCGAAGATCGGCGGCACGAGGAGCCCCTCGGCGCTCGCCCAGGAGAGGTCGTCCGCGGTCTTGCCCTTGAGATCCCGGTGGAGCGCCTGCTTCCACGTCGCGAGCGCGACCGGCGCGAACTCGGCGAAGAGCCTGTCATCCATGGGACTGCACGACCTCGATGAGGTGACCGAACGGCGCGTCCTCGCGCGATCGGGGGTGCACGAAGAAGATCGTCGTGCCCCGGGAGCCCGGCCGCGGCGCAGCGTCGATGATGCGGAAGCCGCGCGCCTTGAGCTCGTCGAAGGCGGCCTGGACGTCGCTGACCCGGTAGGCGACGTGGGCGAAGCCCCCGCGACCGCCGTTCTTGTCGATGAGCTTCTGGACGGGAGACTCGGCGGAGAGCGGCTCGAGGAGCTGGACGTGGTTGTCGCTGTCGCCGATGCGGAGCATCACCTCGCGGACCTGATCCGTGCCCCGCACCTCCTCCCGGTGCACTTCGCGGAAGCCGAGCATCTCGTACGCCTTCACCTGCGCGTCGAGCTGCCCGGCGGGCACCGCCATGGCGATGTGGTCGATGAACAGAAACCCGGGAATCTGGTCTTTCATGGGCTCTCGTTGGGTCGGGAGGCCGGTCGGGGCTGCAGGGGCCGCCCGTGTCGAGGGGCGCGCCGTGCGCGCAGCTTGAGCCGCGAAGCGGGGCGGCGGCAAGAGCCGCGCGACGGGCTGCGGGCGTGGGCCGGGGTCGCTATAGACTCGCGACGACGCGCGAGAGCGCGAGCGCGCCCTGGGCAACAGAGGGGGGAGCGTGCGACATGAAGGGACGGGATCACGACGAGCTCGTCGCGGAAATCGAGCGGCTGCGCCGGCGCGTGAGCGAGCTCGAGAAGGACAGGGGCCGTCGCGACGCGGGGGTGGAACGGCTCGCAGACTACGTGCGGCTCCTGACGAGTTACATGCCGGCGGCGGTCGCGCTGTTCGACCGCGACATGCGTTACCTGCTGACGAGCAAGCGCTGGCTCGAAGACTATGGCCTCGCGCCGCGCGAGATCACCGGCCTCTCGCACTACGAGGTCTTCCCCGAGATCCCGCAGCGATGGAAGGACATCCATCAGCGCTGCCTCGCAGGGGCGAGCGAGCGCCACGAGGAGGACTCGTTCCAGCGGCCCGACGGGCGCATCGAGTGGGTGCGCTGGCAGGTCTTCCCGTGGCATGACGAGCGCGGGGGGATCGGCGGCATCATGATGTTCACCGAGGTCATCACCAAGCAGAAGGAGCTCCAGGATCGGCTGCGTGCGCAGTCTGCCGCCCTCCGCGAGCTGTCGACGCCGATCATCCCGATCTGCGATGAGGTGCTTGTCCTGCCGCTCATCGGCACGATCGACGAGCGCCGCTCGCAGCAGCTGACAGAGGCGCTCCTCAACAAGATCTCCGACAAGGGAGCGCAGATATGCATCGTCGACCTCACGGGCGTCTCCGCCTTCGATACGCGTGCAGCGAGCGCGCTCGCGCGGATCGCGCAGGCGGTGCGGCTGCTCGGCGTCGAGGTGGTGTTGACGGGCATCCGGCCCGAGGTCGCTCAGGCGTTGATCGCCCTGGAGGTGGAGCTCAGCAGCATCGTCACGCGCCGCGACCTCTCGCACGGGATCGCGTTCGCGATGGCGGCCAAGAAGCCCTGACCTCCCGACCCATCCGGGCTCACCGTACCCGCCACGCCGGGTGCTCGTCCCCGATGGCGGGCGCCTCCACCAGGCCGTTCTCGACCGCCCCGTCGTCGCTCTCCGGCTCGCACAGGTACACGGCGATGGCGCCGAGCGGCTGCTCGGTGTCGACCCGGGACCAGCCCTCGGGGGCCCGCCGGGCCTCCTCGCGCCACCGCACCGACACCTCGCCGACCCGGGCCGCCTCCAGGATCGCCCGTCCGCCCTCGGCGCCGAGCGACGCCACCCGGGCGACCTCGACGTCGTAGATGCCCCCGGCCGGCTCGACGCGGAGGCCGTGCCGGCGCAGGGCCTCGGCGATCGCCGGCGGCACGAGGTACGCCCGCGGCCGATCCACCACGGTGGTCCCGACGAACCGCGCGTGGTGCGGGATCCGCAGGGTGACAGGCTCGCCGTCGAACGCCCGCGGGCTGCGCGTCAGGATGTCGATCGGGGCCCCGGTCGGCTCGAGGCGGTACCGGACCGCGACGCGCTCCGGCGGCCGGGCGCTCGCGGCCACGACCTCGCGGACCGCGTCGGCGTGGGTGGCGACCCAGGAGAGGGCCTCGATCTGCCACGCCGAGGCGGTCTGGACGCGCTCCTCGAACGGGAGATAGCTGTAGCACTCGAGGAGCAGGTCGAGCCGCCCCGTGAGCCCGCGGTAGTTCGAGCCGAACCGCGGGTGGTGCGGGTAGGTCATCCAGCCGAGGCCGACGGGCGAGGCCGGGTCGACCTCGCCGTCCGCGTCGAGCACCCGCTCGTCCTCGACGAAGTTGCCGTACCAGCCGCTCTCGAAGCCGCGCCGCCGGACCGCGGCGATCACGTCGGGGACCAGGCGGTCGCGCACCATCGCGATCGGCTCGGGGCGGCCGGACTCGATGGTGTGCGGCACGTCGACCGTCATCTGGAACCGGTGCACAGACCCGTTGGTCGCGTGGTTGTCGATCGTGAGATCGGGCGCCCAGGGGATGCACACGCGCCGCTGGAGCAGGCGCATCTCGGGCGCGGCCTGGCGGAGGTAGTCGCGGTTCAGGTTGATGCCCTGGCTCTGGGTGCGGGTGCCCACGACGGGACCTGGCTGGCCGGTGAGCTTCTTGAGGTCGAGGCGGCGGTTCCGCGGGTCGAGCGCGTCGTTGCCATCGGCGTTGAACAGAGGAACGACGAGGAGCACGAGGGCATCGAGCCAGTCCGGGTGGCGGCCGTCGAGCAGATCGCGGACGAGCGCGAGGCTGGCCTCCTTGCCCTCCACCTCGCCGGGGTGGATCCCGTCGAGCATCAGCACCACGGGGCGCCCGGCGCGGCGGGCCTCGTCCGGGGATCGCACGCCGTCCTTGGACAGCACGAGGAGCGGCAGCTCCCTCCCGCCCGGGCTGGTCCCGAAGGTGGTCACGTGCAAGCGCGGGTCGTTGCGGCCTTCGAGCGCGCGGACGAACCGCATCACGTCGGCGTGCAGGGAGGTCTCCCGGAATCCGGTGGCTTCGGCGCGGGTGAGCAGCATGGGCCCGATCTCTACCCCGCCGCCCGCAGGAGGGGGGCAGCCATCGACGACGACGGCGCGATGACGGCGCGACGACGGCGCGCCCGCCGGAAGAGCCCGCACGTGGGGTGGTGTGGCGGGTGTGGTGGACGAAGCGACGAAGTCCTCGTCCAGGCTGGTCAGATCGACAGGACAGGATGCGACCCGAAAGCGTGGAAGGCTCGGCAGGCGCGTCAGAGACGCATGTCTTCCCTTCTCCACGGTCACGGGCGTCACGGGCGCGGCCGGTCCGCACGCGGCGCACGCGGTGTCAAAACGCTCAAAGAACGGATTGTCATTTTGGCAGGATGAGCCATTGTACAGGTAGCGGAAGTGTCAGCTTTGGCAGAGCGGCGCAAGAAGCCCCTCGATCCATGCGCTGGTTCCAGCGGATCACTGCTGGCACGACGCTCGCATTCGCAGGAGTCGTCACAGGGACGCTGGCAGCGAGCGGGCGCTCGCGAACGAGGCAGGTAGCACGATGTTGAAGATCCTCCGGAAGTTGAATGAAGGGAGCCTCCTCCAGCGCACAATGATGCATATCGCGGTGCTCGTCGCTGGATCTGCGAGCGTCGTCGCGCTGACCAGCGTGCTGCTCGTGTCGACCGCGAGGACCGTGCTGCCGCGCCACGACGCGACCGAGGGCGGCGCCGACAAGGCAGATGAGGAGCAGAGCGCGGACTCGGATGCTGATCCGAGCTCGTCGGAGGCGGCGGCGAGCCCCGCCGGCGCGAGAGGCGCGCCGAAGGCGCTGGCGCAGGCGCGCATGGCGAGTCGACGCGAGAGCGCGGTCGCGCGGTGATGACCGCAGACAGGGCGCGCAGTTGCTCCTTGACACGCCCGAGCGCTGTTCTGTCTCCTTCTCTCCTCCGTGAGCCCCGTCATCACCCGCCGACGCCTGAAGCGTTGGGAGACCCCTGAGCCGCTGCTCACGTCGCGCTCGAAGCGACCGGCGCGGAACACGGCGCGCGCGCCGTGACCGCCGTGCGCCGGACAGGCTGGTTCACGCCGGAGCGGCGCGCCGCCGCGGCGCTGGTCGCGCTGGGCGCCGCCTTGCGGGCCGCCCTGTTCGCGGCGCAGCCGGAGCCGAGGGTCTGGTTCGACACCGGGACCTATCTCTTCTGCTCCCTGCCGGGCGCGGCTCCGGCGTTGGACCGGCAGCAGGGTTACTCGTGGTTCCTGCGCGGGCTCCGGGCGATCTCCGCGGATCTCCGGCTCATCCAGGCGACGCAGCTCGCCCTCGGCCTGATCACGGCGCTGCTGTTCTACGGGATCGCCCGGCGGCTCGCGCCGCGCCCGGGCTGGGCGCCGCTCGCGGCGCTCGGGCTGTGCCTGTTCTGGCCCACGAACCTGCTGCTCGAGACCCATGTGCTCTCGGAGGCGCTGTTCCTGTTCCTCGTCGCCCTCGCCGGCTACGCCGCGGCCGAAGGAGCACGCCGCGGCTCCCCGTGGCTGCTCGGCGCGGCGGGCCTCGCGGCCGGCGCGAGCGCCTCGGTCAGGGTGGTGGGTCTCGCGGTCTGTGGGCTGCTCGCCGCGATGACCCTCGCCGCCGCCCTCCGCGGCCCGGCCTCCGGCGCCGGCGAGCGCGCGCGCCGCCTGCTCGCCCCCTGCGCCTTGGTCGTGGCGGCCAGCCTGATCGTGGTGGCTTACATGAGCCATTACCGGAGTCATCGCGGCGCGTGGGCGATGGAGAGCTGGGCCGGAATCAACCGCTATTGCATGCTCGCTGCCCTCATCCGACCCGAGCACGCCGCCCCGGACGAGCGCTCCGTCGCGTTCCTCCAGGAGCACGGCGACGGCAACCTGCGCGGCTTCGATTTCGTGATGTGGGACGATGAATCCCCCCTGGCCATCGCCGCCCGCGAGCTCCACCTCCCGCCGCCGGCGCTCGATCGCTGGGCGAGCCGCGTCGCGCTCAGCGCGGCGCTCGACAGGCCTGCCGACGCTGGACGGGTCCTGCTGGACCACCTCCAGGAGGCAACCCTGTCGGTGGGCACACTGGACCGGCACGTCAAGCTGACCCCGGCGTCCACTGCGCACCAGGCGGTGAAGCAGATCTACGGCATCGACGTGTCGACCTGGCACGAGACGCGCTCATTCACCCTCCCCTATCGCTGGCCGCTCGCCGTGCTCAAGCCGATCCTCGCGGCAGCCGCGCTCGGGGCGCTCGCGCTCCAGCTGTCGAGACGGCATCGTCGCGGGTATCAGCTCGCGTTCGCGGGGAGCGCGCTGCTGTTCACGGCGGCGGTGTCGATATCCATCCTGCCAGAGCAGCGGCACGTGCAGCTGGCGGAGAACCTGATGCTGCTCAACGCCGCTCTCCTTGCGGGGCAGGTGCTCGAGGGGCGGCGGGCGCACGAGGGCACAGCGCGATGAACGCCCAGGCCACGGGGACGCCGCGCCGGGACGCCTGCGGCTGGATCCGCTCGGCGCGCCCGTGGTAGCACCTCTGCCGATGACCCAGCCCCCGAGCCCCCTCGCCACCCCCGTCGCGTGGAACCTGGTCGCCGACGATTACGCATCCGACATCGTCCCTCACTTCGAGAAATACGCCGCCGACGCGCTCCGGCTCGCCGGCGTCGGCCCGGGCGCCCGCGTGCTCGATGTGGCCGCCGGGCCGGGCACCCTGTCCCTCCTCGCCGCCGGCGAGGCGCGCGTGACCGCGGTCGATTTCGCCCCCGCGATGGTCGAGCGGCTGCGCGAGCGTGCCGCGGCCGCGGGGCTCGCGGTGGACGCCCGCGTCGGCGACGGCATGGCGCTGCCCTTCGAGGATGGCTCGTTCGACGCTGCTTTCTCGATGTTCGGGCTGATCTTCTTCCCCGACCGCGACCGCGGCTTCCGCGAGCTCCTCCGGGTGCTGCGCCCCGGCGGCCGCGCGGTCGTCGCGAGCTGGGTGCCGATGGACAGGACGCCCATCCTGGGCGAGCTCTTCTCGGCGATCGGCGCCGAGCTTCCCGGGCTGCCCTTCGGCGAGGGCAAAGCGCCGCTCGGAGACCCAGGCGAGTTCCGCGCCGAGATGGAGGCCGCCGGGTTCCGGGGCGTCTCGGTGCACGAGGCGGAGCACTCCCGCGAGTCGCCCTCGACCGAGGAGTTCTGGCGTTCCGTGAGCCGGAGCAACGCGCCGCTGGTGCTCCTGCGGGACAAGCTGGGCGACGAGCGCTGGGAAGCGCTCAGCAAGGCGATCCTCGGCAGGCTGCAGGCGCGGTTCGGCGACGGTCCTCAGCAGTTCTCGATGACCGCCCTCCTGGGCGTCGGCTCACGCTAGCGCCATCGCAGCGCCGCGCCCCGAACGGCGCGGCGCGTGAGCCCGGCAAGGGCCCACGACGAGCGCCCCTCGCAGCGCAGCCGCACCGGCTACGGAGCGACGCGCAGCGTCCGCGACGCCACGAGCGCCCGGCAGAGCGCGATCCGGTCGTCCAGGTCGAGCCCGGGCAGCTCGCGCACATAGAAGATGCCGTGCCGGGCGATGAAGCGCAGCGCGGCCTCGCCCCATGCGTCGACGCGCACGAGCACCGCGTCGCCGTCGACGAGCTCCGCCTTGCCGTCGCTCAGCCGGACCGACACCTCGCGATCGCGGATCACGCGGCGCGGGCCACAGACGGACGAAGCGTCGCTCCACAGCTCGGGCGGCGGCTCGCCGTACAGGGCGCTGTACGCGTCCGCGAACTCGTCCCACGTCGCCTCGCGGCAGGCGTGCGTGACGGGCGCATTGCTCGGCGCGTGGTGCAGGAAGCGCCCGAAGAAGCGCCGGCAGAAGTCGGCATATTCGATTGTAAAGAGAGCAAACTGGTGCCAGGCCTCGTCGACGCGCAGCGAGAACATCGGGTAAGCCCGGGAGCGGTCGGAGTCGACGAGCCAGAGATAGCGCACGAGCTCCCGGAACAGCGCCTCTGCCTCGCGCTCGGTGGTCACGGTCTTGTTCATGAGCAGCTTGCTGATGACGAACGGCGCCCGGTAGGCAAGGAGATCAGGCCGCCTGTGCGCGCTCGGCGTCACGACGTCTGTCTGCGTGGATTGCGTGGGCTGCATGGGCTGCGTGGTTTGCGTGGATTGCATGGCTCAGTTCTCCTGGGCTTCGAAGGGCTGAAAGGTCCCCCAGTCGACGAGGGCGCGGGCGAGCGCGAGCTGCTCCGCCTCCGCGAGGCCGGGGAGGTCGCTGGGGCGGAGCTCCCGGGCGGCCGACACCGCGCGGAGGGCGGGCCCGGCCCACGCGTCGACGCGGAGAAGGACCTGGACGCGCCCGCCGGAGTGGGCGACGAGCTCGGCGCGGCCCGCGCGGGGCGCCACGTCGAGCTCCACGCCCGGCCAGCGGCGCGAGAGGACGGCGTGCGCGCCGAGGGCCTCGGTCCGGCCGAGCGCCCGGGCGGCGCGCCGCCGGGTCCCCGCGTCGCCGCGGGCGTGGAGGCGCGCGAGGAGCGGGGCGGCCTGCGGGCCCCGCCGCTCGAGGGCGTCGATCTGCGCCCGGCGCACGCACTCCCGCTCGTGCGCGAGGAGCGCCGCCGAGAGCGCGTCGTCCGGCGCCGCCCAGGGCGCCGCGGGGGTCAGGCCGTCGATGGGGCCCACCTGCGCCTCGATGACCGGGCCGTCGTGAGGGCCGAACAGGTGCAGCGAGATGGACCAGCTCCCCGTCGGGTTCCGCGGATCGTGGATGCACGGCCCGTAGATGTGGCCGACCCGCCCGGCCTCCGCGGAGAACAGCCGCTTCGGCACGAGCCGCCGCGCGCGGGCCGTCGCGTCCCAGTCGAAGGTCGCGACGTCGAGCGTGTTGTGGACGACCGCCGTGACCGTCCAGTCCGAGTGCTCGTGGGCGCCGGCCGCGCGCCCGGGCCGCCAGTACGCGAACGCGAGGCGCACGCCGAGCTCGGGGATGACGTGGAACGGCGCGAGATCCGGCGCGCCGTCGCGACGCTCGATCTCGAGCGCGAAGAGGTCGAGCAGGAGCTCGTCGTCCGAGAGCCCGTCGCGGACCGCGCCCTCGACCGCGCGCACATCATCGCGCGCCGGATGGCCGCGGTCTTCTGGGCCCGGGAAATCGAGCCGCCCGAAGAGGGCGGTGAGCTCGGCGAGCCTCATGGCGCGACCCGGAGGAAGTCGCCCTTCACGAGCGGACGGCAGAGCGCCACGCGCTCGCCGTCCTCGAGGCCGGGGAGCTCGCGGACATAGAAGTGATCGCAGTCGACGATGAACTGCAGCGCGTCCTTCGCCCACGCGTCGATGCGCAGGAGCACGCGCGGCGGCTCCAGCGACCACACGAGATCTGCCTTCCCCTCCTCTACCCGAACGAAGATGGGCCGGCCGAACGTGACGCGGATGAGCCGCGTGTCGGGCGTCACGGCGAGCTCGTCGCTCCACGCCGCGGAGACGGGCCCGAAGAGCGCCTCGTAGTCGGCGCGAAACTCGGCGCGGGTCATCTCGGGGCGCGATCCGGGGCCGCGAGGAGCCGTGTTGGCGGTGTGGTGGACGAACTCGCCGAAGAAGCGGTGCCCGAAGGCCGCATACTCCTCGGTGAAGAGGACGAACTGGTGCCAGACCTCGTCGATCCTCCGGGAGAACATGGGGACTTGCCGGGTCCGGTTCGCCTCGCAGAGGAAGAGGTATTTCTTTACCTCGTCGAGGAGCCGCGCCGCCTCCTCGCAGGAAGGGACCACCCGGTCCTTGACGAGCTTCTCTTCGAGCCACGGCGCACGGAAGGAGAGCAGTTCGGGGATGATTGACGTGTCCATCACCCCGGGCTCGTTGCGAGCTCCGTGCCGAGCGGCGCTCGCCCGCTTCGGAGACGGGCCCATCTCGACGTTTTCGGTGCTCGGCGCACCGGAGTGCGCCTGCGCGCCGAAAACGCCGATCTGAGCCCGTCTCCTGTGCGGGCGAGCGCCGCTCGGGGACCCCACCGCGTGTACCGGAGCTGGTTGGAAGGGAACGGCGATGCCAGACCGATTTCCCCAACTGGGAAAGGGGTTGCTCAAGCGCGGGCGATACCGCGCCAAAGCGGCCGATATCGCGGCAAAACGGCGTGGCACGGCGACTGCAATAGCCCTCCTCGCGGGACGTCGAGTCCCCGGATGGAAATAACCAACCCACTACGGAGCAATCGCCATGAACGAGCAGATCAAGGTCGAGGTCGAGGTCGAGTCGAAGCAGGAGACCGTCGAGGAGCGCCCTGCGCGCCTGACGGTGGAGGTCCCCACGGAGCTCCAGGCGGGCCTTGCCCCGCAGGTTTGCACCTGCCCGCCCGGCTGTTGCGGCTGCTGAGCCGACCTCGAGGCGCGGGGGACCGCGGCCCGCGGCGACCGGCTCCTCGAACCTGACGACACGACCGCGGAGGCCCGCGCTGCGATGAGCAGCGTCGGGCCTTTCGCGTTCAAGGCGCACGACGCGCCGGCGAGGCCGGCCGTTCGCGCCGAAGGCTCACAGATCGAAGCGACCCGACGCCTCGGGCTGATAGACGATGCGCTCGATCCGGAGCCGCCGGGTGCGGCTCGGCGTGGGCCACTCCACCTCGTCGGCCTCTCGACAGCCGAGCAGCGCGAGCCCCATCGGCGCGAGCACCGAGATGCGGCCGCTCTTCACGTCGGCGATCCCGGGAAACACCACGGTCACGCAGAGCCGCTCCTCTGTGTCGAGATCGAGGAGCTCGACCCTGGAGTTCATGGTGACCACGTTCGGCGGGATATCCGCTGGCTTCACGACGTCGGCGCGCTCGATCTCGATCTCGAGCGCCTCCAGGTTCGGGGAGTCGCCCCCGGGCCGCGCGCGCAGCGCCTCGAGCAGGCGCGCGAGGCGATCGCGGTCAAATTCGGTGAGGACGATCGGGTTCGAGTGAGGTGCCATGAGCTGAGATCTCCTTGTGTCGTCGGTGCGATCCGGGCTCGGCCGAAGGTCCGCGCCGGCGAGCTGGACGGCGTGAGTGCTCGCCCAGGTCGCCCGCTCGGGCGCCCTCGATGCCAGGCCCGCTTCCTTCCGGGAGCGGCCAGCGAAAAACGCCGGGAGGCCGCTCCCCTACGAGCGTGCGGGCGACCTCCGGCAGAGGAGCCGGGATCGCAGGGGGATGAGCGCGCTACGCGCGCCGCGGCAAGGCCACGAACGCGACGCGACGGGGTGCAGGCACACGCTCATTCCATGGGCATGGTAACACGACGGTCCCCCCCAGGGCCATGACAAGGGGCGGCGCGTCCGGGAAGCGGTCCTCATTTGCCGTTGTCGTCCGCCCGACCTTTCATCACTCCCAGGCGGGTCCCCCTCTCCCGCCGATTCATCGCAGAGCCCGCTGCTTCCGGCGATCGCTCGTCATCGACCGGTGCGTCTGGCGGCACTGTTCCGCGGGGACGAACCGTCACAATCCGTCGGATTCTCCGGGATTTTGGGAGAGCCTCGTGCCGAGCCCCCCACCTCGCTGCTCGCGCTCGATTCCTCCGCGAAACAGTCAGTCGCCAATCGTATTCGCGCCGTTCAGGAGCGGTACGCCGAAGTTCGGCGTTCCGTCTGCATTCCACTCGAGCCGCTGGACGCGCGTGTGACGGTTCGGGTCGTAGAGCGGGTCCCCCGTGATCTTCTCGTAGTTCCGCGCGTGGTACACGAGCACGTCGATCGATCCATCCGCCGAGGTCGTGAACGAGTTGTGGCCCGGGCCATACAGCCCGTTTGCGCTGACGAACACTGGATTCTCGTTCTTCGTCCATGAGCTGGCGCTCAGCAGGTCGTCCGTCGCGCTCGCCGTGAGCAGGCCGAGGCAGTAGCGATCGTCCGTCGCGCTCGCTGAGTAGCTGATGAAGATCCGCCCATTCCGCTCGAGCACGGCAGCACCTTCGTTGACCGCGAACCCCGCCGTCTCCCAGGCGTGCTCGGGTCTGGCGATCCGCACGTTGGGCCTGGCCAGCGTCCACGGGTTCATCATGGCCGCGATGAACAAGCTGCTGTTGTCGCCCTCGACGCTGGGGTCCTCCTGCGCCCACACGAGATAGCGCTTGCCGTCGTGCTCGAACGTCGTCGCGTCGAGCGCGAACGTGTCCGAGTCCGTCACGATCTGCCCTCGCTCGATCCACGTGCCATCCATCGGGTTGGCCGATGAGTTCTCGAGCACATACATGCGAATGGCCCAGATGTTGGTCGAGCTTCCGGCGGCGAAATAGATGTACCACTTGCCGTCGATGAAATGTAGCTCGGGCGCCCAGATGTGCGCCGCCATCGGGCCGGTCGCGTGCTTCGTCCAGACGACCTTCGGGGTCGCGCTGGCCAGGCCTCGTATCGTGGTCGCGCGCCCGATCTCGATGCGATCGTACGTCGGCACGCTCGCGGTGAAGTAGTAGTACCCGTCCGTGTGCCGCTTGATGTGGGGATCGGCGCGCTGCGAGATCAAATAGCCGAGCGGCTCGAGCGCGAACGACGCCTCCGAGTTCTTGACCGCCGTGCCGTCGAGCACGTGCGCATAGATCTGGTAGTTCAGGCGCCGGAGATAACGTGTCGGATCTGAGTACCACTGCAGCGAGACCATCGTCGGATCCCCGTTCAGCGCGGGCACGATCCGGAACGTGGCGTCGCTCCGGAACGTGGTGGTATCCGTGAACACGTCGATCCACAGAAGGTGACTCCTCTCTTCGGGTGGAGTCTGCCAGAGCCCGCTAGCCCGGTTGGCCGTCTCGCTCTGCAGCGGGTACCGGGTCGAATTCATCCTGTCGACGTGCAGGTAGCGACCGCCGAAACCCACAGGCTCGAACGACACCAGCGTCGGATCATCCGGGTTCGCCAGGCCGGGCACCACTCTCCACTGGAAGTCGGCAGGAAGCTGGTTGTTTGCCCTATCGTCGAGGTTGGTGATCATCGCGTGATAATAGGAGTGCGCGACGTAGAGCGGCGCGTCCTCCTTGTGCGTCGTGCGAATCTGGTACCCCCCTCCGACGTCGTCGTCGAGATTGGATAGCTCGAGAACAGCGGGGGCGGCGAGGGCCGCATACTCGGGGTCCTCGCTGGCCGGTGAGCCGAAGACGACACGTACGGGCTGAGCTCCGTCGGCCTGCCAGTCATCGACGCTGCTCAAGGTAACGGTCTGCGCCGTGTTCCAGTTCGCCTCCGTGAACGTCAGGTCCGCATGGCTCAGCGTCGCCTCGGTCGCGTCGCTGACGCTGAGGGCGATCGTCACGGGCGCGCTCGGCTGCGACGCGAGGAGCACGGTGAACGTCACGGGAGCGCCGCGCTCGGCGAGGGTCCCCGACGGGTCGCTGACGACGATCGCTGCCGTCCCTGGACCGTCGTCGTCCGTGTTCGTGATGTCAGCGGACTCCGCGACGAGGCCGTCGCAGGCTGGGTCTGCAGAGACCGAAGGCCCGAAGCGGACGCGGAAGATCTGATCCCCGTCGCTGTCCGCGTCGTCCACGCCCGTGACCGTGATCTCTCGAGGGACGCTCCAATCCTCCACCGTGAAGGAGATGGTCGCCGGTGAGACGGAGCCTTCGGTCGCATCCGAGCTCGAGACCGGCACCATGACAGGCCCGCTCGGCGCGCGGTCGAGCGCCACGCTCACGGTCACCCGCCCGCCGGACTCCGAGGTGCTGAGCGCCGTGACCGCCGGCATGATCCGCAATGAATTGGTCGACGCGTCCGGCGCATCGGTCGAGGGCCCATCCGAGCACCCGACCGCCACGAGCAGCGCGGCGAAGGCGCCAGCTGCCGCCGTGAGCGCAACGCGTGGCGCAGAGAGGGAAGTGCGCTCTGGATGGGAAGAACTCGGTGCGCGCATGATGAGGGAACCTCTACCCATCAGTGGGTCCGCTAGGATGTTCAGTAGTGGGCGATGATCGCGTCGAGCTCCGCCTGCGTGACCCGGACCGCGTTCGCGTGGCGCACGCCGGACGGAAAGCGGTACTGCGCGCTCGGGAGCTCCGTCCAAGAGCCCGGATCCGTGTCGAGATCCGTCGTGCTCCAGCACCCGAACACACCGCCGTTCAGGTAGTAGTCGGCGAAGAGGTACCATCGACTCTCCCGCGGATCCTTGATGACGAACGGTCCCTCGGTCGCTCGTCTCCTGCTCTGGGTCGACCCGCGCGTGATGTAGTCCGGACTCCATCGCGTGAACGTCGCCGGATCGAGCGCGAGCGTCGAGGAGCGCGCGATCTGGATGTCCTTGCCCGATCCGGTGAGCGCGCTCCCGCTGCTGTCCGTCTCGTCCTTGAAGAAGAGGTAGTTGCGGTCATTCCATTGCGTGATCGTCGCGTCGATGACGCTGTAGCCCGGGTCGAAGAGCACGTCGGGCGTCGGGTTGACGATGGTGACGAAGTCCTCGGTGTAGCTGACGTAGATGCGGTTCGCGCCCGTGGTGTCGTTCCCCGACCAGATGATCGCATAGAGCTTGCGATCGGGATCGTAGTAAGCCTCCGGGGCCCAGGCGTGCATCGGGGTGGCGCTGGGGCCCGAGAGGTTCGTGAGCGTGATCAACCGGGGATTCGTGAAGGTGATGAGATCGGTCGAGTCGGCCACGAAGATCTTGGAGCTCGGATGGTTCCAGTAGTTCGAGTCGTTTTCCGAGAGCGTCCAGTCCGTGGCGATATAGACATACGTTCCATCGTTCTTGCGGAACAGGAACGGATCTCGGATGTGATTCGTGCCCATCCCGGTGAGCTGGTACGTCGGTTGTCCATTGGCGAGGGCCGACCAGTGAAGCCCGTCGGTGCTGTAGGCGAGATGCAGCGAATCGCTCGCCACGTCCTGATTCGGCCCGAAGTAGCTCATCACCCAGGCACCCGGGGAGCAGCTGGTTGCATTCATCGTGGCCGTGTGCTCGCCGTTCGTACACTTGAGGCAGCTGCGGTCCGTGGTGCTGCTCCCCTCCGTGCCGACGAGCTCCCCTGGCACGCAGTCGGTCCACGCGACGCATGTCGTCGTGGGATCGGCGTCGTCGTCCCAGGTGCCGTCCGCGCAATCGACAGGCGCGGCGGTCCCGCCTGCGCAGTACGTGCCCGGCGAGCAGCCGTCACACTGCGCGGGCGTGGTGCTCGTCCCAGGCGCGCTCTGCCTCGTCCCAGGCGCGCAGGGCGTGTGCATCCTGCAGCTCGGCGCGTTCATCGTGTCGCTGAAGGTGTCCTCCGGGCACGCCGTGCACCGCCGGTCCGCCGTAGGCGAGCCCTCGGCGCTCGCGAAGGTGCCTGCGGAGCAGCCTGTCCATGCGACGCAGCTCGTCGCGCTGTCGCCATCGTGATCCCAGGTGCCCTCGGAGCACGCGGGGGGCTCGGCATCGTGCCCTGCGTCTCCGCCGGTCGTCGTCACCGGGTCGCTGCACCCGGAAGTCCATAAGAGCGCCACCAGGAATCGTGCTCTCGATCTGCTTCCCAAACGTGCCATCTCGCTCCTCGGTTTCGCGCGTAGTTGCTGCGCCGATGGGCGCCGACGCCCACCCGGTCCGATGTGCGTGGGGCACCTTTGTCCGCGATGACCGAGCGGAGCCGTGCCGGGATCGATCCCGAGGACGGGCGCCCTGCGCGCACGACGGCCTGTTCTGGACAAAGCGAAAGGGTGGTTCTCGAGCGACTGTGAGCGCTCACATCGGCGACGTCAACCGAAATGGCCCGACGACGAGCTCACGGCCGCCGTTCCCCTGGAGCCCATCCGCCTCGACGCAGGTCCGAGGACCGCTTCTCGTGACGCCGCGCTCCAGAGGCGCCCCGCCCGCCCCCCTCCGGCTGGACGACACCGCGGGCCGGTCGATTGGAATTGACGTTGCCAATGTGAGCGTTCACAATCGACCCGATCGGTATCCTTTTGCTTCGCCATGGATGGGTCGTCGTGAACGCGGAGACCTTCGTCATCCGATCGATCTCGGCGCCGCCTCCGTCCGGAGGGTCTGCTTCGCCATCCTCAGCAAGAGGAAGGCGGATCGCGTAAAGAACCTTCTGTCACCTGAGCTGAGCGTGGCGATTCGCCATCGACATCGCCGGCGTCATGTCGTCGCAGCCTTGCTTGGTTCGACAGAGCCAGTTTACACACAGGAGAGAACTCCATCATGAGCCGAAATTGGACTGCCTGGGGCGCCTTGCTGGCAGCCATGCTGGGGTCGGTACCCTCCGCGGGAGCGGCGACGTTGCGTCAGGTCAACGACTGGGCGGTGAGCGGTCTGCCTCGTGACGTGAGCATGTACGTCTATGTCCCGGACCACGTGGCGCCGAATCCTCCGATTCTGACGCTGGTGCACTACTGCGGCGGGACCGCCAGTACAGTGTTTGGTCAGGCGCGGGGCGGGGGCATCGTCGACGCGGCGGACGACCATGGCTTCATCATGGTCGTCCCCAGCAGCGGAAGATGCTGGGACGTCGTGTCGGACAAGACGCGCACGCGCGAAGCCGGTGGCGACAGTCACGCCATCAGGCAGATGGTGAAGTACGCGCTCGACACGTACGGAGGCAACGCGGATCGCGTCTATGCGACGGGAGATTCGTCCGGCGGCATGATGACCGAGCTCCTGCTTGCCCTCTACCCGGACGTCTTCAAAGCAGGCGCCGCGTTGGCGGGCATGCCGGCCGGGTGCCGCGCAGCCAACGAATCAGGCAACAACGGCGGATACAGCGGAGCGTGCGCGGGCGGCTCGGTGACCCACACAGCGCAAGAATGGGGCGACATCGCCCGTACGCTGGCCCCGGGGTATGCGGGACATCGCCCGCGGCTGCAGCTTTTCCACGGCGACGCGGACACCCTCATCAGGTACCCGAACCACACGGAGGCCATCAAGCAATGGACCAACGTTCTGGGCGTGGGCGCGAGCCCGACGTCGACCGATACGGGAGTTCGTCTCGGCAACCACGATGCGACGCGGCAGCGCTGGGAGAATGAGTGCGGCTACGTGGTCCTCGACGCGTTCACCTCGATTGGCGGCGATCACGGCCCATCCGACGCGTTGTTCCCCGCTGAGTACGTCATCCCCTTTCTGGGTCTCGACAAGACCGGGCCGGTCGATCCCGAGATAGAGCAGTGCAGCGGTGGGGCGGGCGGAAGCGGCGGCGCAGGCGGAACCGGTGGAGATGGTGCGGGTGGTGGACAGGGGCAGGGCGGCATGAGCGGCGGGACCGCTGGGAGCACGGGGTCGAGCGGCACCGCAGGCGGAAGCGGCACCGCAGGCGGAAGTGCCACCGCAGGCGGAAGCGGCACCGCAGTCGGAAGCGGCGGGAGCAGTGGAACGGGTGGAGCCGTCACGGGTGGTGGCCCGGCCGGTGGCGCTGATTCTGGATCGTGCGCGGTCGGCAGGGCCGATTCGGGGGAGTCTGTCGGGACTTCCCTGGTTGCTCTGGCAATTGCACTTTCGACCTTGATCCGTCGTCGTCGGAGGACGGCGGTGGGGTCCACCTGAACCGGGACCACCGAGGGGAGATCCGCGAACGGCCCGCGCCGATCACCGCGGGCGACGCGGCAGCACTCACGCTGGCGACGACACCCCCATGTCGGGGCCGTACTCCGCTCCCTCACGCTCACGGGTGCGCAATGACGATCAGCGCCGGCGCCCGCTCCAGCACGGCGCCCACGCACTCGCGGGCCGTCAGCGGATCCAGCGCGCCAAAGCTCTCGTCGAGGATCACGGCGTCCGAGCGCTGGAGCAGCGCGCGCGCCAGGAACAGCCGGCTCCGCTCGCCGTGCGAGAGCTGCCACCCCGTCTCGCCCACGACCTGATCGAGCCCCGAGGGCATCCTGTCCAGCAGCGGCCCGAGGCCCAGCTTGCGGCAGACGACCTCCGCCTCCCGCCGGTCCTCGGGCGACGCGGGCCACGCGCGGCCCATCAGCAGGTTGAACGCGAGCGTCCCGGAGAGCACGTGGTTGTCGTGGAACTGCGGCGCGCTCGCGACGCGGCTGCGCCACGCGGCCCCGCCCAGCGTCCGCCGGTCGAGGCCGCGCAGCAGCACGAGCCCCGACGACGGCGCGTGAAGGCCGCTGAGCACGGCCGCGAGCGTCGACTTGCCGCCGCCGGAGCGCCCCTCGAGCAGCAGCCGGTCGCCCTTCGAGAGCACCAGCTCGCAGCCGCGGAGGACCGGCTCGCCGCGCTCCCCGTCGTAGCGGAACGAGACGCCCCGCGCCTCGATCACGACGTCCGACGTCGCGGGGCGCCCGAGCACGGCCTGCGGGATCCCGGCGGGCTCGCGGCCCTCGGCCGCCGTGAAGAGACGGGCGATCGAGCGCCACGAGACGGCGGCGGAGAGGAGCGCGCCGAGGCTCGTCGCCAGCGTCGCGAACGCGGCCTGCGCCTGGAGGATGCCGCCGGTCGCGACGACGAGCGGGCCCGCGCCCACCCCGCCCAGGACCGCGGGGACCAGGCCGAGCAGCCCGAGCGCGAGCCACCCGCGCGCCGGGAGCGACGCGAGGAGATCACCCACGCCATCCATCCCCCGCGCGGCGCGGTGGTAGCGCTCCAGCGCCGCGTCCTCCTCCAGGTGGTGGAGGTGCGAGGCCTGCTGGGCGACGCGCGTCCGGTGCCCGACGACGTGCTCGACGAAGCCGCTCGTGATCGCGAACCGCTCGCCCGTCCACGCCGCCCGCTCCCGGGCGAAGCGGCGCCCGAGCAGCGCCACGGCGAGCGTCCACCCGAGGAGCAGCGCGACGTGGAGGCCGCCGCCGGCGCCGGCGGCGAGGACCGCCGCGGCGCTCGCGAGCTGCACGAGCGCGACGATCGCCCCGAGCGCGCCGCCGAGCCCGGCCGTCTCGACCGCCTCGGACTCGGAGACCATGGCCAGCAGCTCGCCCGAGCCGCGCGCCCGGATCGCGGCAGGATCCAGGCGGAGCGCGCCGCACAGCAGGCGCTGCTTGAGGAGCGCGGCGACGTCGATCGTGAGCATGCCCCCCGTGAACGAGGCGAACAGCTGCACGAAGAGCGCCGAGAGCGACAGGAGCACCCACGCGAACAGCCACCCCGGCTGCACGTCGCCCTCGAGCGCGCCCGCGCCGATCAGCCACCAGGCGAAGACGCCGAGCGCGATCTGCGACGCGGCGGCCGCGAGGAAGATCGCGCCCCGGCGGAGCACCCCGCGCCTCGAGAGCAGGCGCCGGAAGCTCGACCCAGGATCGGGGCGGAGCAGCCACACGCCGTCGATGGGGCGATCCGCGACGAGCTGGGCGAGCAGCTCGTCGCGCGCCCGCGCGGCGCGCCGCGGCGGGACCTGCGCCGCGGCGAGCCACTTGTCGACGTGCGACGCGGGGCGGTCCTCGAGGTGGGCGGTGAGCGCCCGGCGCACGGTCTCCAGCGGGATCCGCGCCGGCGTGAGCGCCGGCGTCAGCACCGAGAGCCCCCGCCGTCCCGCGGACATCACCGCGAGGTAGCCCTGCTCGACGCGGACGATCGAGGGGCCGAGGGACGCGAGCGCGCCCCCGAGCTCGGCGAAGCTGCACTGGACCGCCTCCGCCTCGACGCCCATGCAGCCCGCGTACGCCTCGATCCACGCGGTGGGGTCGCCCTCCGGCGGCGCGCCGGGCGACGGGACCGCGCCGGTCGCGAGCCCGCACGCGGCCGTGAGCGCGCTCATCGCGTGGGCGAGCGCGGACGGCTGCCAGACGAGCCCGCCCAACGTTGCCGCCTGTCCGGCCTCGCCCGCCTTCACGCCGCCCCCTGGATGAGCCGGCCGCCCTCCATCGTCGCGCTCCTGAAGCGCTCCTTCGACCAGACCTCGTCGCGCGCCCGCGCGTCCGCCTCGGCGAGCGCGCGGTAGCGGCTCCGCGGGTCGTCCATGAGCTCGCGCGGCGCGCCGTCCTCGACGACCCTGCCCCCCTCGACGACCAGCACGCGATCGAAGCCGAGCGTGTCCATGACGTCGTGGCTGACGAGGACGAGCGTCGAGCGCCCCCAGTGCTCCCGCGCGCGCGCGAGCAGCTCCCGGCGCCGCTCGCGCTCGAGGCCGCGGAACGGCTCGTCGAGGAGCACGAGGCGCGCGTCGCCCTTCATGAGCGCCCGCGCGAGGCGGACGCGCTGCCCCTGCCCGCCCGACAGGCGCGCGCCCCCCTCGCCGATCGCCGCCTGCAAGCCGTCGGGCAGGCTCTCCAGGACGCCTGTGAGCTCGGCCTGGCTCATGGACAGGGGCACGCGCGCGAGGGCGTCGCCGGCGTGGCCGAAGGTGATGTTCTCGAGGAGCGTGCGGTTCCAGAGCTGGATCGCTGGGTCCACCCACGCGGTCGCGCGGCGGAGGCGCTCGACCGCCGCGTCGTCGAAGGGGCGCCCGTCGACGAGGACCTCCCCCCCGGACGCCCGCAGCCACCCGAGGAGCAGCGAGAGCAGCGACGACTTCCCCGCGCCCGACGCCCCCACGATCGCGACGTGCGCCCCCGCCGGGACGCTCAGCGAGACGTCGGACAGGAGCGTGTGCCCGCCGGCCTTCACGCTGACGCCCCGGAGGTCGATCGACGCGGCGCACGCGGCGCCCTGCGCGGCGCGCGCTGCGTCGACAACGTCTTCGGCGGGCGCGCGGGGCAGGTCCATCTCCGGCGCCGCGAGCGGCGCGAAGAGGCGCACGGAGGCGTTGCGCACGTTCTTCCAGCCGAGCAGCGCCGCGACGAGCTCCTGCGCCGCCGCGGGGAGGCGCAGCGACCAGAACACGAGCAGGAGCAGCGCCGCGGCCGGGCCGCCGGAGGCGACGTAGCCGCCGACGATCGCGACCGCCACGGCCGTGCTCGCGATCCCCTGGGCGGCCTGCATGGCGGTGGACTGCGCGTGCACGAGCCGGCCGGTCCGCGCCCACTCGACGAGCAGCGCCTCGTGCTCGCGCCGCACCGCACGCTCCGCGCCGTGGACGCGGATGGGCACGACGCCGAGCAGGGCGTCGAGGTAGAACCGCTCGAGCGACGCCGCGTGCGTGCGCAGGCGCATGAGGCTCTCCACGAGCGGCCGCCGCGCGAGGTACGGGGCGGCGAGCGCGACCGCCGCGGCCACCAGCGACAACCACGCGCCGCCCGGGTAGAGCCAGACGACGCCGAGGAGCGTCGCCGCGAACGACAGCGCCGCGCGCGCGATGCGGGCGAAGAGCGCCGGGGCCTCGCGCATCAGGTGCATCGCGTGGCCGCGCGCGGTCATGTCCGAGGTCGGCCGGCTGCGCAGGTAGCGATCCTCGAGCCGCGGCAGCTTCTCCAGGAACGCGGCGCGGAAGCGCACCTCGAGGGCGCGCCCGAGGCGCGACACGGCGTGGGCCACGAAGATCTCGAGCGCCAGGCCCCCGGCGGCGAACGCGACGAGGGCCAGGAGCCCGAGCGCGCGCTGGTACGCGACGGTGACGCTCCTCACCGCGTCGAACAGCCCGCGGAGGACGACCACGTCGATCGCCGCGATGGCCGCGCTCGCCGCGAGCGCCACCCCGACGAGCGCGAGCGCCCCGCCCGCGTCGGCGCGCAGCATCCAGAAGAACAGGCGCGAGGGGGATGGCGTCGGCAGCTCGAGCTCCCGGCGAACCGGCGCCGGCAGCGCCGCGGTCGCGGTCGCGCGCGGCGCAGTCCGGTCCGGCGCAACCCCGCGCGCGGCCTCGGGCGCTGCGCTCCCGCGGTAGCTCGGCGGCGGCGCCGCTGTAGGGGACGCAGGCGCGCGCGCGGCCTCGCTGCTGGCCTCGCCCGCGCCGCGCCGACGCGGGCCGACGTGGACGATGACGGCGCCGTGCACGAGGAGCTTCCCCGGCGCCTTGCCCTCCGTGGCCCAGAAGAACCCCTTCGGGATGGCGCCCGCCTCCCCGGCGAGCGCGCGCTCGAAGACGCCGTGGAGCACGCGCTGGGCCTCGCCCCCGCGCGCGATCGCGCCGCCCCGGACGAGGCGCGCCACCATCCGCACGGCGGCGTCGAGCGCCGCGAACGGCCGCCACCCCGGGTCCGCGTCGGCCCGGGCGATCAGCGCCTCCCCGTCCGCGCGCAGCGCGCGCAGCTTCGCGCGGAGCGGGCCGAGCGAGTCCGCGGACGACGCCCACCGCCGCCACCGCTCGATCGAGATCGGGATCGGGAAGTGCGGCATGTCCTCCATGAAGCGCGCTGAGCGCACCCAGCGGCGCCCGCTCCCGGGGTCGAGGATCTGCACGAACGGCCCGAGCCGGCGCCAGACGACCACGAAGTGGAGCGCGCCGCCCGCGCCGCGCTTGACCACGATCGCGGGCAAGCAGTCGGCCTCTGGCAGGAGGAAGCTGTCGTGGGGGACCACCACCTCGGCGGTGGCGAGCCCGAGCTCCTGCCCGAGCGCGGCGAGCGCGTCGATGGAGGTCCCGTCCACGTCCGTCTGGCAGCGGTCGCGGAGCCACTCGTAGTGCACGTCGACGCCGAACCCCTGCAGCACCGCCTTGAGCGCGGCGGGGCCGCAGTCCATGAGCGACGCCTGCAGCACCTCGGGGACGAGGAACGCGCGCTTCATCGCGCGCCTCCCGGCGCCACGGCGCGCAGGAGGAGCGCCCACGGAGAGACGCGCTCCACCTCGACCTCGGTGGTCCCCGGCATCCCGTGCTGCACAGGGATCGACGCCGCGCTCTCCGGCCGCACGAGCAGCTCGACGCGGATCGCGCCGTCGTACGGCTCGCTCGCCACGTGGGAGACCTCCCCCTCGATCATGCCGAACTGCGTCCACGCGAACCCGTCGAGGCGCATCCGCGCCCTCTGCCCGGGGACGATGCGCCCCACCGCGTCGGACGGCGCGAAGAGCGCGACCGCGTGGAGGTCGTCGCCCGGGACGACCGTCGCCACGAGGTCGCCCGGCTTGAGCACGTCCCCCACCTGGAGCGCCGCGATGTTCCCGAGCTTCCCCGCGATGGGCGCGCGGACCTTGCGCCGCTCGATCTGCGCGAGCGCCGTGGCCACGGCCGCCTCGGCCTCCTGCTGCTCGGCCACCAGATCCCCGAGCGCGCGCCCGAGCTCCGCGAGGCGGGCCGCCGTCTGCCGCTCGTCGTGGTGCCCCGCGACCGAGAGCCGCCGGAGATCGGCGCGCGCCCCCTCCGCCTTGAGCCGCTCGTCGGCGGCGCGGCTCTTCGCCTCGAGGTGGTCGGCCGTCGACGCGAGCCGCTCGTCGTGCAGGCGCTCGGAGATCGCGCGGAGCTCCTCGCCGTGCGCTGCGGAGAGATCCCGCTGGCGCAGGTCGATCCTGGCGCGCGCGACCGAGGCGTCGGACAGCTTCACCTGCCACGCGCGCACCTCCTCCTCGACCGCCATCTGGCGCTGCAGCGCCTCGATCTTCGGCGCGAGCGCGGCCGCCCTCGTCCGCTCCTCCTCCAGGCGCCTCTCCTCGACGGAGGCGTCCAGCTCGACGAGCACCTCCCCTTGCTCGACGTGGCGCCCGAGCGAGACCTGCAACGCCGACACGCGCCCGGGCTCGGCGGCGGCCACGCGGTGGGCCATCCGGCTGACCTCCAGGCGCGCCTTCCCGGTCGTCGCGTAGACCGAGACGCGCGCCGCGTGCATCCAGCCCGCCCACGCGCCGAGCACCGCGAGGATCACGGCGAGGCGGATCCAGGTCCTCGGCCCGCGCTCGATCTCGAGCGACCGCATCGTGCGGAAGAACGGCGAGGCCACGTCAGCACTCCTCCAGCGCGACCTTCTTGCGGGGCCGCGCGATGCCGTACGCGTTGAGCTTGTTGGTGAGGGTGCGCCGCGAGACGCCGAGCAGCTCGGCGGCGCGCGTCTGGTTCTGGCGGGCCTGCTCGAGCGCGGCGACGATGCGGTCCCGCTCGAAGGAGCGCAGATCGCCCTTGATCCCGGCCTCGACCGGCGCGCGCGGCGCCTCCAGCATCAGGTGGTCGGCGCCGATCGGCCCGCCCTTCGACATCACGACCGCGCGCTCGACCACGTGGCGCAGCTCCCGGACGTTCCCCGGCCAGGCGTGCGAGAGGAGCGCGGCGGTCGCCTCCTTCGCGAGCGGCGGCGCCGGGCGCGCGAGCCGCTGCGAGAGGCGCGCCGCGAAGAGCGCCGCGAGCGGCAGGATCTCGGAGGTGCGGGCCCGGAGCGGCGGGATCCGCAGGGTGATCGCGTTGAGGCGGAAGTAGAGGTCCTGGCGGAAGCTCCCCTCCCGCACCATCTGCTCGAGATCGCGGTGCGTCGCCGCGATCACCCGGACGTCCACGCGCCGCGGGCGCGTGCTCCCGACGCGGACGATCTCGCCGTACTCCAGCGTGCGGAGCAGCTTCGCCTGCGTGCGCGGGGACAGCTCCCCCACCTCGTCGAGGAAGAGCGTGCCCTCGTGGGCGGCCTCGAACAGCCCTTCGCGCGGCGCCACCGCCCCGGTGAACGCGCCGCGCTCGTGGCCGAAGAGCTCGCTCTCGACGAGCGACTCCGACAGGCTCGCGCAGTTGACCTTCACGAAGCGCTCGCGCGGGTGCCGCGACATGCCGGCGATCCACTCCGCCACCACCTCTTTTCCCGTCCCGGTCTCGCCGAGGATCAGGACCGGCAGCGGCGTGGGCGCCACGGTCTCGAGGGCCTCGCGCAGGCGCCTCATCTCCGGATCGAGCGCGAGAAAACCGCTGGAACAGTCATCCACCATGAAGGCTCCCCCTCGCGCCGAAGGCGCGGGACGCGCGTGTCGCAAGTGCGACCGAGTTCAGGAGCGAGCCGAAGCAAGTCGGTGGCCAACGCGCCGCTCCGTCCATGAACGACCTGGCCAGGATGCCCCCCACGCTCCTCGGCGGCGCGAGGCATCGCCGAGGAGAGCGCGTGTGAGGCGCAGGCTGTCCTGCGCGGAGGCTGCGCGACGAGGCTCGCCGCGCCGCCTGGAGGCCGGAGCCTCCACCTGGTGGCGGGAGCCGCCACCAGGAACGAGGGAGACGCTCGCGGCGCGAGCGCGCTGCTGTCATGACCTGTTATTGCATCGAGCGTCGCGCTGGCCGGCCGGCCGGCCAGCGCGGGCGCCGACGTCGAGGGCGGCCGCGCCAGGTCGGCGCGACTTGCGCAACATCGGCACGTAGTGCGCCAGCGTGGTGGACACCTCGGTGCATGGTCCTCGCCGGAGGCCGAGCGTGTGTCCGTCCGCCCGGGGGCGCCTTGCGTCCGTCCGCCCGGAGGCGCCGTGTGGGCCGCTGGCGTGCAGCCAGCAGGCTCCGGGCGCGGCGGGTGTTATCGCAGGATGCCGAGGGCGGTCTCGATCTGGTTGCGGGCGACGACGCCGTGATCGTCGACCGAGTAATCGTCGGCCTCGAGCCGGAAGGTGCGCGTCGCGGTGACGTCCGCCCTGCCGCTGAAGCGGTACGGGATGACGGGCGACGTGAGCGTCTCCCGGAGCAGCTGGAGGCCGAGATCGACGGGGACGCTGACGGGGACGCGGACCTGCGTCGTGCGGTCGGAAGGGAGCCATACGCCGTCGCCGTCGGCCCGGAAGTCGACCGGCAGCGGATAGCGGCCGGCGAGCACAACCTGGCCGCGGACCGCGCGCACCGCCACGTCGTACGAGTTCGGGTTGTGGACGTTGACGACGATGGTCATGAGGATGCCGAGGCTCGGCGGGAAGGCGATGCGGATCCCTGTGATCTCGGCGTGGTCGAGCTGCATCGTCGGCTTGCTCACGCAGGCGGCGCCGGCGATCGCCGTCAGCGCTGCGAGCGCGAGCGCGAGCGCGAGCGCGGGCAGGCGGCGCAGGGGGGTGGTCTTCCGGGAAAACGGCACGAGCGCGAGCTTAGCCGCGCAGGGCCACGCCGTCACCTCGCGGCGTGGCGGGGCGAGCGCGTCGAACGGCGGCGCGCGATCAGCAGGCCGGGGGCGCTCCGCTCGCGCCGGCGATGCCCGTCGGCGCGCCGGATCCACGTTCGCCGGGGTCGTCGGCCGCCGGTCAGGACGAGCGCCCGGAGGAGCTGGCGGAGACGCTGTCGTGGAGCACCTCGCGTGTCCCGGCGCCGGCGACGAGCAGCCATGTCTGGAGCATCTTCAGGTCGTGCGTGGCCTCCACGGCGGACCTCAGCGCCGGCGGCATGAGGCCGAACCGCTCTTCATAGAGCTCGATCGTCGCCTGCGCCATCGCCTGCGCCATCCCCTCGGCGCGCCCCTGCTCGATGAATTGCCCGACGAGTTCCTTCCTGGCCATCACGGACTCCCCTTCCTCCCGCGTCGCCGGCCCGCGCTCGGCGACCTCCGCCCGCGAGCGTAGCAGCGGACCGAACGCGATGTCGCGCCCGGACGCCGCGTGCAGCGGCCGCCGGGGGTCGTCGATCGCCTGTCGGAGCGCGCGTCCGCTCATTGGCCGGACCAACGATCCCTGACGTATCAGGGCCCTCGCTTGAGCGGTGGTGCGTGCCGGACGCAGGCGCCCCGAGACGGTCGCCGGCTTACCGCGTGGCGGGTCTCACGGCCGCTGCGCCCTCCGGGACGATCATGTCGCCAGCCAGGTGGGCTTGAACAGCAGGAGGAGACCGAGGAGCACCATGATCGCTCCGCTCAGCAGCTTGAGCCATCGTCCCTCCTTTTCCTGCAGCCTGCGGCGGCTCAACGTCACCACCGCGACGCCGACCATGACCATGTCGTCCGCCATATAGGCCACGTTGTAGAGCCCGAGATAGGCATAGTGCTTCCACGCGGGGAGGCGCTTCTCGACGAGGAGCTGGGTGTAGAGCGCCGGCAGGCCCGCGGTGCAGAGGAGCTCGACGACGTTGACCATGACGGCGAGGAGGCACGCGGCGGCGAGCGCCGCGGGCAGGCTCTCCGCCCTGACGACGGCCCGCATCCTCGCGTAGATCCCTGGCTTCACCGACTCAGGGATGCTGAGCGACACGCCCCGCTTCCATGCGAAGAAGTCTTTGACGTGGACCGAACCGGCAAGCACGGCGATGGCTCCCAGCGCGATCTGCGCGGCGCGCGAGGCGCCGACCAGGAGAAAGAAGTTCAGCCAGGCAGCCATGAAGGCGAAATAAGCGAGACCGCTCACGAGCACGAATACGCCGGCAATCAGCAGCATCTTCGCCCGGCTCCGCAGCGTGGCGAGGAAGGAGAGGAGAAAGAGGAGCACCCACGTGGCGCACGGGTTGAAGCCGTCCACGAGCCCCAGCAGGACGGTGAACGCCGGCAGGCCAAGATCGCGGACGTCCAGCCGCCCGAAGACGGGAACGTCGACGACCCCCGCGCTCGGCCCGGCGCCGTCTACCGGGCACGGTGGCTGCTCTGACGTGGAAGGCGTGGGAGGCGTGAGAGGGCATGACGCAGCAGGCTCGCCGGCCGCGGTGGGCGGCGGCGGCGCGTTGTCGAGCAACGCCTCGATATGCCGGCCCGTCGCGTCGCGCCCCGCGTACCCAACGACGAGCACCCCGCGCACATAGAACGCGGGGACGCTCACGGCAGCGGTCGACTGCCCCTCGGCGATCGCCCTCAGCCGGTCGAGCGCCGTGCGGTCCTCGACGACATCCGAGACGATCGCGCGCAGGCCGGGTCGACGGCCCTCGAGCTCGGCCACGAAGCGCTTGGCCTCGTCGCAGCGAGGGCACCCCTCGCGCGCGAACAGCTCCACATCGGCGCGCGGCTCGATCGGCGCAGCTCGCCCGGAGTCGCTCCAGAGAAGCGAGAAGGCGAGCGCGCACATCACCAGCGCTCGCACGACGACGGCAGGTCGCATGCAGAGCGGCTGTCGCACGATGCATGCTCGGCGGATCACGTGATCAGTCCACAGTCACAGCGCGACGCACCTCGACTCGAGCGGCCGTCTCCGAGGAGCCGCGCGCTCGTCGTGTCGACGCTCTCCGGCCTGGTGGGCGGAGCCGCGGCGCACGCCGAGGGACACGCGCGCCTGGGAGACATGCTCTGGGCGGCCGGCGCGCTCATCGCCCTCGCCCTCGTGGGTTCGCGCATCCTGGCCGACGTGCTGAAGAAGCGCGCCGGCGTCGACGTCATCGCGCTCCTCGCCATCGGCGGCGCGCTCCTGCTCCGGGAGTACCTGGCGGGCGCGCTGATCGGCGCGATGATGGCGACGGGCAGCGCCCTGGAAGGGTACGCCGCCGCGCGCGCCCGGCGCGAGCTCTCCGCCCTCCTCGCGCGCGCCCCCCGCGTCGCGCACCGCCGCGAGGGGGCCGACGTCACGACCCTCCCGATCGGCGCTGTCACCCGCGGCGACCTTCTGCTGGTCAAGGCGGGCGAGATCGTGCCAGTCGACGGCGTCGTCGTGGGTCCTGAGGCGCTCCTCGATGAATCGGCGCTGACCGGCGAGCCGCGGCCGATGGGAAAGGCACCCGGCGACCGCGTGGGCAGCGGGACCACGAACGCCGGCGCGGCCTTCGAGCTCCGCGCCGTCGCGAGCGCGGACGAGAGCACGTACGCCGGCATCGTCCGCCTCATAGAGCAGGCGTCCGCCTCGAAGGCCCCGCTCGCCCGCCTCGCGGACCGCCATGCCCTGGCGTTCGCTGCGCTCTCGCTCGCCATGGCGGCCGCGGCGTGGGGCCTCACAGGCGACGCCGGCCGCGGGCTCGCCGTGCTCGTCGTCGCGACGCCCTGCCCGCTGCTCCTCGCGGTGCCCATCGCGATCGTCGGCGGCGTCTCGCGCTCGGCCCGGCGCGGCATCGTGGTGAAGGGCGGCGCCGCGCTCGAGGCCCTCGCTCGGGCGGAGATCCTGCTCCTCGACAAGACAGGCACGCTCACGTTCGGCGGGCCGCGCGTGACGGGAGTGACGTGCTTCCGGTCGATCGAGGACGACACGGAGGTGCTCCGCCTGGCGGCGTCCCTCGAGCAGATCTCGTCACACCCGCTCTCCGCGGCCCTTGTGCACGCTGCCCGCGAGCGTCGCCTCGAGCTGTCCTTCCCGGAGGGCGCTCGGGAGGCGGCCGGCGCCGGCATGACGGGCCGGGTGGACGGGCGCGCCGTCCGCGTGGGGAGCGCCGAATGGGCAGCGCAGGGCGCGCCGCTTCCGGAGGACGCCCGCGCCTTCCGGCGTCGCGCGTCCCGCGCCGGTGCGATGACCGTCTTCGTGGCCGTGGACAGCAGCGTCATCGGCGCGCTGACGCTCGACGACCCGATACGCCCTGATGCGCCGCGGACCTTGAGGGCATTGCGGCGGGTCGGCATTCGCCGTGTCGTGATGGTGACGGGCGACCACCCCCTCGTCGCCGAGACGGTCGGCGCCACGCTCGGCGTGGATCGCGTGCTCGCCCAGCGCTCGCCGGAGGAGAAGGTCGCCGCCGTGCGCGAGGCGCGCGCCGAGGGGCTCACCGTGATGATCGGCGACGGCATCAACGACGCTCCGGCGCTCGCCGCCGCCGACGTCGGCGTCGCGATGGGCGCGCGCGGGGCCACTTCGTCGGCCGAGGCGGCCGACGTGGTGCTGGTGGTGGACAGGCTCGATCGCTTCGCCGAGGCCGTGACCATTGCGCGCCGCGCCCGCGCGATCGCCGCGCAAAGCGCGATCCTCGGCATGGGGCTGTCGCTCTTCGCGATGGGCGCGGCGGCGTTCGGCTTCTTGCCGGCCGCCGCCGGCGCGCTCCTGCAGGAGGCGATCGACGTCGCCGCGATCCTGAGCGCGCTGCGGGCGCAGGGCGGCGGGCGCGGCGCGAGGAGGCCAGCCCTCGGGGAGGCCATGAGCCGCCGGCTGGAGCTGGAGCACGACCAGCTCATTCCGATGCTCGATCGGGTGCGGGTCGTCGCCGAGCGCATCGACCACCTGGCGAGGGAGGCGGCGCGCGCAGAGCTCGATGCGCTCGACCGCTTCCTCCGCGAGCGGCTCCTCCCGCACGAGCGCGCCGACGACGCCGAGGTCTATCCGGTCATCTCCCGGCTGCTCGGCGGCGAGGATCCTCTGGCGCCCATGAGCGCGACGCACCGGGAGATCTTCCGCCTGATCCGGCTGTACGAGCAGCTGCTCGGAGAGCTCGACCCGCGCGGGCCCACGGCCGCGGATGTGCAGGACTTTCAGCGGATCCTCTATGGGCTCCACGCGGTGCTGCGGCTCCATTTCGCGCAAGAGGAGGAGCTCTATGCGTCGCTGAGCGAGCGTTACCACGCGGAAGCCCCCGGCCAGCCGGCAATGAGCTCCGAGAAGGCTCCCCTCCAGCCAGCTCCGGCGCCAGAGACCGCACCCCGCGCGCTCCGCGTGCTGGATCCGCTCCGGCAAGGGCGCTCGCCCAGCCCCCGTAGGCAGGGGTGAACCCGCGCCGCTCGAAGGCGATATCCATCAGATCCCGCGGGACGGTCCGCACGTCGGCGCCGAACGCCTTCATCATCTTGTAGCGCTCCTTGGAGAGGCCCTCGGCGATGAAGATCGTCACCTTGTAGCCTTTCACGGCGCCGACCATGGAGACGGCAGCTCCCGTGTTTCCGGACGATGCCACCACGATCGTGGCGCCCTTCGTCAGGAGCCCTTCCTTCTCCGCCTTCTCGATGATGTACCTGGCGAGCCTGTCTTTGATGGAGCCAGAGGGGTTGAGATGCTCGCACTTTACGTGAATGCCGTCGAACTCCAGCAGAGGAGTATCGCCTATCGCGTCGAGTATCGTCTTCATGTCCACGGCCCCACGTTGTCCAGCGCGTGTACCGGCGCGACGGCCTCGCGCCGTGCTCCCCCGGCGCTGCCATCCTGGCTCGTCGTGCACGACCTGGTCCGCTCGGCTGAGTCACCGCCGTAATCGTTGGCGAGGTCGTCACCGGGTGCAGGCCCACGCGACGGCGACGCCTTCATCCGCGTCCGCCGAAGAGCGGCGCTCCATCGGTAGCTCATCCACGCGCTGAGGGGGGCTGCCTTCACGCCCACAGCCAGCCGCGGGCGTCGAGGGGCCGTCTCCGGGCGCAGGGGGCGCTCGGCGCGGCAGGCTCGGCTCGTCCGGCGGCGCTGGGGGGCGCTCCTGGTTCGACGGGCCTCGGGCTTGACGTGCCGGGGGCCGGGCCGCAGAGCCAGCAGACCGAAGGCCATGGGGAGCCGGCTGCTCGTCCGCAAACCGCTGTCGGTCATGAGAGAAGAGCTGCACGGGGAGCACCGCCTCCGGCGCGTCCTCGGGCCGCTGCAGCTCACGAGCCTGGGGATCGGGGCCATCATCGGGACAGGCATCTTCGTGCTCACCGGCCAGGCCGCGCACGACAAGGCAGGTCCTTCGCTGATGCTCTCCTTCGTGGTCGCGGGGATGGCCTGCGTGTTCGCGGCCCTCTGCTACGCGGAGTTCGCGGCGATGGTGCCGGTCGCGGGCTCGGCCTACGCGTACTCGTACGCGACGCTCGGCGAGCTGCCGGCGTGGATCATCGGGTGGGATCTCGTCCTCGAGTACGCGGTCGGCGCCGCCACCGTGGCGCACGGGTGGTCCCATTATTTCCAGGACTTCATCGGGATCTTCGGGGTAGAGCTGCCAAGAGAGCTCAGGAGCGCGCCGTTCGACTACAAACCGGCGCTCGGCGAGCTCGTGTCCACGGGGGCGATCCTCGATCTCCCCGCCATCCTCGTGACGATCGCGGTCACGGTGATCCTGCTCAAGGGCATCCGCGAGAGCGCGACGCTCAACGCCGTCATGGTCGCGCTCAAGCTCGCCGTCGTGCTCTTCGTCATCGTGGTGGGCGCGTTCCACGTCGACCCGGACAACTGGCGGCCGTTCGCGCCGTTCGGGCTCGCGGGGCTCAGCTTCTTCGGTCACACGATCTTGGGCGAGACCGGGAAAGGCGGAGAGCCGCTCGGGATGCTCGCCGGCGCCGCGACCATCTTCTTCGCGTACATCGGGTTCGATTCGGTGTCGACCCACGCCGAGGAGGCGAAGCACCCGCAGCGCGATCTGCCCACTGGCATCGTCGCCTCGCTCGTGATCTGCACCCTCCTTTACGTTTCCGTCGCGGCTATCCTGACGGGCATGGTGCCCTACACCGAGCTGAGCATCGATGCGCCGGTCTCCGATGCCTTCGCGCGCGTCGGCCTCCCTTGGGCGCAGTTCATCATCTCCCTCGGGGCGGTCGCCGGGATCACCTCCGTGCTGCTCGTGCTCATGCTCAGCCAGCCGCGCGTGCTGCTCGCGATGGCCCGTGACGGGCTCCTGCCCAGACGCTTCTTCGGATCGGTGCACCCGGTCTTCAAGACACCGTGGAAGTCCACCTTGCTCACCGGGTTCGTGGTCGCCACCCTCTCGGCGCTCCTCCCGCTGCGGATCCTTGCGGAGCTCGTCAATATCGGGACGCTCCTTGCGTTCCTGTTCGTCTGCGCGGCGGTCCTGATCATGCGCCGGACGGCGCCGGACGCGGCGCGCCCGTTCCGGGTGCCGCTCTACCCGCTCACCCCGATCCTCGGGATCGTGATCTGTCTCCTCCTCATGTTCTCGCTGCCCACCGAGAACTGGCTGCGCCTCGCCGCCTGGCTCCTCCTCGGGTTCGCGATCTACTTCGGCTACAGCCGCAAGCACAGCGCGATGGCGGCGAGCCCGTCACGCTGATCCCTGAGTCCCCGCGCTACCTCGGGACAAGCGGCGTGCGCCCGAGGCGCTCGTCGTGCGACGTACGTCAGCCAGACGTGGGCACGTCCGCCTCCAGCCGGTCGAAGCAGCGGAACGGGTCCTCCAGCATCTCGCGCACGGTGCGCGCCAGCACGCTCGCGTGGAGGCCGTCGATGAAGCGGTGATCGAACGTGGCGCTCACGCGCATCACCTTGCCGGGCACCACCTTGCCGTCCTCCACCACCGGCTCGTCCCTCACCGCGCCCAGGACCACGAGGATCGGCGTGCGCGTGTAGGGCGCGAGCGGCACATAGGCGTTCTCCAGCCCGAGCGAGCCGATGTTGGTCACCGTGACCGCGCCGAACGGGTCGCGGGGCAGCCCCAGCTTCGACAGGTCCAGGTTGAGCGTGTACATCACGAACGAGAGCAGGCGCAGAAAGGCGTTCATGAAGAGAAACGGGATGTGCCGGATCGCGCGCTTCGTCTCTTCCACCGCCCTGTCGCCCCGATGGCGCGCGCGCTCGATCGTCCGGTCCAGCTCGTCGACGATCTGCACCAAGTTCTTCTCGTGGGCCCGTTCGATCGTCGTCACGGTGAGATCCACCTCGCCGTCGCCGCCGACCGTCTGCACGACCAGCACCGAGACGGTGACGCTGCGCCGGAGGTAGATCTTGTTCCAGCGCAAGATCGCATTGGCGTCGGGGCAGCGGCGCAGCGCCTCGGCGCAGGCCTTGGCCACCAGGTGAGTCACCGTGAGCCGGCGGCCGGTGCTGTGACGGAACGCCTTGATGTAGTCGAGCGCGCGATCCATGCGCAGCGTGAGCGTGCCATACACCGATGGATCGTACGCGGTGTGCCAGGTGCCGATCGCCAGCTTGCGGAAGCTGGAGATCTCCTGTTTGGGCACGAGATCGAGGTTGGGCATGATCCACCCTGCCATGGCCCCACCGGCTGCATGGTTCGGGCCACCGAGGCGCGCAGCGCGTCCAGGCTCCTTGTCGAGGAAGTCGCGCGGTTCTTCGGCGGCCTGGTCGAGCAGGAGCCCGGCGAGCTCGCTGAGATCGGCCGCTCGCGCCACACGGAGCGCCGCGCGCGCCGCGAGCTCGCCCGGCGCCGGGCGGGGCCCGCCGCGCCCGCATTCGCAGGGGGAGGCCATGCAGGCAACCTCCTCGTCTCGGCCGCTCGACGCCTCGATCTCTTCCGTCGCTACCATGGCCTTCGCGTTGATCGGCCGATCGTTGCACGAGCGCCACTCCGCCTGAAAGGTCCATGCGGTCAGGCCCACAGGGACGACCTCCCCGGACGTTGATGTGTCCATGCTCGCCGGCGACAGGGCTCGGTGCCGCGCTGTGAGCAGCTCGCCCCGGCCGCTCTCGTCAGCCCGTGTCCAGCGTGCGCGCAGGTGGCTATCCCACCATCGATCAGAGGACTCGGGGCTTGCTACTTGCTACTCCGTTGCCGAGGTCCGCGGAAGTGAGTCGATCGTCCTCTCCTGTCGCCGCGGCCGGACAGGCAAAGCCGTCTAACGCCACCGGCGCTCAGCCGCGCATCCATCCCTCGGAGCTCGCCGCCCTCTCCGTCGAGGAGCGAATCCGGGCATTGCTATCCAATCCGACTGGATTGACGGACATCGACGCGGCGAGGAGGCGGCTCGCTTGCGGCGACAATGAGCCCGCGCCGCCCAGGAGGTCACGTCCGCTCCGGACGCTGGTCGCGCAGTTCACGCACACGCTCGCGCTGCTCCTCTGGTTCGGCGCCGGGCTGGCCTTCGCCGCGCGCGCCCCGGAGCTCGGGTTCGCCATCGTCGCCGTCGTCGTGCTCAACGGCGCGTTCGCGTTCATCCAGGAGCACCGCGCCGAGCAGGTCGTGAGCAGCCTGATGCGCCGCGTGGCCGTGCGCGCCCGCGTCGTCCGGGCGGGCGTCGAGCGGCGAGTGCCCGCGCGCGAGCTCGTCCCGGGCGACGTGGTCCGGCTCGCGGCAGGTGAGATCGTCCCGGCCGACTGCATCTTGCTCGGCGCAGACAGCCTCTCGCTCGACCTCTCGATGCTCACGGGCGAGACGGCGCCGGTCGATCGCGACGCCGCGCCGATCGCCTCGCCGGGCCGAGGCGCGGAGGAGCTCACGCTCCCGAGCCTGCTCCCGAGCGGCGCGTCCGTGGTGACCGGCGCGGGCGAGGCGCTCGTGTTCGCGACAGGCGCGGAGAGCGCCGCAGGCAAGATCGCCCTGCTCCTCGAGCAGGGAGGGCGCGAGGGCTCGCTGCTCGAGCGCCAGGTCGCCCAGCTCTCGCACGTCACCGCGGCCATCGCGGTGATCGCCGGCGCGGCCACGCTGGTGCTCGCGCAGGCGTTCCACCGCGTCGGCCCGCTCGGCGCGCTCACGTTCGCGATCGGCGTGATCGTGGCGCTCGTCCCCGAGGGGCTGCTCCCGACGCTGAGCGTATCGCTCGCGATCGGCGCGCAGCGGATGGCGGCGCGCGGGGCCCCGGTGCGGCGCCTCTCCGCGGTCGAGGTGGTCGGTTCGGTGACGACGATCTGCACGGACAAGACGGGGACCCTCACGCAGAACGCGCTCTCGGTGCGCTGCTTCATCCCCGCGCGCGGCGCGCCCCCGGACGCGGAGCAGGCGGCGCGGCTCGCGGCCGCGCTGTGCAACAACGCGCGCCCGGCGCCGGCGGGCGGCGATTACGAGGGCGATCCCGTGGACGTGGCCCTCGCGCGCTGGGCCGCGGCCGGCGGGGTGGACCTGGCCGAGGCGCGCGCCCGGTGGCCGCGGAGCGCCGACACCGCGTTCGACGCGCGCCGGCGCTACATGGCGGTGACGTGCGCGGAAGGCGGCGCCACGCGGGAGTTCGTGAAGGGGGCGCCCGAGGCGGTCGTCGCGCTGACCGGCGCGCCGGCGCCCGCGGGCCTCGACGAGGCGGTGGTGAGCGCGGCCGAGCGCGGCGAGCGCGTCCTCCTGCTCGCCGTGAGGGAGGCCGGCGGCCCGCTCACGTGCCTGGGCCTCGCCTGCCTGCACGACCCGACCCGGCCGGAGGTCCCCGCGGCGATCGCCGCGTGCAGGCGCGCGGGCGTGCGGGTCGTGATCCTGACAGGCGATCACCCCGCGACCGCGCGCTCCGTGGCCGCCACCATCGGACTGGATGCGGCGGCTCGCATGGTCGAGGGGCCCGAGATCGACGCGATGGACGATCGGACGCTGCTCGATCTGCTCCAGGCCGGCGCGAGCCTCGCGCGCACGACGCCGGAGCAGAAGCTGCGGGTCGTGCAGGTGCTCCGGCGGTCCGGCGAGGTGGTCGTGGCGACCGGCGACGGCGTGAACGACGCCCCCGCGCTCCGCGCCGCCGACGTCGGCGTGGCCATGGGCCTGCGCGGCACGGAGGTGGCCAAGCAGGCGTCGGACATCATCCTGTCCGACGACAACTTCGCCACGATCGTCGCGGCCATCGAGGAAGGCCGGGCCATCAAGCAGAACATCCGTCGCTTCGTGAGCTATGTGTTCACGAGCAACGTCGCGGAGCTCGTCCCGTTCCTTCTCTACATCTTCTTTCCGATCCCTCTCCCGCTCGCGATCGTGCAGGTGCTCGCGATCGACCTGGGGACCGACGTGCTCCCCGCGCTGGCGCTCGGCGTGGAGCCGCCGTCGCCCGCGACCTTGCTCGTCCCTCCGGAGCCGCCCCGCAAGCCGATCCTCACCCGGGCGCTCGCGCTGCGGACTTTCTTCCTTTATGGGACCGTGGAGGCGCTGCTCGGCGTTCTGGCGTATTTCAGCTTCTATTGGGCGCATGGCTGGAGGCCGTTCGACTCGCTCGATCCGCTTCGCGCGCTGGAGCGAGAGGCTGCCACCCTGACCTTCATCGGAATCGTCTCGGGTCAGATAGGGTGTCTGTTCGCTCAGCGCGACGGGCCTCTCCGGAAGCGCCTCGCGTTCTGGTCGAACCCATGGGTAGCCGCCGGGCTGTCGATCGAGGTCGCGCTGGCCATCGCTCTCATCTACGTGCCGGGGCTGAACGGGCTGTTCGCGATGACGTCCGTGGGGCCTGCGTGGCTCCTCGTGCTGCCCGGAGGCGCGTCGGTGATGATGCTCATCGATGGCCTGCGGCGCGTCAGGACGGAGCCGCCTTCGACGGGCTCGTAGGCCTGGAGCTCGCAGCGCGCTGCGCAGCGGGAGTCCTCCCGGTGCCGCGCGAGGTCCGGTTGCCCCCGTTTCTTGGCTGACGGTGCCGGCGAGGAGAGCCCGCTCCCCCCGGCACCAGGGGCTCGCCGAGGAGGTCCTGGACGGCCGTGCGGGGCTCGCGTTGCGCCGGAGCGCGGCCTCTGCGCTGCGCGTCGCCGCGCGCTCGGGCCTTTTCTGCGGGGCTCCGCCGGCTCGCAGCCGCACTCGACGCAGTGACGCGCACCGCTCACCGGTCCTCGAAGGCGAGGCCAGGGCCGCCCGCTCCTTGAGGGCGCCGGCGCTGCCCGTCCGGACCGCGCCGCTTCAGGTTCGGTGAGCGCGAGCGTGCGCCGCCGGATGTTCCGACCCCAGAGATCGGCGACGCCGTACTCCGTCACCATGAAAAATTCACCCTCCTGCGATGACGGGACCCGCGCCATCTTGACCGCTCCCGTACGCTCCAGCCAGCGCTCCGATCGACGCGCCGGACAGCGAGGACAACGCGAGTCCGTCGCCGTGGTCCTCGCACGGCCTCGGAGACGCCGGGGCGGCGCTGGCATCTCATGCTGCCGGGTGCGCGAGGCCGGGCGAGCGCGCGAGGATCACGGATCTCGGGCCCAAACGCCGAGACCTGCGGCGCGGCCCCCCCGATGTCCCGGAGGCGAGCCCCGATGCAAAAAGAACCAGATTACCTCACCCGCGTGCCGCTGGCCTACTTCGTCACTTCTGGATACGGAGACACCGACTACGGTGGTGGGCTCGATCCATGGCATACAGGGTCGTTCGATCTCGCCCTGTCGATGGGCGGGATCGAGAACTTCAATATCGTCCTCTGCAGCTCGGTGATCCCGCCGGAGGCATACGAGATCCCCATCGAGGTCGCAAAGCCCCACTTCCGCCACGGCGCGGTGATGGAGGTGATCATGGCCTCCGTGAACGGGAGGGCCGGCGAGACCGTCACGGCGGGGCTGGGCCGCGTCCGCGTCCGCGATCGGTCGACGGGCGCCTGTCTCGGCGGGTTCGCCGCCGAGTACGAGGGGCACGACGATGCCGCCACGGCCGCAAGCACGCTCCGTCGCGAGCTGGAGGGAATAGCGCTGCGCCGCTATGGCGCCGCACAGGTCGACCTTGAGTACGACGAGCCGGCGATCGCATCACGCCAGGTACAGAGCAGGTATGGCACCGCGATCGCCGCGCTGTGCTGGCTCACCTATTCGTTTCCGCAGCTGACCGAGCCGCAGGGCGAGGCCCTGCGCGCCGCGGCGAAGGCGAGGTGTCGAGGGGGTGGGTAGCGATCAGGGCTCGTCGCCGCCCTCACGGCCGCCGCGCAGCGTCGAGCAAGAGCCGCCGCTCGGCCGCCGCGATGACCTGGCGCGCCGCGGGCTCGGCGTCCGGGTTCACCGAGATGGAGGTGATGCCGAGCCGCACGAGGTGCTCGGCGAACTCGGGGCGGTTCGACGGCGCCTGGCCGCAGAGCGACGAGGTGATCCCCGCCGCCCTGCACGCCTGGATGATCCGCCCGATGGCGTCGAGCACCGCCGCGTCGGACTCGTCGAACAGCTCGGCGCACACGGCGGAGTCGCGGTCCACCCCGAGCATGAGCTGGGTCAGATCGTTCGAGCCGATCGAGACGCCGTCGATGCCCATGCGCGCGTACTCCGGGATCCAGAACGCGACGGAGGGCACTTCCGCCATGACCCACCGGTGCAGCCCGCGCTGGCGGCCGAGCGGACTCCGATCGATGAGCTCCAGGCAAGCGGCGAGCTCCCAGCGCGTGCGGACGAACGGGATCATGACATGCAGGTTCGGCGTCTCCTGGCGGACGCGGGCGAGCACGTCGAGCTCGAGCGCGAACAGCTCTGGCTCGCGGACATACCTGTAGCAGCCGCGGTATCCGATCATCGGGTTGTCCTCGGCGGGCTCGAATTGCTCACCCCCCTTGAGCCCGCGGAACTCGTTCGTACGGAAATCGTAGGTCCGGTAGATGACCGGACGGGGCTGGAAGGCGCGGGTGATGCGGAGGAGCGCGGCCGACATCCTCTGCAGGAACTCATCGCGGCCGCCGGACGCGATCAGGGCCTTCGGGTGCACGCCGCCGAGCGCGTCGAGCAGCATGAACTCGGCCCGGAGCAGCCCCACGCCGTCGACGGGCAACGCGGCCACCTCCTCGGCGCGCTCGGCGATCGCCAGGTTCACGTAGAGCCGCGTGCCGAGCACCGCCGGCGAAGCCACGCGCGAGCCGGCGGCGGTCGGCGTGCGCTCGGCCTTCGCGGCGGGCCCGGCTGCCGCATCCGCGGGCGCCCCGTCCGGAGCGGCCCCGGGCGCCTCCGCGGCGGCTCGGCGCCCTTCGAGGATCTTGCCGTGCGCGCCGTCGACGGTGACGGTCTCGCCGTCCCGCAGGGTCCGCGTGGCGGAGCGCGTGCCCACGACACAGGGGATGCGGAGCTCGCGGCTGACGATCGCGGCGTGGCAGGTCATCCCGCCGCTGTCCGTGACGAGGGCCGCCGCGCGGCGGATGGCGGGCACCCAGTCGGGCGACGTCATGGGCGCCACGAGGACCTCGCCGGCCTTCAGCCGTTGCCCCTCCTCCGGCGAGCGGAGCACGCGCACCGTCCCGGAGGCCGTGCCCGGGGACGCGCCGAGCCCCGAGACAAGGAGCTCTCCGGGGGCGGGGTGCGGCGCGCCCAGCGTGGTGATCGGGCGGGTTTGCACCAGGTACGTCGCCCCGCCCTCGACGGCCCACTCGATGTCCTGGGGGGCGTCGTAGTGCTTTTCGACCTGCAGCGCGAGGCGCGCGAGCTCGATCACCTCGTCGTCATCGAGCACGCGCCGCGCGCCCTCGTCCTCCGGCAGATCCACGCGCTGCTCTCCGCCGTCCGGCGCACGCACCAGCTTGAACGCCTTGTGGCCGACGCGCGCCTCCAGGAGCCGCGGCCCGCGCTTCGCGACCGTGTACGTGTCCGGCTCGACCTGCCCGCCGACCACGACCTCGCCGAGCCCGAACGCCGCCTCGATGACGAGGCGTGACGTGTCCTTCGTGGCGGGATCCGCGGTGAAGACGACGCCGGAGCGCTCGGAGCTCACCATGCGCTGCACGACGACCGCCAGGGCGGGCTCCTCCGTCAGGCGCTGCGATTTCCGGTAGCTGACCACGCGCTCGCCGAAGGCGGAGGCCCAGCAGTCGCGCACGCGATCCAGCAGCGCTTGCTCGCCGGTCACGTCGGTGTACGTCTCGTGCATGCCGGCGAACGAGGTCGATGCCGAGTCCTCCGAGGTGGCGGACGACCGGACGGCCACGATGGTGTCGAGCCCCAGCCTCCGGTAAGCATCGACGATCTCCGCCTGGATCTCTGCCGGGAGCGGCGCGGCCCGGACGAGGCGCCGCAGCGCGGCGCAGGTCGCGCGCAGCCCGGCCGGGTCGCCCGTATCGGCCTCGGTGAAGAGCGCGACGAGCTGCTTTCGCACGCCCGCGGCGTCCATCGCCGCGAGGTACGCGTCCGCTGTGATGACGAAGCCCGGTGGCACGGGCAGGCCGGCGCGCGTGAGCTCCCCGAGGTTGCTGCCTTTTCCACCGGCGGACGCGACATCCGCGCGAGACAACGAATCGAACCAGAGGACGTGCGCGGTCACCGTGTCTCCTCACCGAGATCTGGATGCCTCCGCTCGGCGCTACTGCGCCGGCGGTTCGCGCGGCATCGGAGCAACAACCGGACCCAGCGCCGCCATCCCCGGCTGGCTCACGGGCTCCTTATCCGCGCCGGCACACGTCGTGCTCAAACGGCTCGGAGGATGCGCGAGCTGCCAGAGGACCGTCCATCCAGTGCACATCGGGCGCTGTCGCGCCTGGGCGCTGGGCGGTCGCGGATCGCTCGCACTGGCGGTGCGGGGTGGATGTGATTGAAGCGCGAGACGGCGGTCGCTCTTACCGGTGCGAGGCACCGCCGCGCTCGCCACGGCCTGGGGGGCCGACATGAGCTGTGAACCGGTCTGCTTCCGCCCTGGCGATCGCGCGGTGCTCGGCCGGCCGGACATCGCGGCGCTCCTCCAGGGCCTGCGGGAGGAGGGATACCGCCTCATCGGTCCCACGCTCCGCGACGGGGCCATCGTGTACGACGAGATCCAGGGCGCGGAGGAGCTCCCAGCCGGCTGGACCGAGCAGCAGGAGGCCGGCCGCTACCGGCTCGCCAGGCGCGCGGACGAGGCGCTGTTCGGCTACGCGGTCGGGCCGCGGTCGCTCAAGCACCTCCTGTTCGTCCCCCGGCTTCGCCTGGTGCAGCTCAGGCGGCGAGGCGGATCCATCTCGCGGACCGACGAGGCCGAGGCCCCTCCGCGCCTCGCCGTCCTCGGCGCGCGGGCGTGTGATCTCGCCGCGATCGACGTGCAGGACCGCGTCTTCGTCGACGGCCCGCGTCCGGATCCCGACTATGTGGCGCGCCGCAGGCGCCTCTTCGTGATCGCGGTGCAGTGCGGACAGGCCGGCGGGACGTGCTTCTGTGTGTCGATGCGTACGGGGCCGCGCGCAGAGCGTGGCTTCGACCTCGCGCTGACCGAGCTGCTCGACGATGGCCACCGTTTCTTCGTCGAGGTGGGCAGCGACGCCGGCGCTTCCTTGCTCGCTCGCGCTGGCGCTTCCACCGCGGGCGAGGGCGACGCCCGCGCAGCCTTCGAGGTCTCACGCCGCACGGCGACCCAGATGGGCAGGAAGCTCGATACGGACGGCATCAAGGAGCTCTTCTATCGAAACCTCGAGCACCCCCGCTGGGATGACGTGGCCGAGCGCTGCCTCGGATGCACGAACTGCACGCTCGCGTGCCCGACGTGCTTCTGCAGCACGATCGAGGACGCGACAGACCTCCCGGTCGACGAGGGCGGGGACCTGGGTCCCTCCGGCGAGACGGCCGAGCGCTTCCGGCGCTGGGACTCGTGCTTCTCCCTCGACCACTCGTACCTGCATGGCGGCAGCGTCCGCGCCTCGCTCCGGGCCCGCTACCGGCAATGGCTCACGCACAAGCTGGCCACGTGGATCGATCAGTTCGGCACGTCCGGCTGCGTCGGCTGCGGCCGGTGCATCACGTGGTGCCCCGTCGGGATCGACATCACCGAAGAGGCGGCCGCCATCCGGGCCGGAGATGGCGCCGTCGCCGCCGGGAAGGGGTAGGCGCCGATGAAGGCGGAGGAGGTCCTCCCCATCCTCGGGGCCCACCCGTTCCTGGACGGGCTCCCGGCCGCGCACCTCGCGTGCCTGGCCGAGGGCGCGTTTGCGCGGAGCTTCCCGGAGGGGGCGTTCCTCCTCCGGGAGGGAGGCGAGGCGGACACGCTCTACCTGCTCGCGCAGGGGCGCGTGACGCTCGAGATCCACCGCCCCGGCCGCGCCCCTGTGCAGGTCGAGAGCCTCGCGGGCGGGGACATCCTGGGCCTGCACTGGCTCTTCCCGCCGCGGCGATGGGTGCTCGACGCGCGGGCGGTCACGCCGGTCCGCTCGATCGGGCTCGACGCAGCGCACCTGCGGGCGTGCTCGGACGCCGATCCCGCGCTCGGATACGCCGTGTCCCTGCGCCTCCTCCGGCAGCTCTACGCGCGGCTGGAGCGCGTGCGGCTGCAGCGGCTCGACGTCTACAGGGCCGAGCCATGACCTTCGTGCCGCGGGACATCCCGCTGCCCGTCGCTCCGGACCCAGCGATCCCCAGGGGCACCGGTTCGCCGCCTGGGGCTGCGGATCGCCAGCCAGCGCCAAACCCCTGGGCGCCGGAGCCGGCGCGCGTGCGGCGCGTCCACCGCGAGACGGCGACCACCTTCACGGCGACGATCGACCTGCCGGGCCGCCCGGGCGGCCTCGCCTTCGCGCCCGGCCAGTTCAACATGCTCTACGCCTTCGGGGTCGGCGAGGTCGCGATCTCGATCAGCGGGGATCCCGCGCGGCCCGATCGGCTCCTGCACACGATCCGCGAGGTCGGCCCGGTCACCCGCGCGCTCGGGCGCCTCCGCGCGGGCATGGCGCTCGGGCTGCGCGGTCCGTTCGGGAGCTCGTGGCCCGTCGACGAGGCGCGCGGCGAGGACGTGCTGCTCCTCGCCGGAGGGCTCGGGATGGCGCCGCTGCGGCCGGCGCTCTGCCACATCCTCCGGCACCGGGCCGCCTATGGCCGCGTCGCGCTGCTCTACGGCGCCCGCGGGCCCGAGGACCTGCTCTACAGCAGGGAGCTCGATCGCTGGAGCCGTCGCGCCGACCTGCAGGTGCTCGTGACCGTGGATCGCGCAGGGCCCGGGTGGCGCGGGCACGTCGGCGTCGTGCCGGCCCTCCTGCGCCTCGCCGACTTCGAGCCGGGCCGCGCGGTCGCCTTCGTCTGCGGGCCGGAGGTGATGATGCGCTTCACGGCGCGCGAGCTCGAGCGCCGCGGCGTCCCCGGCGAGCGCGTCCACGCCTCGCTGGAGCGGAACATGAAGTGCGCGGTGGGGATCTGCGGCCGCTGCCAGCTCGGGCCGAGCTTCATCTGCAAGGACGGCCCCGTGCTCCGTTACGACCGCGTGGGACCGCTGCTCGCGGTCCGGGAGCTGTGAGCGCCATGGCGCGCCGCGTGAAGCCGAAGCTCGCCGTGTGGAAGTTCGCCTCGTGCGACGGCTGTCAGCTCAGCGTCCTCGACCTCGAGGACGAGCTCCTGTCGCTCGCCGCCGCGATCGACATCGCCTACTTCAAGGAGGCCACGAGCCTCGAGCGCGAGGGGCCGTTCGACCTGTCGCTGGTCGAGGGGTCGATCACGACGCCCGCCGACGCGGAGCGGATCCGCGAGGTCCGGCGGCTGTCGAAGTCGCTCGTCACGATCGGCGCCTGCGCCACGGCCGGGGGCATCCAGGCGCTGCGCAACTTCGCGGATGTACGTGAGTTTCTGTCGGTCGTGTACGCCTCGCCCGCGTACATCGAGACCCTCGCCACCTCCACGGCGATCGCCGACCACGTCCCCGTCGACTTCGAGCTGCGCGGCTGCCCGGTGGACAAGCGCCAGCTCCTGGAGGTGATCAGCGCCTTTCTCCACGAGCGCCGGCCCAATGTCGCGAGCCACAGCGTCTGCGTCGAGTGCAAGAGCCGCGGCAACGTGTGCGTGATGGTGACCGGGACGCCTTGCCTCGGCCCGGTGACGCACGCGGGCTGCGGCGCGCTCTGCCCGACCTACCAGCGCGGCTGCTACGGCTGCTTCGGGCCCATGGAGGCGCCGAACATGGAGTCGCTCTCGCGCGCGTTCCGGGCGGCGGGCGTGCCGGAGCGCGACCTCGTGCGGCTCCACCGCACCTTCAACGCGAACGCCCCGGCGTTCCGCGCGGAGAGCGAGCGGCATGAGCGCTGAGACGCGCACGATCGCGGTCGACTACCTCGCCCGCGTCGAGGGCGAGGGCTCGCTGACGCTCGTGATCGAGGACGGGCGGGCGAAGGAGGCGCGCCTCTCGATCTTCGAGCCCCCGCGGTTCTTCGAGGCGTTCCTCCGCGGCCGGGGCTACGCGGAGGCGCCCGACATCACGTCCCGCATCTGCGGCATCTGCCCGGTCGCGTACATCACGAGCGCGTGCCGCGCGATGGAGGACGCGCTCGGCATCGAGCTCGGCCCGGAGCTCCGCGCGCTCAGGCGCCTCCTCTACTGCGGCGAGTGGATCGAGAGCCACGCCCTGCACGTCTTCCTGCTGCACGCGCCCGACTTCCTCGGCTACCCAGACGCGGTCGCCATGGCGCGCGATCACCGCGACTGGGTCGCGAAGGGGCTCGCCATCAAGAAGGCGGGGAACGCCATCGTCGCGCTCCTCGGGGGCCGCGAGATCCACCCGGTCAACACCCGCGTCGGCGGCTTCTACAGCGCGCCGTCCCGCGCGGACCTCGAGGGCCTGCTCCCCGAGCTGCGCGCCGGGAGTGAGCGCACGCGCGCGTGCCTCTCCTGGATGGCGACGCTGCCGTGCCCGGAGCTCGATCGGCCCTACGAGTTCGTCGCGCTCCGCAGCGACGACGTGTACGCGATCACCGAGGGGCGCCTCGTCTCCTCGGGCGGGCTCGGCATCGAGGTGCGCGACTACGACGCACATTTCATCGAGGAGCACGTCTCCTGGTCGACCGCGCTGAGATCGAGGATCCACGGCAGCGGCAGCTACCTGTGCGGGCCGCTCGCGCGCTTCAACCTGAGCTTCGATCGCCTGCTCCCCGAGGTCCAGGACGCAGCGCGCGCCGCCGGCCTCGCCGTCCCGTGCCGCAACCCGTTCCGGAGCCTGCTCGTGCGCCTCGTGGAGATCCTTCAAGCGTTCGAGGAGTCGATCCGGATCATCGAGGCGTACGCGCCCCCGCCGGCGCCGTTCGTCGCGCCTCCTGCGCTCCGCGCGGGCACGGGCTACGGCGGCTCCGAGGCGCCGCGCGGCTTCCTGTACCACCGCTACACGCTCGACGCCGAGGGGACGATCCTGGACGCCAAGATCGTCCCGCCCACGTCGCAGAACCAGCTCTCGATCGAGGAGGACCTCTGCGCGATGTCGCCGTCCTTGGCGTCGCTGCCGCTCCGCGAGGCGACCGCGCGCGCCGAGCAGGCCGTGCGCAACCACGACCCCTGCATCTCCTGCGCGACGCACTTCCTCACCCTGCGCGTCGAGGAGGCGCCGCGATGACCACGCGGATCATCGGCCTCGGGCAACGCGCCGCCGGGGACGACGCTGCCGGCCTCGCCGTGCTCGAGGCGCTGCGCCGCCAGGGTCTGCCGGACGACGCGGAGGTCGTCGAGGCGAGGGACACGACCGCGCTCGTCTCGCTCCTTCAGACGCCCTCGACGGTCGTGGTCGTCGACGCCGTGCTCGCGTCGCCGCCCGGAGAGGTGCTCGAGCTCTCCCCCTCGGATCTCGCCGCCGGTGCGCCTGTCCCGGTCTCGACGCACGGCCTCGGCGTGGGGCAGGCCATCGAGCTTGCTCGCATCACGGCGCCGGACCGGCTCTCACCCGACATCCGCATCGTCGGCGTGAGCATCGGCGGGCGCAGGGCGCCGTCAGGCGACCCGGAGCCCCGCGCGTCGGACGAGCCCGGCCTCTCGCCCCAGGTGGCCGCGGCGGTCCCCCGGGCTGCCGCCCGCGTCCTCTCGTTCCTCGGAGGGTGAGCCCGTGCACGAGTCGTCCATCGCTCGACAGCTGCTCTCCGCCGCGCTGGACCGCGCCGCGGCCGAGGGGGCGACGCGGGTCGTCTCGGTGCGCGGCTGGGTGGCCGAGGCCGAGGCGCTCTCGCCGGAGAGCCTCTCGCTCCACTTCGCGGCGCACGCGCGCGGCACGCCGGCCGAGGGGGCGCGCCTCGATCTGCGGCTCCACCGCGTCGAGGCGCGCTGCCTCTCCTGCGGCGGCACGTACGCGCCCGACCATCACGTGCTGCTCTGCCCGCGCTGCGGCGGCGACCAGGCGACGCTCCTCGGGCGTTTGGGGCTCGGCCTGGATGCCCTGGAGGTGGAGTAGCCGTGCCGCGCCTCGCGCTCCGCGTGGACGGCATCGTCCAGGGGGTCGGCTTCCGGCCGTTCGTGTACCGGCGCGCGTCCGCGCTCGGCCTGGGCGGCTGGGTGCGGAACGGCCCCGGCGGGGTCGAGATCGAGGTGCAGGGGCCGGAGCGCAGCCTGCACGCCTTCATCGCCGGCCTGACCCGCGAGCCCAGCGCGCCCGCGCGCGTCGAGCGCATCGAGATCGAGCGGCGGGCCGAGGAAGATGCCGGCCCGTTCCAGATCCTCGCCAGCGAGGCGGGGAGCGGGGCGCGCCCGTCGGTGCCCGCGGATCTCGCCGTCTGCGAGGAGTGCGCCCGCGAGGTGGACAGCGAGACCGGCCGCCGCCGCGGCTACCCCTTCACGAGCTGCGCGCAGTGCGGCCCCCGCTACACGATCCTCTCGGGGATCCCGTACGACCGGGCCAGGACCACGATGGATCGCTTCCCGATGTGCCCCGCGTGCGCCGCGGAGTACGCGGACCCCTCGGACCGGCGCTTCCACGCGGAGCCCATCGCCTGCCCTGCATGCGGCCCGCGCGTCCAGCTCGTCGCCGCAGCCGGAGACCCGCTGGAGCCCGGCATTCGGGGCTCCGGGTCGCCTGATGGCGCGCTCCGCGAGGCCGCGGCCGCGGTGCTGGCGGGGAAGGTGGTCGCCGTGAAGGGGCTCAGTGGTTTCCACCTGCTCGTCGACGCGACATCGCCGGACGCTGTCGCGCTCCTGCGCCGGCGGAAGCGCCGCGACGCCAAGCCGTTCGCGGTGATGTTCGGCTCGCTCGACGCCGTGCGCGGCGCCTGCCGCGTGTCTCCCGCGGAGGCGGACGCGCTGCGCGGTCCCGAGGCGCCGATCGTGCTGCTGCGGCGCCTCTCGCCCGCCGCCGCGCGGGTCGCCGTCGCCGACGCTGTCGCGCCGGGGACGCCGCGCCTGGGTGCGCTGCTGCCCTACACGCCGCTCCACCGGCTGGTGCTCCAGCTCGTCGGTCGGCCCGTGGTCTGCACGAGCGGCAACCTCTCGGACGAGCCTATCTGCACCGACACATCGGACGCGCTGGAGCGCCTGAGCGGCATCGCCGACCTGTTCCTCGTGCACGACCGGCCGATCGTGCGCCCCCTCGACGACTCCGTGGCCCGCGTCGGGCCGGCCGGCGTCGAGCTCCTCCGCCGCGCGCGCGGCTTCACCCCGCTGCCTCTCCCGCTGCGGGTCGACGCCCCGCCGATCCTCGCCCTCGGCGGCCACCTGAAGAGCACGACGGCGCTCTTCTTCGACGGCCAGGTGGTCGTCAGCCAGCACCTCGGCGACGCGCACACCGCGGAGGGCGCCGCCCTCATAGAGCGCACGGCCCTCGACCTCGCGCGCCTGTTCCGGGTGCGGCCGGAGCGCGTCGCCTGCGATCTCCACCCCGACTACGCGTCCAGCCGCATCGCCGAGCAGCTCGCGGCGGCCTTCCGCGCGCCGCTCGTCCGGGTGCAGCACCACCACGCGCACGTCGCCGCCTGCGTGGCCGAGCACGGCCTCGACGGACCTGTCCTCGGCCTCGCGTGGGACGGAGCCGGCTACGGGCTCGACGGCGCCCTCTGGGGCGGCGAGGCGCTGGTCGTGGACGGGGCGTCGTTCCGCCGCACGGCGCACCTCCGCTCCTTCCCGCTGCCGGGCGGCGAGCGCGCCATGAGGGAGCCGCGCCGCTCCGCGCTCGGCCTGCTCTGGGAGCTCCGCGGCGAGGGCGCCCGGGACCACGCGCGCTCCTGGTTCCGCGAGGCCGAGCTCGGCCCGCTGCTCTCCATGCTCGCGCGCGGGACGAGCTCGCCGCGCACGACGAGCGTGGGGCGCCTGTTCGACGGGGTAGCGGCGCTCGCGGGCCTGCGCGGGGCGGCGAGCTTCGAGGGGCAGGCCGCCATGGAGCTGGAGTGCCTGGCCGAGGCGGCCGGCGCGCAGGCGGGCTATCCGCTGCCGCTGCGCGCCGGCGCGCCCGGTGTGCCGGCGGTGCTCGACTTCGGACCGCTGATCGACGCGGTGCTCGACGATCGGCGTGACGGCGTGCCGCCGGGCGTCATCGCGGCCCGCTTTCACGCGGCGCTCGCGGACGTCGCCGAGGCGCTCGCTGCCGCGAGCGGCCTCGGGCGCATCGTGCTCGCGGGCGGGTGCTTCCAGAACGCGCTCCTCGCCGCGTCGATCCGCGAGCGCCTCGCGGCGCGAGGCGTGGAGGTCTACGCGCCGAGGCTCTACCCGCCGGGCGACGGCGGCCTGTCGCTCGGCCAGGTCCTCGTGGCCGCGCGGCGCGGCGCGGACGCGGAATCGGACGTGGAATCGGACGTGGAATCGCACGCGGAATCGCACGCGATGGAGAGGTGACGATGTGCCTCGGCATCCCCGGCAAGGTCCTCGGCGTCGCGGGTGGCGATCTCCGGCTCGGCCGCGTCGCTTTCGGCGGGATCGTCAAGGAGATCTGCCTCGCCTACGTGCCGGAGGCGGAGGCCGGCGATTACGTGATCGTGCACGCGGGCTTCGCCATCAGCCGCATCGACGAGGCGTCGGCGCGACGGACGCTCTCCTACCTCGACGAGCTCGGCGCGGCGCGCGAGGGGGAGGAGCCGCGATGAAGTTCATCGACGAGTACCGCGACGCGCAGCGCGTCGGGCCGTACGTGGAGGCGATCCGGCGGGTGGTCTCTCGCCCCTGGTCGATCATGGAAGTCTGCGGCGGTCAGACGCACGCCATCGTCCGCTTCGGCCTGGACGAGCTCCTGCCCCCGGAGATCTCGCTCCTCCACGGCCCGGGCTGCCCGGTGTGCGTCACGCCGGTCGAGCTCATCGATCGTGCGCTCGAGATCGCCTCGCGGCGCGAGGTCACGTTCTGCTCCTTCGGCGACATGCTGCGCGTCCCCGGCTCCAGCGACGACCTGTTCGCGGTGAAGTCGAGGGGCGGCGACGTGCGCGTCGTCTACTCGCCGCTCGACGCGCTCGCGCTCGCCGAGCGCCTGCCGGATCGTGAGGTCGTCTTCTTCGCGGTCGGCTTCGAGACCACGGCGCCCGCGAACGCGATGGCGGTGTTCCAGGCGCGGCGCCGCGGCATCCGGAACTTCTCGCTCCTCGTGTCGCACGTGCTCGTGCCGCCTGCGATGGAGGTGATCCTCCGGGCGCCGGATCGGCGCGTCGACGGGTTCCTCGCCGCGGGCCACGTGTGCACGGTGATGGGCATCGACGCCTACCGTCCGCTCGCCGCCGAGCACCGCGTCCCCATCGTGGTCACGGGCTTCGAGCCGATGGATATCCTCCAGGGCATTTTCATGTGCGTCCGGCAGCTCGAGGAGGGCCGCACCGACGTGGAGAACCAGTACGCCCGCTCGGTGCGCGAGGCCGGCAACGAGGCCGCGCAGCGCATGATCCGGGAGGTCTTCGAGATCGTGCCCCGGACCTGGCGAGGCATCGGTCCCATCGCCGGGAGCGGGCTCGGCCTCCGGGCGCCGTACGCGGACCACGATGCAGAGCGGCGGTGGGCACCGGCAGGCGAACCGGAGCCCCGATCGAAGACCGACTGCAAGAGCGGCCTCGTGCTCCAGGGGGTGATCAAGCCGCCGGACTGCCCCGCGTTCGGCGCACGCTGCACGCCGGAGACCCCGCTGGGCGCCACGATGGTCTCCTCGGAAGGCGCGTGCGCGGCCTACTACCGTTACCGGAGGGCGGACCCGCCGTGCGGTTCGAGATGACCTGCCCCGCGCCGCTGCGCGAAAGGACGATCCAGCTCGCTCACGGCGGCGGCGGGCGGCTCATGCGTGAGCTCATCGAGCATGTCTTCCTGCCCGCGTTCGACAGCGCTCCTCTCTCGACACGCCATGACGGCGCCGTGGTGCGGCTCGGCGGCGCGTCCCTGGCGTTCACCACGGACACCTACGTCGTGCATCCGCGCTTCTTCCCCGGCGGCGACATCGGCAAGCTGTCCGTCTACGGCACGGTGAACGATCTCGCCATGACGGGCGCCCGGCCCGCTTACCTGAGCGCCGGCTTCATCGTGGAGGAGGGGCTGCCCATCGGCGAGCTCCAGCAGATCGCGCTGTCGATGCGCGCTGCTGCGGACGCGTGCGGGGTCGAGCTCGTGACGGGCGACACCAAGGTGGTCGACCGGGGCAAGGGAGATGGGCTGTTCATCAACACCGCCGGCATCGGCGTGGTGCCCGAGGGCGTGGTCATCGCGCCGCGCCGGGTCCGACCGGGCGATGCCGTGCTCGTGTCCGGCGATGTGGGGCGGCACGGGATCGCGGTGCTGTCCGTGCGTGAGGCGCTGGCGTTCGAGGAGCCCGTGGAGAGCGACTGCGCGCCGGTCCAAGGCCTCGCCGCGGCGCTCATCGACGCGGGGTTCGACGTCCACTGCCTGCGGGATCCGACCCGCGGCGGGCTCGCAGCCGTATTGAACGAGATCGCGCTCGACGCGGGCGTCCACGTCGAGGTGGAGGAAGCGCAGATCCCCGTGGAACCTGCGGTACTCGGTGCGTGCGAGCTCCTCGGGCTCGACCCGCTTTACGTGGCGTGCGAGGGCCGGCTCGTCGCGTTCCTGCCGGAAGCCCAGACGGAGCGCGCCCTGGCGAGCCTGCGCGACCACCCGCTCGGCCGGGGGGCCGCGCGCATCGGCCGGATCGTCGGGGACGGGAAAGGGAGCGTTGTCCTGAGGACCCGGCTCGGGACCCGGCGCACACTCGACCTGCTCTCCGGCGAGCAGCTCCCGCGGATCTGCTGAGGCCGCGGATCGGAGCGCGCGAAGCATTCGTGTCGGGCGAGCCGTGCAGGGCTGAGCGACACGGCACCGTGGGCGTCGAGATCGTTGTCCGTCGAGCTGGTCACGACCTCATCACCCCATGTCGTGCGCGCCTCTTACCTATCTTGCTCTATGTCCACCGAAGGAGCGTGTCCCCGCCATGGCGAGCGGCGATGTCGGCGGTCGCCTCGTAGTCGAGCCGCCGGAGTGGTGGTACCGTCGGCCCACCTATGGATGTCGTCTCCGAGGGGCCGCTCCCCGTCGCCTCGCTCCTCTGGCAGGTGCGCTCCTTGACCTGGGTGCTCACCGTCGTCTGCAAGGCGACCTTCACGCTCGCGCCGGGCGAGTCGCCGCTCGCGCCCGCGCAGGAGCCGATCCGCGAGCGCGACGCGCACCTGGACGACGACCCCGCGCGCAGCCTGATCGAGGCGAGCGATCTCGCGCCGCTCAAGCAGGGCGCCGATGTCGTCCTCGTCGGCCACGCCCACGCGCCCGGCGGCAGCCCCGCGCGGTCGCTGATCGCGCGGATGGCGGTGGGCGAGATCGATAAACCCATTCAGGTGTTCTGCGATCGCCTGTTCACCCAGGAGGGCGAGCTCCTGGAAGGAGCGCACTTCACGACGATGCCGCTCGCCTACGAGCGCGCCGCGGGCGGGCCGGACACGGACAACCCTGCGGGCATCCATCGCGCGGCGCGCGACGCCCGCGGCAGGGCCGCCGTCCCGAACCTCCTCCCCGTGGATCGGGTCGTGACCAGCCTGGACGACCCCATCGCGGCGGTGGGCTTCGGGCCCATCGGCCCCACGTGGCCTTTGCGGCACCGCAGGCTCGGCAAACACGCGGCGGCCTGGTCGTCGGGAGCGCTCCTCTCGAGCCCGCTGCCGGAGGATTTCGACCGCACCTTCTTCAACGTCGCTCCGCTCGATCAGCGCCTGCTGCAGCTCCGCGAGGACGAGCAGATCGTGCTCGAGAACCTCCATCCCCGCCACCCGCGCCTCGTCACCAGCCTTCCTGGCGTCCGCCCGCGGGCGACCGTCACCGGCCGCGCCGGCGGGCCGCGCGATCTCTCCATGCGCTGCGACACGCTCGTGATCGACGCCGATCGCCTCCTCTGCACGCTGACCTGGCGAGGCCAGCTCCCGCTCGCGAGCCCCAAGGAGTCAGGGCAGATCCGCGTCTCGCTGGAGCGGCCCGCGAGGCAGGCGCCCGCCGAGGCAGCCACCCCCTCGGCGCCGGGGCCCCAGCCGCCGCCGCGCGTGGGCCCGGCCGGGCCCACGGTGAAGCCTCCCTCCCTCGGCCCGTCGACGTTGACCCTCGACATCCACGCGAAGTCGCCCGACGCGCCGCAGGCGACGATCATGCCCTTTCGCGCGGGACCGCCTGCGCCGCCTCCCCCCGAGGCGCCCGCTCCGCGGCCGGCCGAGCCGCCCCGTTTCCGGTCGAAGCGGAGCTCGATCGAGGGCGAGACCGGCGACATCACCGAGGAGGCGACGAAGGTGCCTCTCCCCTTCGTCGCCCCGTCCTCGGCGCCGCCCCCCGCCGCCGCATCCAACACCCCTCCTTCGAACAACCCTCCTCCGAACACCCCCTCTCCGATCCCTGCCCCGCCGATCGCCAAGGCCTCGCCCGGCGAGCCGGTGAGCCCCTGGGCGGCCGGCGCTCCGCAGCCCGGGTCGGGCGCCGCAGGCATGATCCCGCACGCGCCGGCGGCGCCGCAGACCATCGGCGCGATGTTCGCGGGTGCGGGCGCGGCGGCGGACTCGAGCGCCGCGTTCGCGCCGGCGGCGGCGCAGCGGGACGCGCTGACGCTCGTCTGGTTCGATCGGAAGAGCGTGCCGCGCATCGTCCGCAAGCCGGCCTGGCAGCGCCTGCTCGACGCGATGGAGGACGAGCCCCTCGATCCGGAGGCCGACGATCCGGCCCTCTCCGACGAGCCCGCCGAGATCGAGGATCGGGCGCAGGTCTTCGAGATCCTCGATCGCGGCGCGGCCACCGACGTCGCGGGCGTGCACGGGGCGCTCGCGCGCGCCGCCGGCAAGCGCGGCATGCCGATGCCGCCGCTCGAGCTGGTCGAGGGCGAGCTCTCGCTGTCCTTCGACGAGGTCGAGACGCTGAAGGCCCTGGTCTCCACCGCGACGCCGCTCGCGACCGGCGACGACGCGCTCGCGGCGGCGCTCGAGACCGCCGAGAGATTCCTCGCCACGCCGGGCGTCTCGACCGCGCCCGCCGTGGCCGCAGCGCTGTGCGGGAGGATCCGCGAGGCGCTCGCCCACGGAAAGAGAGGCCGGGTGGAGCTCGCGAGCGAGCAGGTGGAGCGCGCGCTGCTGGAGCAGCGGCACTACCAGAAGCGCAAGGTGCTGGGCGGGCCGCACCTGCGCGCCCTCTTGCGCGTGGCGGGAGAGACGCAGCCGCTCGTGATCTACCTGCCGGCCTCGATCGCCGAGGCGCTGCCGCTCTCGGCGCGCTTCCGGGCGCGGGCGATCGCGGCGGTGCACCCGGCGATGGACGAGCGGGAGGCGGAGCCGGTGGCGCTCCAGGCGGTCGCGCTCGGGCGGGTGGTGCAGGTCCGGCAGGGCCGCGCATCATGAGGGTACGACAGCGGGAGAGGCGCTCACGCCCCCTGCCCGTTCGCGGCCCGCGATGGCGGAGGTCCTCGGCGCTCGGCGCCCAGCGCCGTCAGCCGCACCCGAGCCGCAGCACCTCGCCCGCCTCGCCCTCGACGAGGAATCCGCCGATCTCCGTCCCCACGATCTCGCTCCGCTGCCTCACAGAGCACGACGGCAGGAACGACCGCAGCACCCGCGGATCGTAGAAGCGGAAATAGAGCCTCTTCCCCGTCTCTTCATCCCTCACGATCAGCGACCGCCGCAATCTCTGCCGCACTTCTCGGAGCGGCCTCCGCCCGGTCAGGTAGACTCCCCAGCTCTCGCCCCACCCCTCGTTCACCAGCACCGGCAAGAGCGCCGACCCCTTCTCGATCCGCACGAGGTGCGGCGCCGCCCGGGCCATCGCCTCGCCCGCGACCCCATCGAAGAGCGAGCGATTCTCCTCCTCGCAGGCGCGCAGCAGCGTGAGGATGCGCCGGTCGCGGGCGGCGTCGAGGAGGGCGAAGAGCGGCTCCGGCTCGCTCTGCAGCGCCGCGAGCGCGGCGGCCCGCGCGGCGAGCAGCTCACGTGACGGCGGCGGGCGCGGCGGCGCGGGCGGGAGATCGGCGCCCTGATCGTCGGGCACGAGCCGCAGCAGGAAGTGGGTTTGCCCCGCGACGACGAGGGCGCCGTCGCCGATCGCGGCCTCGGCGACCGCCTTGCCGTCGACCAGCGTCCCCCGGCGGCTCCGATCGAGGAGCCGACAGACGGCGCCGTCCCACGCCGCCTCGAAGTGCACAGGCGCCATCTGCTCGTCCTGCGAGATCACGAGCTCGGCCCGCCCGAGGCGCCCCACGCGCAGCGCCTCGCCGGCCTGGAGGCGCACGCGCCGCCCGGCGAGCAGCCCTGATGTCACGTGGAGCAGCGCCTTCACCCGGCGCCGCCCATCCGGCAGCTCTCGCAATCGAGGAATGGAGTCCCCGACGCGGACGCGGCGAGCAATGCGTCGATCTCGGGGGTCGAGCCGATGTTCACCGTCGGACACCCGGTCACGATCGCGCCCTTCGGCGCCGTCTCGTCGCCGAGCCGCGCGGCCATGGCGCCCTCGATGAACACGGTCGCCGAGCCCTCGACGATCGCGGCGCTGGCCGGGCACGCGGCGCGATCGCCGACCCGCGCCGCGGGCTGGAAGCCGATGTTCACCGTCCTGGCCGACGTGACGATCGGCGTGGGCCCAGGGTGCGTCTGGCAGGTGTGCAGATCGGTGAGGCGCGCGGCGGCGGGCATGATCTCGCTCCTCCTCGTCTCAGGGAGACGGCGTGTCCTTGGGGTGCGCCTCTTCGGCCTGGAGCGGCGCCGCCGGGTTCGCGCCCTGGCCGGCGCCCGGCGCGCCGCCGCTGTTGATGTTGACGACAGTTCCCACGATGTCGACGCCCCCCGGGTGGATGTCGATGAAGCCTCCAGGCCCCTTGATGGTGAGCCGCTGGCCCGCCTCGAGCACCAGGGTCGCGCCCGCCTTGATGTGGAGCTGCCCGCCGGCCTCGAGCGCGTGGTTCGCGCCCACGTGCTCGTCCCGGTTCACGGCGACCGTGAGCGACACGGAGCCGTCGACGGCCTGTCGCTGATCCAGCTTCACGTGCACGTGGTCGCCCCCGTGGACGAGCTGTTTCCGTGTGCCCTTCACGACCACGTGCTCGTCGCCTCCCACGGTGCTCCGCTTGTGGCGCCCGGTGCGCTCGACCTCATCGCGCTTGACGAGCTGGTTCCTGTCGCGCTGCGCCTGCATGTAGACGAGCTCCTGGCCCGCCTGGTCCTCGAACTTGATCTCGTTGTAGCCCGCGCCGCCGGGCGACGAGCTGCTCTTCCAGGTGCTCACCGTCTTGTGATCAGGCAGCTTGTACGGCACGAGCTCACGGCCGTTGAAGGCGCGCCCGGCCACGATGGGGAGATCGGGATCGCCGTCGAGGAAGGCCACGAGCACCTCCTGGCCGACGCGGGGGAGCATGAACATCCCGAAGCCGGCGCCCGCCCAGCCCTGGCTCACGCGCATCCAGCACGAGCTGTTGTCGTCGAGCTTGCCCTCGCGATCCCACGGAAACTGCACGCGCACCCGCCCGAGCTCGTCGGTGTGGATCTCGGCGCCCGGCGGCCCCACCACGGTCGCGCTCTGCAGCCCGGGCGCGACCGGCCTGGGCGTCTTGCGCGCCGGCCGGTACGGGACCTTGGAATCGGCGAAGAGCGCGCGCCCGTGCACGCTCCACGGCTCGTCGAGCGAGGCCGCGATCTCGAGCTCGGCCACCATCAGCGGCCCTTTTCCCACCTCCGGGTGCGGGTGCTGATCGACGGAGAAGACCCGGCCCGGGTAGAGGTCGATCACGTTGGCTTCGAAGAGCACGCCGCGCTTGTCGGCGCGCATCGCCGCGAGGACCCGTGTCGACAGATCGGCTCCGTGCTTCGGGTCGTGGCGGTAAACGCCCTTGGCGTCGCCGACGGGCGCGCCGCCCCCGGCGCTCGCGGCGAGGAACGCGCCGGGCTCGTAGCTGTACTGCTCGTACTTCGCCTCGGGCGCGGGCGCCGGGGGCGCCTCGCCGGTGAGCGCGAACGAGGGTTTGCGGAAGTCGTGGCCGCGGATCGTGCTCGCGCCGGGCCGGACCTCGTGGCTGAACCGCACCCTGGTGACGAACTCGCGCTCCGAGGTCTCGAGGGGGTTGTCGATGTAAGGCAGCGGCGGCCCCGGCCGCAGCGGCTCCGACTCGAGCTTGTCGCTCAGGGTGAGCTTGGCGTCCTTCCCGCTGTCCGGGAAGGTGTAGGCGATGCCTGCCTCTTCGAGGAGGCGGCATAGAAAGGCGTGGTCGCTCTCGCCGTGCTGGACCTTGTACTCGAGCCTTGGATACGCGCCGCGATCGATCTTCCACGCCGGCTCGATCGCCCACTCGCCGAGGAGCGCGTCGACGATGTCGGGGATGGAGAGGTGCTGGTAGATGCGGTGTCCGCGGCGCTGGGTGAGCAGCCAGAGGCGCGGCACGATGCGGAGGTAGTATGTCGAGAGCCCCGTCGGCTCGGCCTGCACCTGCTCCACGTGGCTGCACACGCCCTGCCAGAGCCTGCTGCTCAGCCAGTGGAGGTGCTCGGGGTCGGGCTGGATCTGGAGCGACGCGCTCTGGCCGACGAGCGGCTCCAGCTCGAGATCCGAGAGCCTGGACCGGGCCCACACCGAGACGGTGAAGAGCTCGGAGACGGCCTCCTGGATCACGACACGGCGCACGGAGAGCGAGGCCTCCCCGGACTGAAACGAGAGCTCGAAGATCGACATTCGGATCGGTCCTGGCTGCGAGCGCCGCCGCGGGAGGCTGCGGGGAGCGGATGGTAGCCCACCTCAGGAAAGAACGGGGACGTGGCAACGGGGTCAAGCGAATCGGGCCGCACCGGAGCGCCGCGCTCGTCGAACACGGGGCCCGGTCAGCCGCCGCGTCCCCACGAGTGCGCCGGGGCGAGCCGCGCCTCGAACCAGCAGAACGTCTCGCGCACCCGGAACGCGCCGCCGTCGCCGTGCTGCTCGGCGAACCGCGAGAGCGCCGCGGGCTCGACGGTCCGCGGGTCGAACCGGTCGTGGGTCGTCGCCTGCCACCACCTCAGCAGCGCGTCGAGCGTCGGATACACGTGAGTTCCATGCTGCTCCTCCAGGCGGAGCAGCTGCAGCCCGGCGCCCTCGACGTGGTGCGCGAGCGCCGCGGCCTCCTCGAAGGCGAAGTCCCGCAGGATCCGCTCCCCCGAAGGGTCGGCGAGCCGCGAGAGCTCCCCGACGAGCGCAGGGAGCGACGAGACGCACTGGACGAGGATGCGCCCCGCGGGGCGGAGCAGGTCGCGCATGAGGCGGAGGACCGCTCGCTTGTCGCGGATCCAGTGGAACACGAAGTTCGAGAAGACGAGATCGAAGGGGCGGTTCCGGGCGACCTCGCCGAGGGTCTCGGCCGCCGCCACCTGGAACTCCAGGTTGGGCGCCCCTGCGGTGCGCCGGGCGAGCTCGATCCGCGCCTCGTCCGGATCGATCCCCAGGACGCGCCCGTCGGGGCCCACGAGCTCGGCGAGCTGCCGCGTGAGGCCGCCGGTGCCGCAGCCGAGGTCGAGCACGAGCTCGCCCGGCCTCACGCCGGCGAACGCGATGAGGCGCTGGCCGCGCCCCCTCTGCCAGAGGCTCGCATTCCGGTAGGCCTGCGCGGGGCTCGACGCGGCCACGGCGGGCCCCCTCACGCCGGCGTCCCTGTCGAGGTTCCGAGGAAGGTCACGTCTCATCTCGCACCCCCGTCATCGAAGCGCACGGCGATGAGGTAGCCAGAGCCCCGGACCACGTTCGCGGAGTGCGGGACGCCCGGCGGGATCCAGATGCTCGTGCTCTCGGTGACGTGGTGGACGCGGGAACCGAGCTCGATGCGGTACTCGAGGCCCGTGGGATCAGGGAGGATCACGTTGATCTCCGGGCCGTCGTGGGTGTGCAGCGCCGTGTAGTCCCGGCGCGCCGCCTCGGCGCTGTCCACCCGGTGGATCGCCAGGTGAACCGGGAACCCCGCGGCGAACGACCTGCGGATGCACTCGACGTCCTCATGAAACGCGACAGAGGACAGCGGGCTCGGCACGTTGGCGCGGAGGAGCGCCCCGTCGATCGGCTCTTCGACAGAGAGGTACCTCGTGAGGAGATTCATTGTCGTCATCGGTATCGGCGCAGACATCATGACGCTCCGCTCCGTGTGATGGCGCGGCGGTGCCGCGCGCCCCTGGACGGGTGTTGCGAGCCATCGAGTCATCGAGCCATCGAGTCATCGAGTGACTTTGCAACGCGCATGCCGCCAGGCGCGCCCTCGCCAGCGTGACGTTGATCGGGGCAGCGAAAGCGTACCGATGCGGCAAATCCGGCCGAACTGGGCGAGCCGCGGCGCGCGCCAGGCCAGCGGGTCGACGTCTCCGCCCGGCGAGCCGCCGTGACATGTCACACCCCCGACCGCGACAGCGGCGTGACATGTCACGGCCGGGGGCGTGACATGTCACACCCGACGTCACGCTCTCACCGTGACATCGCGCGCTGCCTGGAACGGTCTGCGCCTCGGCGACGGCTCCCCTGCGGCGTGTACCGCCCCCCCCGTCGTCAGTCGGTGATCGTCTCGTATTGCAGCATCGTCCCGCACGCCGCGGCGAAATACCCGAGGAGCAACATCATGTCCACGCCCGGCCCGAACGCCGTCATATTCGCCGAGGAGAAGAACGCGAACAGGATGTCTCCCGCGGCCATGAGCGCGCAGCCCGCGAGCAGCGATCCCCAGATGGCCCACACCTTGCCGCCGCGGAAGGCCCGGGTGATCCGCAGCATCACCAGCGCGGGGACGAGCGCGATCAGATCGAGGATGGGATAGGCGATGTTGATGAGCCGCTCGCCGAGCGGCACCGGCGCGCGCGCGATCGGGGCGAGCACGGGATAACCGACGATCGCCATCGCCGCCGCCGCGCCCGCGGCGATGCCGAGGTGCTCGCGCGCGCTGCCGACGGGGAAGCCGGCGGCGCGGTACACGAAGACGAAGCGCACCGACGCGGCGATCAACAGCGCATATCCGAGGAGGAACGCGGCGTCCGCGATCGACGGCAGCGGCGTGGGCGCGCGCGCGACGAGCGGGTAGTACACGAGCCCGACCTGGCCCAGGGTGAAGAGCGCGAGCCAGGCGCCGAGGAGGAACCACGGGCCGCGCGCCGGGTTGTCGCGCTCGAGGCGCGCGGCGCTGCGCAGGCCGAACACGGCGGCGACCGCGAGGCACGCGAGCCGCACGAGCGGACCCACGGTATCGACGACCGGCGTGGGGAGGAGCCGCTCCGAGAGCGCCGCGGCCTGCGGCAGGAGGCGCGGGACGTACACCGCGCACACGATCGTCACCACCACCGGCGCCACGCGGCGAACGGGGACTCGCGTCATGGATCTCCTCCCGGCGCGCCGATGGCGGCGCGCGCATCGTCGAGGATCCGCTGCGCCTTGTCCCGCCCGACGAACACGCCGAGCCCCGGCGCGACCGCGGCGAGCAGGCGCTCCACGTCGGCCGGGGACAGGCGCCCGTGCTTGAACGCCAGCTTGTCCGCCTGGCTGCGCACGGCCGCGCGCGCCATGTTCTCGCCGAGGTACGGCGCGAGCACGTGCACGAGCTTCTTGATGACCTCGTCCGCCGGAAGCATCGCCTCGCTCAGCAGCGACGCGCCATGGCAGCCGGGTGCTCGCCTTGGCGGACGACGTGGAGGTTCATGGGGGGCGGTCGCACGGTAGATCGCGTCGCGCGAGAGGGTCAACGAGCGAGAAGATGCGCCCGCGGGCCGCCCGACATGCTCCGTGACGATCGCCGAGAGCTCATCGAGCAGCCCACTCGCGCGCCGGCGCCCGAGAGCCGCGGCGCTCGCGCCGCAGGGTGAACGCGATACCCTCCTTCAGGGTTCGAGGCGTCACGAGGTCGCCGAGGCGCGTCCAGGGAGCCGACCAGCGGCATCGCGATGACCTGGTCCGTCACCGGCCTGAGCGGGTCGATAGCTCATGACGACGATCAGCCATCGGTACAGCTTCACTTTTCCAGGCGGAAGCCGGATGGCGCAACGCGCCTTTCATCACCTGGGGTGAGCGGCGAATCACCCTTGACTTATTAAAAACTCTTTACTTTCCCTTCCCCCACGCCTCATCCAAAGACGGCGACGATCGTTTCGCAGCAAATTTACACCCGCTTCTCCGCTCGAAAACCTCGTGCTACGCAAATGCTACCGGCGGTTGGCCGATGCTCCATCTGGCGTCTGGCTCAGCGGCCGCGCGGAAGCATGCGCCCGGCACCCAGCGGTCCGGCATCCAGCGGTAACGAGGAGCACCATGCGAATCAACGATCAGGCAGGTCCGTCCACCGTGTCATTGGGCAAGATCTCGCAACGCACATTCGGATTACTCTCGTGCATTACCGCCTTGGTGCTGGGAGCCTGTAGCGGCGACGATCCCGACGCCGGGGGCACCGGTGGAGCAGGCGGCGGCGACGTGCCCACCTCCACCTCGACTTCCTCGTTGACCGGCACCGGCACCAGCACCGGTCCCGGCGCAAGCACCAGCGGCGCCGGCGCCGGCGTCCCCTCGACCTCCACCGCGACGACGGGCTCCTCCTCGTCCACCGGAGATCCCGCCGGCGGCACCGGCGGATCGAGCGGAACGGGCGACACGCACCCGAAGGATCATTGCGTGGACGGTTACGATCCCCATCCCACCGACGCGACGATGAAGGACGGTTCGGCGGAGTTCACGAAGAACGGTCAGATCGATCTCACGGTTCAGCCGGAGGTCATCTCCTGGATGGAGGAGAACGAATGGCAAGCCGCCCACTTCGAGTGGCATAGCATCCGGCGCTGCACCGGCGGCATGGGCATGAGCAGGGTCAATATCTGCAAATCGGCGGTCCCAGTCCCGTCGGACCAGGAGTGCAAGAGCACGGGCGACGGCTTCCAGTTCCTCGCCATGCACCGGCACATGATCCAGTCGCTGAAGCAGCTCTGGCCGAAGCACTCGGAGCAGTTCGAGGGCTTCAAGAAGTTCCCCACGACGGCGGAGGAGGTGCCTCAGCAGTGGAGATCGGACTTCAGGCCCTGGAGCGCCACGACGCTCGCCAACGCGAAGATCGGCGACGAGATCGACAAGCCGGAGAACCTGAGCCGCTTCCCGGACGAGGGCGCGCTCGGCATGTGGCTCCAGTGCTTCGCCGGCCAGGCCATCCCGGGCACCAACCAGCAGGCCAGCGGCCTGCACGGCGATCTCCACTTCAAGTGGGTGCGCTCCCAGAACACCGACCACGGCCTCGGCAACCAGTTCACGAACATCGACAACTACATGTTCTGGAAGCTGCACGGCTGGATCGACAATGTCTGGGAGAAGTACCGTGTCGCCAAGGGCATGTCGCCCACCGATCAGAAGCTGAAGGACGCGGTCGCTGCCCAGTGTTACGAGATGGACGCGATCGCTCAGGTCATCAATCCCGACCTGACGCCGGATCCGGATCCCGGAAATCCCCTGCCCGAGGAGTCCGGCGTCTTCCACGAGACCATCCGTCCGATCTTCGAGAGCGCGATCCACAAGTGCAGCGGCTGCCACGCTGCGCCGTCGACCGGTCCCCAAGCCGGTCTGTCGCTCGGCGGCGACATCAGCTCGGCGGACATCGTCGCGGGCCTCGTCAACAAGACGGCCAGGGGCGGTGGGCAGTTCAAGCTCGTGGTCCCGGGGAACCCGGACCAGAGCTGGCTCTACCTCAAGGTCGCAGGGACGGCCGGGAACGCCGGATGCAGGCCTTCCGCAGGCGGCACCTGCCAGACGGGCGTCATGCCGCAGGCCGCGGACGGCAAGCCGAGCCTGACGAGCGCCGAGCTTTCGGCCCTCCGCAGCTGGATCCAGAGCGGCGCGCCCGCGCCGACGAAGAAGTAGGCTCGCCCCGCTCCGCCCTCCCCGCGGCCCGCTGCATGAGCGGCTCCTGGGGGGCAATCCCCCGCCAACACGCGCCTCTCCATCGCCATCGATGAACGCCGCCGGGTCGACGCCGCCCCACACGGCGCACGACCCGGCGAGCGCCCCAACGCGCCCTCGAGCGCGCCCGTGGGGCTCTCGCTCTCGGTCACGCCGATGACCATGCGGGCGGTCGGCTCGCATCTTACGGCTTGGTTACCTCGAAGGAAGCGACCTTCACCGAGCCGCCCAGCGACTGCGTGGCGTAGTTGAAGATGCCGAACCGGTAGCCGAGGAAGTACTGCCAGTTCTTGTTCATGCTGAGCGTGTTGCCCAGGTTGGTGAATCGGGTGCCGTCCGTGCTGTAGGAGAAGCGCGCCTGCGCGCCGCCGCCATCCGAGCGGACGTTGGCCTCCACGCGCAGCCAGATCTTGCCGCCGGACACGTCCGCGCCAGCCGCCTCGGTGCCCTTGCCCGTCGTGGCCCAGGAGGTGTTCATGTTGACGCCGTTGGTCATCACGACGCGCGCTCCCCCGCTGGCCTTCTTGACCCCGATCCACGCCGATACGTCGCGCAGGGCGGCCAGGCCGGCGACGTCGCCGTTCTGCATCTTGCTGTAGTCGAGCTCGATCGTCCCGATCGAGACGGGTCCTTCGATACGGCGCGTCAGCGTGTTTCGAGCGGCGTACAGATCGTCGGTCACCGTCGCCGTCTGCAGCGTCAGCCCAGCCCCTGAGGACCACTTGGTGCTGTCGGGGTTGTGGTTCCACTCCCACTCTGGACGCAGGGTCGCCTCCGCGAAGGTGTCCTTGGTCACAGGCGGCTTCACTCGATTCGATCCGCAAGGCAGGTCCGGGAAGGGATACGTACCTCCCCACTTGCCGTCCACCAGCGTGAGCGAGGGCCAGCCGTCGTTCCAGGTCATCGGGGCCATCACCGGGATGCGGCCGGCCGGGTACGAGTCGTTGAACCCGAGGTAGTACCAGTCGCCGTTCTGCGTCTGGACGATGCCGCCCTGGTGCGGGGAGCCGCCGGAGCCCGGAGCGCCGGCGTAGGGCACCCTCACCGCGAAGGGCCGCATTTCGTAGGGACCAAAGGGCCCCTTCGTCGAGCGCAGCACATACTCACCGTTCGCGTATTGCGTGGTGAAGATGTAGTAGACTCCGTCCTTCTTGATGAAGCGAGAGCCCTCCAGCGGTCCGGAGAGGTCGCCCGGCGTCTGGAACACCGTCTGACTCTTGACCTGGCTGAAGCCGTCCGCGCTCAGCTGCGCCACGCTGATCGTGTTGTTTCCGGAGGCCACGTACATGGTGTCGTCGTCGTCGATCAACAACCCCATGTCGTAGTAACAGCCACCCTTGTGCTTTTCCCACGGACCTTCCGGGGACTTGGATGTGAAGACCCAGCCGCCGCCCTTGTTGTGCATGCAGCCCATCCAGTAGAAGGTCTTGTTGCTCTCCCGGTACTGGAGCGTCGACGCCCAGATGCCGTTGACATAGGATCGGCCCCCGCTCAGGTCGTACGACGGGTCGACGTCCAGCAGGGGAACGGAGTGTGAAACGTACTCCCAGTGGACCAGATCGTAGGAGCGGAGCAGGGGCGCTCCCGGCGCATGGTGGAACGTGGACGCCGTGTAGTAGTAGGTGTCGTCGACGCGAATGACCTCGAGGTCGGGGAGGTCCTGCCAGAGGAGAGGATTGGAGTAGGTCTCGGGGCAGACAGCCGGGGCGCCGCCGCCGTCGCCGCCGTCACCGCCGCCGCCGGTACCGGGGTCACCGCCTCCGGTCGCGTCCGAGCCTCCGCTGGCGCTCGTCGAACCGACGCTCGTCGTCTGGCCATTGCTCCCGCCCGAGCCGCTGCTGCTCGAAACGCCCATCCCGGGGCCGGTCGTCGCGCCCGTGGTGCCGCCGCCGCCGCTGCCGCCATCGCCGTCGCCCACCTGCGACTCCCCGCTACACCCTGCAAGGAGAGCGAGAAGACAGACAGCAGACGCCGTACCGCCTGCGCGTCGGTTGAGAGAGCGGGTGCTGGGAGGTTGGGAAGAGAAGTGCATGGTCATGGCCCGATTAAGAGGTGTCAGCGTGAGCGCGCGGCGCGCGGCTTTCAGAAAAATGAAAAATGGACGCGTCCAGGCGACGCCGCTCCTTGGCCGGGACGACCCGCCGTGGTCGCGCGACGGCCGCCCTGAAGCATCGCCACAAGTTTTTCGGGGGAACTCACAGGGAGGTGAGAAGACGGGGAATCAACTCCCACCAATCTCCCCGGCTCCCCGGCTCCCTGTTCAATTTTCCGCCAAGAATGCCGACCCCAGGAGGGGCCTGGTCAGGTAACCGCCCTGCCCGAGCGCACCTGAGTCAATTGTGAACGTTCACATCGAGCCAGTCAACCCAAATTGACACGCGCGTCGCCGTCGATGGCGGCTCAGGATCGCGGCCGGGGGATCCCGAGCCGCTGCCGCCGCTCCCACAGCGCCTTGCGGCTGATGCCGAGCCGGCGGGCGATCTCGGTCTCCGTCAGCTCGTGCTGGTGCTCGAGGACGAAGCGGCGGAAATAGCCCTCGAGGGAGTCGGACGGGGGCTCTCCCTCGTGCGCGTCCGCGGCAGGCGCGGGCGGAGTCGGTTGAGGGGGCGCGTCGAGCCCGAGCAGATCCAGCCCGATCTCGCTCGCGTCGGCGAGGACCATCGCGCGGTGAACGGCGTTCTCCAGCTCCCGGATGTTGCCAGGCCAGGGGGCCGCCGCGATGGCGGCGCGCGCCTCCGGCGTCAGCGTCAGCGGCGCGCGGCCCATCGCCCACGCGCGCCGCCTCAGCAGCGACTCCGCGAGGCGCACCGCATCGCCCGGCCGCTCGCGCAGCGGCGGGAGGCGGATCTCGAGGACCCGCAGCCGGAAGTAGAGGTCGCTCATGAACGATCCGTCGCGCACCATCGCCACGAGATCTCGGCGCGTCGCCGCGATGAGGCGCACGTCGACGCGCCGGGCGCGGGTCGCGCCCACGCGCCGCACCTCGCCCGTCTGGAGGAAGCGGAGGAGCCGCGCCTGGACCTTCGGCGGCAGCTCGCCGATCTCGTCGAGCAGCAGCGTCCCGCCCTCCGCGGCCTCGCAGAGCCCGGCGCGCGCCGAGATCGCGCCGGGGACGGCGCCGCGCTCGTATCCGAAGAGCTCCCCCTCGATCTGCCCCTCGGGGATGGCCGCGCAGTGGACCGGAACGAACGCCATCTGCCGGCGCGGGCTCAACCGGTGCACGGCGCGGGCGAGCGTCTCCTTGCCCGTGCCGCTCTCGCCGAGGACGAGCAGCGTCGCCTCGCTCGGCGCGACCTTGCGCACCCGCGCGAACACCTCCCGCATGGCCGCAGAGCCGCCGACCATGCCCTCGAGCTCGTCGTCTTCCGATGTGGGCGGCGCGGACGGCGCGGGCACCGAGTCGCGCGGCGCGGCGTCGGACGGCGCGCCCCGCGCAGGCCGCGCGCCGGGCAGATGGTGGTCGACGAGGGCGACCAGCTCGGCGTGGTCGAACGGCTTCGACAGGTAATCCGCGGCGCCGCGCTTCACGGCGTCCACGGCCGCCTTCACCGTGGCGTAGCTCGTCATGAGCACGACAGGCGCGCCGCCGCACTGCCCGACGAGCGCTGTGCCCGGCGCCCCCGGCAGGCGCACGTCGGCCAGCACCAGATCGAACGTGCGCAGATCGTGATCCGCCGAGGCATCCTCGACCGACCCCGCCTCGATGACGTCGTGACCATGACGAGCGAGCAGCCGCCGGAGCTCCGTGCGGATGACGACCTCGTCCTCGACCAGAAGGATCCGGCTCACGGCGCCACCTCGATCCAGCGCCTCGCCCCGATCGCGGCCGCCGCCACGAGCACGGGCGCGCCATCCGTCGCGCTGGCCTCCGTGTCGTCTCCTCCGCGCATGGGACAAGGCTACTCAGGACCGTTGCGGCTGAATACGCGAGGACGCATAGCGCAACGCGTCAACGTTATCGGCTCAGTTGTCCAGGTTACCGGTCATGGCGCCCTACGAGGACCGAGGCGCTTTCTCCACCGGGGGAGCGGGTGGCCTTCGCCGGGCGCGCGGGAGCTCGGAGCTCCGCGCGCCCGATCGGGCGCCCCCCACGCCCCCCAGAGCGGCCTCCGCTCTACTTGGGCTGGGGGACGAACAGCAAGAGGTCGACGACGTTCGCCAGCGCCTCCAGGCCGGTCGGGTTGAAGTGCAGCCCGTCATCCTGGAAGTCGAGGTCAGCCTTCAGCTTGGTCGCATCGCTGGGGTCGACGACGGCCGGCTCGAAATCGATGACCTTGTCGAACTTGTTGCTCGTGCGGATCCAGGTGTTGACCGTCTGGCGGGTGGCCTCGTGCGCGGCGGAGTAGTACCCGTTGCCACCGAACGGCGTGATGGGCGCTCCGTAAACGAGCATCCCTTTGTCGTGCGCCTTGGTGATGAACTCGCCATAGGCCGCGATCAGGTTGTCGGCGACGGGCGGCTGGCTGTCGTTGCCGATGTCGTTCACGCCGATGAACGTGATCAGCCATTTCGCGCCGCGCTGGTCCAGGACGTCGCGCTGGAAGCGGGCCTTGGCCGTCGGCCCGAGCCCGCCGGCGAGCACGGTGCCCCCGCCGATGCCCAGGTTCAGCACGGCGACCTGCTGGGTCCCCTGATTGGACCGCAGCCGGCGAGACAGGAAGTCCGGCCAGCGGGTGTTCCCGTCCGTGTCCGAGCCGCGACCATCGGTGATCGAGTCACCCAGGATGACGACCGCCGCCGCCTCGGGAGCCGCGTCGACGTCGAGGCCCGTGATGTAGTACCAGTGAGCCGTGGACACAGGGGAGGTCAGGCTCGCCGCCGAGACCCCGTTGCCGGTCTGGATGTACGAGTTGGTCCGCGAGCCCGGGTGCCCGGTGATCCCGGCCGGCACGGCGCCGAACTTGATGGTCACCGCCATCTTGGTGTTGGGCTTGATGGTGTACTCGATCGGATCGGAGAAGACCGTCTTGCCCACCGCGATGGACACCGAATCGGCGCCCGCGAACTTCAGGGCATGGTCGGTGGCCACGTTGATGCCGTCGGCGGTCGTCGACTCCGCGATGTGGACCGACTCCATGGTCACCGGCCCGTCGCCGTACTCGTTCGAGAGCAGCAGCCGCACGCCCTTGCCGCCGATCGAGGTATAGATCACCTGGCGAAGCGTGTTGTTGGTCAGGCCCGGCTCGGGCGGGTTGTTGTTGGTCTCGGTCAGCTGCGGACCGGTCGTCCACGTCCCGACCCAGTGCGCCTCCGCCGCGCCGCCGGCGCCACCGCCGCCGCCGGCGCCGCCCCCGCCGCCCGTGGCCTCGCCGCCGCCGCCGGTGGCGCCAGCGCCGCCCCCGCCGGTGTCGCCGCCGCCACCGCCGCCGCCGCCGCCAGAGGCATCACCCCCGCCGGAGCTCGCCGCCGCGCTGCTCGAGCTGGACGTCGAGCTGGACGTGCTGCTCGACGTCGTGGTGTCCGTGTCATCGCCGCAGCCGGCGACAGCCAAAAACAGAAGAGCACAAAGTATTCTTCGCATGGTCCTCGACGCTCGAAAGATTGCCGTGTTCGCGATCGTTCGAATTGCCCCTCGGCGCACCGCCCCCGATCAGCAGCTCCTTCAGCGCATTCGAACTTTCGAATTTCCTTGATTTCAGCCGAGAGCGCGCCGGTTCGCTCGTGCGCGCAGCGTCGCCTGGATCGAGCTCGGATCCATCGAAGAGCTCGTCTGGATGGCTGCGCTGTCCACCGTCGATGTCCGGAGGCGCGCGGGAGAGCGCGGGCCGATGCCATGCCCCTCACACGCGCGTCGACTGTGTCACATGAGGACTCGAACTACTACTCGGTTCATCGCCGGGAGAACGCCCGGGTGGCGTCGTCCGGACACGCGACGTTACGTTCGGTAACGCTTCGATGGGCGCGCGTTACGTTTGGTAACACCCGGCACGACGCGTCGTCTAGGCGCTTCGGCCCATGGCCCGAGGCCGCCGTGGGTCGCGCGGGCGGCGCTCCGGCCAGCCAGGCGCCGGCGGCGCTCCGGCCAGCCCGGCGCTGGCGGCGCGCCGGTCGGATCGAGGAATGACCTGGCGGTGGGGGTCAGGACGAGCGCTCGGAGGGACCGGCGGCGAGGGCCTCGTGCACGTCCTCGCGCGTCCCGGTGCCGGCGAGGAGGTGCCACGCTCGGAGCGTCGGCAGGTCGCGCATGGCCTCCACGACCAACCGGAGAGGCGGCGGCATGGGGCCGAACCGAGCTTCGTAGAGCTCGATCGTCGCCTGCGCCATCCCCTGCGCCATCCCCTGCGCGACCCCCTGCGTGCGTCCCTGCTCGATGAATTGCTCGACGAGTTCCTGCGTGGTCATCACGAACTCCTCTTCTTCCGGTGTCGCTGGCCCGCGCTGGGCGACCTCCGCTCGGAAGCGTAGCAGAGGACCGAGCGCGATGTCGCGCTCGGGCGCGTCCTCCGGCAGCCGCCGGAAATCTTCGATCGCCTCGCGCAGCACGCGCCCTCCGCCCATCAGCCGCATCAGGAGGGTCGAGCGCACGCGTGGCAGCTCGCCGAGGACGATCAGCGCGGTTCGTAGCAGTCCAGGGCCTTCGTACACCCCCGCGGGCCACCCGGCCATCGGATCCATTCGCAGGCCGGCGATCACGGCCGTTGGGCGGCCGGTCGACGACATCCACAGAAACGGGGGTTCGGACGCGCGGTTGCGGACCACATAGCTTCGCCACACGGCGAGGTGCTTGTGCACGCATGCACGCACCTCGTCCGCGCTCGGCGTGTCGCTGTAGGCCTCGATGGTGCACGCCGTCGCCGCGAGGCGCCCGAGGAGCCCGAGCCGCTCTCGCCCCGACGCGCGCGCCGGGTCGGGTTCGTACCATAGGTCCGCATGCTGCGCCTCTCCGGGGACCTCGGCGTCGGTCACGACCTTGCCGATCGGTGTCATCCCCTCTTGAGCGATGTCCTTCGCCAGCCGATCGAATCGGTTCCGCATGGCGGGCGCAGGCTGGCACGCCGTGTTGACGAGATGAAGAAAAATGCTGGTCCGCCCGAGCAGCGGGCATCGCAAACCGCTTACGCGCGATCGGCCCGACGCATTTTCCTTTCGACACACGAACGGACATCAACGGCCTGATCACACGGTGCGATCGCAGCGCCGCGGCGGGCTTGGAGGCCTTACCTCGACGGATCGGCCACGCGGCCCGCAAACAGGATCGTTCGCTCCGCCTTCTTCTGGATGAAGAACACGGATGGTCGGTATTCGCGCCGGCTGGGTCGACGGGTCAGCGGCGCTCCGTGCACTCGCTCACCCGGGCAAGTGTTGTTCCGTGATTGAGCTCGTCGAACTTTCGGCTCTGGCAGACGCCCAGGTCGCTGCTGCATCGCGTGGCCACCCGAACGCCGCTACTGAGGTCGCTCACGTCGTAGCACGCCGCGACGTCCTGCGATGCGCACGAGTCGTGGCAGTCGAGTGGCAGGGATTCGCACCGCTCGCGGAGGCGCAGCTGGCACCCGTCGCTCGAAGAGAAGCACTCCTGAGACTGCCGGCCGCAGAACCAGGGAGGGTCAACGGGTCGCGCGACCGGCTCCCGACCGCACCGGAAGCGGAGCCGGAATACGATGCCGCGCTCCGTCCTCATGCCCATTCCCTCGTTCGAGGACAGCACGGTGTAGCCCTCCGGACAGGCCTCGCGGGCTCTCTCGTGCGCCTTGGCGATCGTGTCCTTCTCCGTGGCGAAGAAGATCCCTTTGGCCTCCACGACGAGGCCGGCGTCGGTCGACTCGATGACGTACGCGTATGTCTGCCCGCTCGACGCACAGCCGGCCATCGACATCGCCGCCACGACACGCATCCACATGCGTGCCAGCCTATCGACGCGCGATCTTCGCTGCAAGGCGGCCGTACGCCACCCAACATGGCAGCCCGTCGGCTCCTTGATCGCGACCGGCGTGCCGGTGCCGGCGGTGACCGCGGAGGCGGTGTCGAGCTTGGCGGCGCAGGTGGGGGCTCGACCGAAAGCGCGCCGGCGCCGTGGAGGTGTGCCCGGACGCGGTCGTGAGGGGCCGATCCCCGTGTCCGAGAAACTCGGCCGCACCCGAGGAGCGCCGCGCCGATGTTAGGATGCGGCGCATGTCCCTGCCGCACCTCGATCCCGGAGCCCTCGAGGCCATCGTCGAATCGACCGGCGGGCCGCACCCGATCGAAGCGGTCCGCGCGCACCGGCGCTCCTTGCGCCTCCACGGGTGATGAGCGCTCCCATGGACCGAGAGTGGCCGCTCGACGCGGACGACTTCTCCGCCTACTACGCCTTCGCGCCCGCGGCGCTCGCCATCCGCGAGTGCGTGCGGCTGCGCGCCGTGCGCGAGCTCGATCTGCCGGAGCCGCTGCTCGACGTCGGCTGCGGCGACGGCCTGTTCGCGCGCCTCGCCTACCCGGACAAGCAGGCGTGGGGCATCGACATCAACCCGACCGAGGTGCAGCGCGCGCAGCGGACCGCGTCGTACCGCACGCTCATCTGCGGCAACATCGTCAACGTCCACCTGCCCGAGGGGTTCTTCGGCAGCGCCATCGCCAACTGCAGCCTCGAGCACGTGCCCGATCTCCACGGCGCCCTCGTGAACATCCGGCGCGCGCTCAGGCCCGGGGCGCGGTTCGTGCTCATCGTGCCCACGCCCGACTGGACGTACCAGCTCGCCCTGCCCGAGGCGCTCCGCTCCGTGGGCCTTGTCGGCCTCTCGCGGGCGTACGGCGACGCGCTCGATCGCGTCTTCTCGCACGTCCACCTCTACGACGAGGCGGGCTGGCGCGATCACCTCGCGCGCGCGGGCTTCGACCTCGTGGAGACGCGGCCCATCGCGGGCCGGCCGACCTCGTGGGCGTTCGACTTCATGCTGTACCCGAGCCTGCTCGGCTACGTGATGCGCAAGCTCACCGGCCGCTGGATCGCGATGCCAGCGCTCCGCCCGCTCACCGTCGACGTGGCGCGCGCCGTGGTCAACGCGCTCGGGCGCCTCGCCCCGGGCGGCGACGCGGCCGCCGAGTACCTGCTCGTGGCGCAGGCAGGGCCCGATGGCTGACCCGGCGGCGCCGCCCGGCGACTACTTCTCGAACCACCGCCGCCGCGAGCGGTTCCCGTGGTCGCTCTACCACGGCGCGCTCACCCGCCCCCTCGCGCGCGCCATCGCCGCCCGCGGCCCGCGCCCGCGCGTGCTCGTCGTCGGCTGCGGCCTCGAAGGGGAGATCCCCGGCGCCCCGCCCGCGACCGAGCTGTACGGCTGTGATCTCGACGCGCGCGCCATCGAGGCGTGCCGGCGCCTCTACCCGGCGCGCGCGGAGCGCTTCGCCGTCTGTCCGGGGCCGTACGAGCTCCCGACGGGCGGCGGGTTCGAGGGCCCGTTCGACGTCGTGCTCGCGAAGGAGGTCGTCGAGCACACCCTCGATCCGTCGCGCTGGGCGCGCGGGCTCTCGGCGCGCCTCGCGCCGGGCGGCGCGCTGCTGCTCACGACCCCGAACTACGGCCGGCTGTCCACGCTGCCGCTCCTCGAGGCCACGGTGCTCGAGTGGATCGCGCGCCGCGACGGCTTCTCGCGCAAGCACATCCACCCGAGCAAGTTCGACGAGCGCAGCCTCGCGGCGCTCGACGTCGGGGAGCGGATGCGGCTCGTGTCGGTGCGGCGGACGCTCACCGGCTGGTCGCTCCTCGGCACCTGGCAGCGCGCCCCGGGCTGACCCGGGCGCCGGCGAGCTCTGTTGATGCTCTACCTCCTGCTCGCGCTCGGCGTCCTCGTCCTCCGGCTGGCCGAGCTCCGCGCCGGCGCGGCCACCGGCCCTGCCGCGCCCGCGCCCGCACCGGCCGTACCCGTCGCGCACGGGCCGACAGCCCCCGTCGGGCCCGCGCCGGCCGCCTCCGTCGCGCACGGGCCCGCGCCGTGCTTCGCCTGGCTCGCCGCCGCCGCGGCGGTGGCGGTCGCGCTCCTGCCCGCGCTGCGCGACGCGCCCGCGCTCGCCGGGCCCGGCGCCGCGCTGTCGAAGGACACGATCTCGCACCTCGCCATCGCCTACGACATCGCGACGAGCGGCCTGCCGCACGGGTGGATCGCCACGAACAACGGCGGCTTCCCGATCGCGCTGCACTACCCGCCGGTCGGCTGGCTGCTCGTCGCGGCGCTGATCCGCCTCGGCGTCGCGCCGGTGGTCGCGGTGAAGGGGCTCGGCTTCGCGGCCTTCGTCGGGGCCCCGCTGGTCGTCCTCGCCGCGGCCCGCGCGGTCGGCGCGCGGCCCGCGTCGGCCGCCGCCGGCGCGGTGGCGCTCGCGTGGGTCGCGCCGTATGTGCAGTTCGCGGGCGGGTGGCCGTCGTTCTTCCTCCTCGGGCTGCTCTCGCAGATCCTGGTCATTCCCCTCGTCATCGCCTGGGCCGCCGCGGTGATCCGCCCCGCCCGCTTCGAGCTCGGGCCGGCGCTCGCCGCCGCCTGCGCGGCGACGCACCCGCAGGTCTTCACGGTGAGCGCCGCCGTCCTGGGCGCGGCCGCGATCGCCGCGTGGGATCGGCGGCTGTGCGCGCGCGTGCTCCGCTCGCTCGCCGGCGGCGGCCTGGTCGCGGTCGCGCTCTACGGCCCCGGCATCGCGTCGATGGCCGCGCCCTTCGGCTGGCCTGCCGGCCTCGGCTGGCGGCACATCGGCTTCGGGCCCGAGCGCGTGCTGCCGTGGATGCTGGATGGCGACCTGCTGGACTACGAGCACGCCCCGGTGATCGGCTCCGCATGGATCGCCTCCTGCTTCCTGCACGCGACGCGCCTCCGCGCCCCGGCGTCGCGGGCCGTCCTCGCGGCGTCGGCGGTCGCGCTGCTCCTGTCGATGAGCGGCGGCTGGATCGTCGGCGCAGGCCCGCTCGGCCGCGCGCTGCTCTCGCTGTTCCAGCCGATGCGCGCCCTCGCCCTCCTGCCGCTCGTCGCGGCCGCGGCCATCCTCAGCGCGCTCGACCTCGCGGCCGCGGCGCTCGCGCACATCGGCGCCGCGCTGGCGGCGCGGGGCGCGCGCCGCTCGCGCCCCGCGGTCGCCGGGCTCCTGCCAGCCGCGCTCGCCGGGCTCCTGCCAGCCGCGCTCGCGCTCGTCGCGGCCGTCGAGATCCCCGCCCGCGCGGCCGATCTCCACGTCATGGCAGAGAAGCAGGCCGCGCTCGTCGCGTCGCGCGGCTGCCCGCCGCCCGCCGAGGGCTTCGACCCCGATCTCATCGCCCGCTGGCTCGCCGAGGCGCCGCCCGGCCGCGCGAGCTACGCCGTCGAGGACGAGTTCGCGACCTGCTCCATGATGCACGCCGCCGATCTCCGCCGCGCGGTCCCGATGGCCGCCTCGACCGGCGCGGGCGCGCATGTGGGCGTTCACGCCGCGGCTTTCCTCAAGGTGGCGCCCGAGCGCCCCGGGAGCGCCGCGCGCGCGGAGGCGCTCGGCATTCGCACGCTCATCCACCTGACCGCGCAGCGGCCGGGGCCACCCGAGGCGTGGGCGCTCGTGGACAGGCGCGGCGAGGTCGAGCTGTCGCGGCGCGTGGGCGGCACGGACTACGTGGGGCTCGGGTGCGTGCGCGAGGTATGGCGCGGGCGGGAGGCGGATCTGCTCGCGGCGCTCTTCGAGCACCTGGAGCAGCCGCGCACCGTGCTCGACACGCCCGGCGAGCTCGTGGCGCTGGAGGCCACCCGCGGCCCGCTCGAGCGCGTGGCCGTGGCCGACGATGGCTGCGACGCGGCCCGCGCCAGCGTGCGCGAGGTGCCGCGCGAGCCGGGCGCGTACGAGGCGACCGTCGACGCGGAGGCGCCTGTCGACGTGGTCTTCCGCGCAACGGCGTACAGCGGCTGGCGCGTGCGCGACGGCGGCGTCGAGCTGGCATCGAGGCGCGTCGCCCCGGGCTTCTTCGCGGTGCGGATCGGCCCTGGCCAGCACCACCTGGAGGCGGTGGTGGCACTGCCGCGGTTTTACCTGCAGGGGCTCGCGCTCGCGTGTGGGGCTGCGATCGCGCTGGGGGCGCCGTGGCTCCGGCGGCCGATCTTTCGCCGTGGCCGGCTCCCAGTCACCGAGCGCCGGTGACGGGATGGCTCCGTCGGCGCCGGAGCAATGGTAAAAGCGGACGCGCCGGGCAGCGGGGAGCGAGCGAGTGCAGAAGGCGGCGGAGGGGTCGACGTACACGCGGGTTGCTGTCGTGCAGCTCGTGTTCCGTGGCATCGACAAGCAGTCGATCTGCGGCTTCGATCGCTCGCTCATAGTTCTCAGATGTGACTGCCGCATCTAGGAGCTGTCGCCAGTCCGACGTGCCCGGGTCGATTGCGGCTCCTCGCTTGTACAGCTCTTCAGCCATGTCTGGATCTCCGGGCGCAAGGAAGCTGCCGGCGTTCCTAATGATAGCGAGGTCGTTGGGGCTGTTGAATACCGCGCTCAGCCAGAGGCGTTTCCCTTCGTTGTATGCATCCGCGTGATATTCCGGGTGGGTGCGCGCAAAGGCAGCGCCGCGGCGTTGTGACTTGGACGTTCCTCCGGGCGTCTGGCTGTCCTGATCCGTGGTGGCGCTGCCTCGGCCGAGCCGGCGAGCTCGCCGCTGCAAGCTTCACTCCGGCTATTCGGGAAACCGCAGCGTTTCGGCGGAGTTGCCGCCCTCCGCCATCGTCGTGCTGCCATCGAGGTTCCAGCTGATGCCGCCATGGCCCGCTGGTCCGATCTCGAAGGTGACGCCCTCGAGCGTGAGCCGGTCCTCGTCGAGGTAGGCGACGCCGATCGAGTCGCCGCCGCGCCCTGGACCGCCGTAGCCGCCGGGCCCTCCCTGGCCGCCGCCGCCGCCCCTGCAGCCATAAATGATGTCCTCCTGGGCAGCGCCCGGTGCGCCTCGACCGCCTCGGGCGCCTTCCTGGGGTGGCCCGCCGTCGCCGCCCTTGCCGCCGGAGACCGTCGTGATCACGCTATCGCGCACGGTCACCCGGGCGTGAAGCGCGAGGACGCCGATGGCCGGATGTCCGTTCGCTCCGCCGCGACCCCCTCGACCTCCGCAACCTCCGGCCCCGCCCGAGCCTCCTCCTCCGCCTCCCTTGGAAGCCGCGCCGCACACGGCGAGCCCGCCCCGGCGACCGCCGCCGCCGCCGCCACCCTGGCCCGGCGTGCCCCACGTCCCCTCGCCCCCCGTGTCGCCCTCCCACCCGCTCTCGGTGAGGCGCCCGACGCCCGTGCCGGGCGCCCCCCGCGTCCCCGGAACCCCAGCGGCCCCGTCGGATCCGGCATGGCATAGGGCGTTGTCCTGCTCCGCGGCGCCACCGACCCCGGAGGGCGAAGAGTCCCGCCCTGAAGCGGGCTCACCGTCACCTCCATCCTCGGCGCTGTCGGGCAACCCATCCCCTCCCTTGCCGCCGATGCTCGTGTGGCCGCTCTCGCACCGGTTCACGGCCGCAGGCCCGCCGGCGACGACGGCCGCCGAACATGCCTTTGCAGCGAACATGCCATCCGGTCCGTCCGGTGGGCTGTAACGAGGCCACTCCTCGCCGTCGATGCCTGCCACTCCGCCGTCCGCGCCGATCTCGCTCCGCAGGATCTCCACTGCCGTGTTGGACTGAGCGAGCACGCCGATCGGACCCTGCGCCATGAAGTGGAGGTCGGCGAGCGTCGACACCCCGTCCACGGCGCCGCTGTCCTCTGGGCCCGCGGGCTCGACGATCACCATGGGGCCGTCGACCGGCAGTCGATTGAACAGGGTCCACGGGAGCAGGGGGTCGCGCGCCCATTTCCGGCAGTGGAACCCCCCGAGAAGATCCACGCCGGAGGGCACCCTGAACTGACCCACGATGAATCCATCATTGCAGAGGAACACGCGCCCTCGTCCGGCGCGCGCGAGCTCGATGGCGCGCTCGACGGTGAACACCGGCTTCGCCTTCGTGCCGGGGTTCCTGTCGTCGCCAAAACCGTAGTTTCCCGCGAGGAACACGCCGCAGCCGTCGTCGAGGATACCGGCGGCAACGTGCTCCACGCAGACCGACTCCGGGGGCGGTTCGTTCTCGCATGAGGTGCCTTCACAAGGCGTCACGCCAGGGTCGTTCACGCCGGGAGCAGCTCCGCAGCCGGTGGCCCACGGCGACAGCAGAAGGACGAAGGTAGCAGCGGTGGTCTTTCTCATGCGCGTGTCCTGCCGTGCGCCCCACAACGGTTCATCGAGGTGGCTCCGGATCCTGCTCATCGAACCTGTACCAGAACTGCTGAATCCCATTTCCCCCCGTGCCGTACGTGCTTTCCGCGGATGCATTGCCGCCGGGCCCCCCCTTACCGGCTTGTCCGGGCGAGACCGTCGCTCGCTCCAAGATGGCCACGGAGGCGCCCACGGAGCCGATGCCGAGCGAGTGGCCACCGAGACCGCCGCCGGCGTCGCCCCCGCGACCGCCGTCGCCGCCAAAGCCTCCGTCGCACCCTCGCGACGTTTCGGTCGCTGCACCGCGTCCACGTCGGCCGCCGTCGGCGCCAAGGCCTCCCCACTGGCCCGTTCCGCCGACCCCGCCATTGCCGCCCTTGGCCCCGAGCACCGTGCTGGCATCGACCGTGAGGTCGCTCCCCTTCAACGCCACGACGGCGATGCTCGCGCCGCCGTAGTCGCCGCCCTTGCCCCCCTTGCCCCCGCACCCACCGCTGCCGCCGCTCCCGCCGGACGCACCGCCCTGGGGCCGACCTGCCGCACACGCGTTCATGGGGTCGCGCATAGGGTCGTGCCCTTTGCCGCCGCCACCCCCGCCGCCGCCCTGGCCGACGCCACCCGGCTTCCCGTCCTCGCCGCGAACGCCGATCCATCCGTCCATGTCCAAGAGGCCAGCGCCAGCCGCTCCGGCAGCGCGCTCAGCAGAGGTGCCCGCTGCTCCGCGGCCTCCATCCGTGCACGGCATGCTGGACGCGCTGGTGCCAGCCGAGCCGCGGTCGTTCGGAGTGCCGATCGGTTGCGGAAGTCCTGACGTCCCGTCGCTACCCGTCCCGAGACCTCCATCGCCCCCCTGGCCCCCCGTCGACTCGATCCCATCGTCGCACACGGTCACGACCGGAAGGGCGCCCGGCGTCACGTTCGCCGTGCAGGCGTCCACGCCGTCGTTCCCCACCTCGCCGGCGCTCGCGCGGAAGCGCGGCGCGTCCTCGCCCGGCTCTCCATCCTTGCCGTCGCCTGCGAGGATCTCACTCCCCCGCACGATCGCCCGGGCCCCATGCTCCAGGATCATCGCGATCGACGACTTGCCATCGTTCGCGGAGGCGTCGGCCGCCACGGCGCGCACGCCGAAGATCACCGACGTCGCGTCGTCCCCCGCGACCACCGCGTCGTCCCCCCCGAGGACCCGCACCGGGATCCCCACGGGCGGCGCGATGACGGTCAACGGGTTCGGCCCGTCGAGCGGCCCTCCGTAGGACCAGTCGCCGCCGACACACAGACGGCCACCCCAGAGGTCGACCCCCTGGGGGAGCGAGATGGCCTCCTCGAACAACCCGCCGCACGCGTAGACGCGCCGGGTCGGCGCTTGGCCGTTCCGTCGAACGTGCGCGGCGAGGCCGATCGCGCGTTGCAACGTCCTCACCGGCGCGTCCTTCGTGCCGGGGCCGTTGTCGTCGCCCTGCTCGCTGACGAACACGCCGCACATGTCGAGCGCCGTCGCCGTCGTCGGATCCCCATCACAAGGAGACGGCTCCGGCTCGCACAGGTAGGACTCTGCGCAGCTGTCCGAGTAGCACCCCGTGTTGCCGGCCGCTCCGGCCAGACCGAGCACGACGGACGCCAGCGCACGCAGGACGCCTGGCCCGCGACCCACGGATCTGGAATGCATGACCTCGCCCCGCCTCACCATGCTCCCTCGAGGAGCACCCCCGCCCGTTCGCTCGTCGCCATGGGCACGACGCGGACGCCAGCCGCTTTCGGCCGCGCACCGAAGACGGCGATCTCCGTGAAAAAAGAGGCCGCCGTCACCACGCCGAACACGGCGCTCGTCGCCAGCGACACCTTGCCGAGGGTGGCGAACAGGTCCCGCTCGTTCACCTGGTCGTGAATCTCAGCGCACGACGCCGGAGCGCTCGCTTCGCGGCAGGTGTGTGACGTCCATCCCTGCGCGCGGCGCACGACGTCTCCCTCGCGCAGGTCGCCATGGACGACATGAGCGCGAAGGAGAAAGACCGCACCGGCCGCCGCAGTCGCCGTCGTCAGCGCGATACCGCCGATCCGCGCCGTCCCCGGCCAGGAAGCCCATGGGTTGGGAGGCGCCGTGCGCGGAGTCGCCGGAGAGCGCACGGCTCGCGGCGCTTCGTTCGGTGGCCCCGGCGCGCCCTCCTCGGCGTCGCTCGTCGACGTGTGCGGCAAATGCATCACGATCTCATGCTCCGCGCCGGTCACGGCGCCGACGACATGGACCGCGTCTTCGTGGCCGGGCGCTCGGGCCCGCACCGTGTGTCGGCCCGGCTCCACGAAGAGCTGGTAGGCCCCCTCGGGCCGGACGATGACCTTGCCGTCGACGAACACCTCCGCGTCCGGCGGATCCACGGCCAGGCGGAGCTCTGCCACGTCGAACGCTGCCTTCCGTAGCCCGACCTCGAACCTTCGCTGCAGCGGCAAAGGGAGCGCCTCGCCCTGCGAGAGGCTCCAGGCCAGGTGCTCGGCCGCGTCACGGTGTCTGTTCAGCGCGAGCTCGCACAACCCGAGCTCCCCGGCGATCTGCACGCGCTCTGACACGGTGCTGGATGTCGGGTCCGCCGCCTCGAAGGCCGCCTTGTAGGCAGCATAGGCCGCCATCCACTGTCCAGCATCGCGCGCTCTCTGACCACGGTGGACATGGGCCTTCACCGTCAATCTGTCACCCGCTCCCGCCTTCGGATCAGCACCGCCTGCGCTGGCCGAGCTCGCGAAGCCTGTCGCTGCCCCGAGCGTGAGAAGCACCGAGCACAGATGCGCCACGAAACGCATGGGCTCACCGTACTCACGCTCATCGCGCCGCGTCAATCCGCAGGAATCCTCACGCCCTTGCCCTCTTCACGAGAAAAATATCACGCGAAATTACAATGACGTTGTGGGTTGCCAGGGTTCAGCGGGTCTTCCAGCGCCGCGGTTGCCGCGCCTGGTACGGACCGGTGGCCTGGGTAACGGTTCAGACCGGGAGCCTGGGTAGCACCCGGACGGACCGGGAGCTTAGGTGACACATGTCGTAGAGGACCGGCGACGGAGGAGCGCCGGTGCCCTGGAAAGAGACATGTTCAGTGGACGAGAGGCTTCGATTCATCGCGCAGGTCAACGAGTCGGACGAGACGTTCGCGGAGCTGTGCCGGCGGTTCGGCATCAGCCGGAAGACGGGGTACAAGTGGGTGGAGCGCTACGAGCAGGCCGGACCGAGCGGGCTGGAGGAGCGGCGGCCCGTGGCGCGCTCGTTCCCGCATGCGACGCCAGCGGCGCTCATCGACGCGCTGATCGAGCTGCGGAAGGAGCGCCCCACGTGGGGGCCGAAGAAGCTGCGTGCGCGGCTGGAGAGCCTGGGCGCCGAGGGGCTGCCAGCAACGAGCACCATCGGCGAGTTGCTCAAGAAGCACGGGCTGATCCGGCCCCGTCGGCGCCGCGTAGTGACGCCGACGACCGCGATGCCGTCGCCGCTGGCTCCAGCCGAGCAGCCGAATGACACGTGGTGCGCCGATTTCAAAGGGCACTTCGCGCTCGGCGACAGGACGCGCTGCCACCCGCTGACGTTGACGGACCAGGCGTCGCGGTACCTGTTCAAGTGCGAGGGCGTGGCGAAGCCGGACGAGGCCTCGGTGCGGCCGCACTTCGAGCGCGCGTTCCGCGAGTTCGGGCTGCCGCACCGCATCCGCTCCGATAACGGGCCGCTGTTCGCCACGATTGGCATCGGTGGGCTCTCGGCGCTCTCGGTCAGCTGGATCAAGCTCGGCATTCATCCCGAGCGGATCGAGCCCGGTAAGCCGCAGCAGAACGGCCGCCACGAGCGAATGCACAAGACGTTGAAGGCGGAGGCGACATCGCCGCCAGAAGCCAACTTGGCAGCGCAGCAGCGCGTCTTCGATCGGTTTCGGCACGAGTACAATGATCAGCGTCCGCACGAGGCGCTCGGCCAGAGGACGCCGGCTTCGCGCTACACGCCCTCGCGCCGCTCGATGCCGAGCAAGCCCTCGTCGCCGGAGTACCCGGACACGATGGCCATTCGACGCCTTGACGACCAAGGACGGATGCTGTTCGGGGGCGCGCAGACCACCGTCTCCTCACTGCTCGCCGGCGAGCCCGTGGGGCTGATTCCGAGCGCCGATGACGTCTGGGAGCTGTACTACGGCCCGGTTCTGCTCGCGCAGGTCACCCTGAAGAACAAGGAGCTGAAGCTGGCCAGGGCGCGGTGACCTGCGCGAACTCACGCCGGATCGTGAGAAGAGGCTCGTGTGTACCGCGACCACGGGGAGCGGTTCGTGTATAGATCCAGGCGGTCCGAGAAAGCGCGGCGAGCGTGTCGCGCCGACGAGGATCCGGTCCCTGTTTCCAGTCCTCCCGGAGCATGGGCCTGTAGCTCAAGGAAGTGTCACCGCAGCTCCCGGTCAGAAGTGTTACCAGGGCTCCGCTCGTACATCCTGCGCGGCTGCGGCGGCCTCCTACGCGATCCCAGCACCCCTCCTGCGTGGCCCTGGCGGTCCTGCTGCGCGGCCCCGACAGGCTCCTGCGCGGCCTCGGCGCCCTTCCTGCGCGGTCTCAGCCCCCTCCTGCGCACCCAATTTGGTGTCCTAACGTACAACCAAGCGGCTCCTGCGCGGTCCCAGCGCCCCTCCTGCGCACCCAATTTGGTGTCGCATCACACGTCCCCGTGGCTCCTACGCAGCCCCGGCGCGCTCCTGCGCAGCCCCGGCGCGCTCCTGCGCAGCCCCGGCCCCTCCTGTGCGCCCCATTTGGTGTCCTGCGTTACCGTAGATCAACTCCCGTGTCTGGAGGATGCGCTCGTGTTGCCTCCGTCGGTGGTGTGGTTCCAATCCGGGCTGCTCGGATCGGCGCGCACCCGGTCACCCGCGCCGAATACAACGTCTTCGTCGAGGCGACGGGCGCCTCGGCGCCGCCCTCCGCGGGCCGCACTGCCCGGTGCACTGCCCCTCGACGCCGATCGCGATGGCTGACCAGCAGGCGCCCTGACCGCGCACCGCGTGCCGTGATGGCCACGGCGCGGACATCCATCGGAAACACACGCTCGACAACCCATTTGCCGTCGGACATCGACCGGAAACATACGTTCGACAGCCCATCCAGGGTCCGACATCGACCGGAAACATACCATCTGCAGCCCATTTGTGCTCCGACACCGATCGGAAACATACGATTTACGACCCATTTACGGTCCTTGTTTTATGGATCCGTCCTGAGGCCTCGAGCTGCGCACCGCGAGGTCCTTCAGAACCGCACCTTACGAGGACCCATGACCCAGGCTACCAAGGCGACCAAGATCGAGCTATTTTCGCTGTCGACTCCAGCGATGCGCGCATTCCACTTGACCTGGCTGGCGTTCTTCGCCTGCTTCTTTGCGTGGTTCGCGGTTGCGCCGCTGATGCCGGTCATCAAGGGGGAATTCGGGCTGACCAAGGAGCAGATCGCCAACATCAACATCGCCGCCGTGGGAATCACGGTCGCGGGTCGTCTGGTGATCGGGCCGCTCTGCGACAAGTACGGTCCGAGAGCGACCTACACGTGCTTGCTGGCGCTCGGCGCCATCCCCGTGCTCGGGATCGCGCTGGCGCGGAGCTATGAGGTCTTCCTGTTCTTCAGGCTGCTGATCGGCATGATCGGCGCGAGCTTCGTCATCACGCAGTACCACACGTCCGTCATGTTCGCTCCCAACGTGGTCGGCACCGCGAACGCCACGAGCGCGGGCTGGGGCAACGCCGGAGGGGGGGTCACGCAGTCGACCATGCCCTGGGTGCTCGCGGCGGTGCTGAGCGGGTGTCAGCTCCTCGATGGGCTGGCGCCTCGCGATGGTGGTGCCGGGCGCGCTCATGCTCGTCGTGGCGGTCCTCTACTGGAAGTTCACCCAGGACTGCCCGCAAGGGAACTACAAGGACCTTCGCGCGGCGGGCGTCGAGATCGAGGGCGGGAAGAAGGGCGGATGGGCGGTCTTCAAGGCGGCGATGGGCAACTACCGGTCCTGGATGTTGTTCGTCACGTACGGAGCCTGCTTCGGGATCGAGCTCTTCGTGCACAACGTGGCCGCCAGCTACTTCGTGGACCGCTTCAAGCTGGATCTCCAGACCGCGGGCATGGCTGCGGGCAGCTTCGGGCTCCTGGCGCTCTTCGCGCGCGCCGTGGGCGGCATCCTCTCCGATCGGCTGGCCCATCGGAAGGGCCTGGACGCGCGCACGACCCTCCTGTTCGCGCTGATGGTCGGCGAGGGGCTCGGCCTGCTCTGGTTCTCCCGGACGCAGACGGCGGGGATGGCGGTGGTCGCGATGATCTGCTTCGGGCTCTTCACGCACATGGCGTGCGGCGCCACCTACGCGCTCGTGCCCTTCATCGATCGCAAGGCGCTCGGCGGCGTCGCGGGCATCGTGGGCGCGGGCGGCAATGTCGGCGCTGTCGCGGCGGGCTTTCTGCTCAAGGCGGTCGGCGACACCCAGGACTGCTTTGCGGTGCTGGGCTTCGCCGCGCTCGTCTCGTCGGTGTGCGCGATCCTGGTGCGCTTCACGGCCGCCCACAAGGCCAGCGAGCAGGCCCTCTACGACAAGGCCCTCGCCGAGCGCCTCGCCCAGAGCGGCGCCCCGGCCCCGGTCGGCCTCGCGCGCGCGAGCTGACACGCTCGAGGTGACCGCCGCGACCTGGAGCCACGAGGTCGACGACCCCCGAAGATTCAGTCCCCGTGCGGTTTATGCGTGGTGCGGCTGGAGCTCCGGCTCCGGAGCTCCTTTGACCAGACGATCCCTGTCTCGACCCTCTTCGAGAGCCCGACCGTCGAGGGGCTCGCCCCGGCGACGCGCGCCGGATGGCGGCTTCATCGACATGGAAGCTCTCAGCGAAGACTCACCATGCATGCCAGAAGGGCGGCGCGTGAACTTTTATAGGTTCATCCGCTTCACCGGCCGCATGAGGCCCCGCAGGGGGAAGGCATCATGGGAACGTGGGTGCGCCGTGAACAACCGGCACGGAGACGGGGTTGCAAGAGACCTACGTCGAAAGGCCCCTCAGTCGATCGCGAAGGTCGACAGGCGGGCGGCTCCACGGAACACGAGGTAGACGTCGTGTCGCCCGTAAGCGCCGTCGAGCTCGGCGGCCGCGGTGGTGTATGCGTACACGTCGCCCGTGCTCGGCACGACGGCGGTCCCAACCACCTTGCCGCGGACCGGATCGTCGAGCCGGATCTCGACGAGCGCGTCGCCGGCCTCGGCGCGGGCGAACCCGCCGCTGAAGTGGCTGGCACCGCTGCCCAGCTCCACATCGGAGAAGCGGAGCCAGCCGCCCGCGGTGGCGCCCACGGCGTCGCCCCACTCCATGCTCTCGTCGACCAGCTCGATGCCGGCGTAGTCGTCGAAGTCGAGCGCTCGCGTCTCGCGGGCGAGGTCGCGCGCCGGGATGCGCTCGCCGCGCACGCGCACGACCGCGCTCCGGCGGATGTCGGCCGAGGAGGAGCCGACCATCAGCTCGACGCCAGCCGCCTCAAGGACCCAGCGGCCCCGCGTCACGTCCCAGTGGGCCAGGTCGGAGGCGGCGAAAGCGAGCTCGACCGTCCGCTTCTCGCCCGGCGCGAGGTGGATCCGCCGAAACGCCCGCAGCTGCTTGACGGGCTGCGGATCGCGCGACGATGGCTGGCGGCTGTAGAGCTGAACGACCTCGTCGCCGGCCCGCAGGCTCGTGTTCGTGACGTCGACGCGCACCGAGATCGGGTCGCCGGCCTGGACCGACCGGGCGCTCAGCTGGAGGTTGTCGTACCCAAAGGTCGAGTACGACAGCCCGTATCCGAACGGATAGAGCGGATCACCGTCGAAGTAGAGATAGGTCCGCCGGGCCTTGATGATGTCGTATTCGAGGACATCCGGCAGGTCGCCCGCCGAGCGGTACCAGGTCTGGGTCAGTCGCCCGGCAGGATTGTGGTCGCCGAAAAGGACGTCGGAGATGGCATGGCCGGTCTCCTGGCCCGCATGGTTGGTCCACAGGATGGCGGGGACGCGGAGCTTCTCCCACGGGATGGTCAGCGGATAGCTGGCCTCGAGCACGAGGATGGTGCGCGGATTGGCGGCGAGCACCGCCCGTACCAGGGCGGACTGCCACTCGGCCAGCGCCATCGACGTGCGGTCGTGGTCCTCCCGCCCGTTGATGAACGGCATACTGCCGACGACGACCACGGCGGCGTCGGCGCCTGTCGCCGCGCGCACCGCCTCGTCGACGCCGCTCCGGACCACGTCGACCGCGAAGTGCGCCGCGTGGGCCGCGTCGGTCGCGGTCAGGGCGAGCGCGCCGTCCTCGGCGATGGTCAGGTAGACCTCGGGGCCGGCCCAGTCGAACGCCTTCTCGTAGCCGGCGTAGCGGATGACGTGCGTGCCGTCGCCCTGCGGCTCGAGGGCGAACTGCTGCTGGACGAACCAGCCGTACGGCTGGGCGGCTTGGTTCGCGAAGTTGGGGCCGAAGTTGAAGCGGTCGACCACCTTGCCATTGGCCGCGCTGCGCAACGTGACGATGCCCTGCCCCCAGTCGAACACGTCGAACTCCTCGGTGGGACCCGCGCTGGCCGCGCTGACGCGCAGGATGTCCCCGTCCTCGTCCGCGCCGGCGGTCACGTAGCGGCCGCTCGCGACATCCCGCAGCACGATCCGGTCCACGCCCTCGCTGGAGAGGACGGTGGCGTCGGGGAGCCGCTCGCGGATGCCGTCCAGGGGCGTGACCCGGTACGGGAGCGCCCCGGAGTACCAGTCCGTGTAGAGCGTGTCCGAGAGAGGCCCGACGACCGCGATCCGCCGCGTGGCCGCCGGGTTCAGCGGCAGGAGGCGACGCCTGTTCTCGAGCAGCACCATGGCCTCGTCGGCGGCCCGGCGGGCCAGCTGGCGGTGCTCCGGGCTGTCGATGACCTCGGGCCCGATGTCGGCGTAGGGGCCCCCATCCAGGTCGAAATCGCCGAGCCGGAGGCGGACGGAAAGGACGTGCTCGACGGAGGCGTCGATGTCCTCCTCGGTGAGGAGCCCTTGCGCGAGCGCCGAGTGGAGAATCTCGATGGTGCGCGCGCTGTTGGCGTCGTCGACGGTGAAGCTGTCCACTCCGGCCAGGAGCGTGGCCGCGAAGGCCTCCTCGCTCGTGGCGAAGTACTTCTGCGAGGCGGTCAAGTTGTTGGGGGCCCAGGCGTCGGACACGTTGTAGAGCGTCTTCTCCGTCCAGCTCCGCACGACCTCGCCGACATCCGGGTTGACGGTCGCCGGCCTGCCGTTGACCAGGTTGTAAGATGTCATGACGCCGGTCACGGCGTCGGCGGCGATGGGCAGCTTGAAGGCCAGCTCGTCATACTCGTGCTTCACGCGGGGGCGCAGATTCGACGACGTGGTGTCACGACGGATCTCGTTGTTGTTGGCGAGATAGTGCTTGATGACCGGCGCGGTCTTCAGGTAGAGCGGGTCGTCCCCTTCGAGGCCGCGCCCGTAGGCGGTGGCGATCGCGCCGGAGAGGAGCGGGTCCTCGGAGTAGCCCTCCTCGTTGCGCCCCCAGCGCGGGTCGCGCAGCAGGTTGACCACGGGCGCCCATACCTGCAGACCCCAGACGCGAGGGGCGAGCGCGTGGTAGCCGCGGACTTCGTCTCCGACAGCCTCGCCGACCTGCCGGATGAGATCCGGGTTCCAGGTCGTCGCCAGGCCGATCGCCTGCGGGAACACCGTGCCGGTCGCCGTCACGACGGCGCCGCCGTTGTCGCGATCGGTCGACCAGGCCACTCCGTGCAGTGCCTCGGTGCCGGCCTTGAAGTCCGGAATGCCGAGCCGCGGAATGGCAGGCTGGAACTGATGCAGGAGCGAGATCTTCTCGTCCAGCGTGAGCCGGCCGAGGAGATCGCTGACGCGGACCTCGATCGGCAGACCGGGATCCTGGAAAGGCAGCGTCTCACCCGCGCTCGACCCCGAGGGTTGGAACGTCAGCGCGAGGACGAGCGGAGCGGAAGCCGCGATCCGTTGAAACCTAGACGAAGTGGACATGAGCCCAGGGTAAAGCGCGTTCCGCTCAGCCGTCGAGCAGGATCGTACTGCGCGTGACGTCATTCTATCTCGTCGATCACGGCAGGCAAACAACCATTTTGCGGTACGACCGATCACCGACTCGCGACGAGGATGCGCCGTGCGGCCGGCGCTCCGTCGCGCAGAGTCCGGACCTCGCGGCCACAGCGCTGCTCGGCGCGCTGCCGCGCATCCTCGTGGGCAGTGTAGAGCGGCTCTACAGCGAGAGCGCCGTGCGCCGCGGCGCGTCCATCAGTCCTTCATCGGTCGTCTCCTCTGGCGCCGGATCCCGCGGTCGAGCCCTTCCCCTCCAGCGTGATGACCAGCTTGCCGCCGGCCGCCCTGACCAGCGCTCCCCGCGGGTGCTCCGCGCTCTCCCCGCCTTCGACGGACACGACGCGGCGGTTGACGAGGAGAACGCTCCAGGCACCCGGGGCGCCCGCGGCCTCCACCCGCACCACCGAGCCCTCCCGGGACGTGGTGAACGTCGTGCCCGCGTCCCCGTCGGCGCCCGGGATCAAGGTTGTAACGCGGGCGCCGTCCGCCGGCTCGTACACGCGCAGCGTCACGCCATTCGCGTGGTCGTAGTCGGGGCGGTCCTCCACCGCGCCCTCGGGGATCACCGCCCCCGGCCGAGCGAGCAGCGGCACGCTGTCGAACCCGTGGCGCTCGCGCACCCAGCGGCCGCCCTCGACGCGCTCCCCGGTGAGATAGTGCGTCCACACGCCGCGCGGCACATAATACGAGACCTCCCCGTCGGCGGAGAAGACAGGCGCCACGAGCAGGTCGTCGCCCAGCATGTACTGCCGCTCCAGATGCGTGCAGGCCGGGTCGTCCGGGAACTCGACGACCATCGCGCGCACCATCGGCAGGCCCTCGCCGTACGCCTGCCGCGCGGCCCCGGCCAGGTAGGGCATCAGCCGCATCTTCAGCCGGGTGAAGCGCCGCAGCACCTCCACACACTCCTCGTCGAACAGCCATGGCACCCGGTAGGAGCCGCTTCCGTGCAGCCGGCTGTGCGACGATAGCAGCCCGAACGCGATCCATCGTTTGAACACCGCCGGGTCGGGGGTGCCCTCGAACCCGCCGATGTCGTGGCTCCAGTAGCCGAAGCCCGTCATGCCCAGCGACAGGCCGCCCCGCAGGCTCTCCCCCATCCCCTCGAACGTCGACTCGCAGTCTCCGCCCCAGTGCACCGGGAACTGCTGCCCGCCCGCCGTGGCCGAGCGGGCGAACAAGACCGCCTCGCCCTCGCCGCGCCGCTTGCGCAAGAGCTCGAACACCGTCCGGTTGTAGAGGTGGGTATAGTAGTTGTGCCCGCGTTCCGGGTCGGACCCGTCGTGGTAGACGACGTCGGTGGGGATGCGCTCGCCGAAGTCGGTCTTGAAGCAGTCCACGCCCATGTCGAGCAGCGCGTCGAGCTTGGCGGCGTACCAAGCGCGGGCCTCGGGGTTGGTGAAGTCGACGATGCCCATGCCCGGCTGCCACAGGTCCCACTGCCACACGTCGCCGTTCGGGCGCCGCAGCAGGTAGCCGCGCGCCCTGCCCTCCTCGAACAGCGGCGAGCGCTGCCCGATGTAGGGGTTGATCCAGACACAGATGCGCAAGCCGCGCTCCTTGAGCCGGCGCAGCATCCCGGGCGGGTCGGGGAACACGCGCGGGTCCCACTCGAAATCGCACCACCGGAACTCGCGCATCCAGAAGCAGTCGAAGTGGAACACGCTGAGCGGCAGGCCCCGCTCCGCCATCCCGTCGATGAACGAGGTGACGGTCGCCTCGTCGTAATTGGTGATGAACGAGGTGGACAGCCACAGCCCGTACGACCAGCCCGGCACTCGCGCGGGCCGCCCGGTGAGCGCGGTGTACTTGCGCAGGATCTCCCTCGGCGTCGGCCCGTAGATGAGGAAGTAGCGCATCGACTGGCCCTCGACGCTGAACTGCGTCCGCGACACCGCCTCGGAGGCCACCTCGAACGACACGCGCCCGGGATGGTCGACGAACACGCCGTAGCCCGCGTTGGTGAGGAAGAACGGCGAGTTCTTGTACGCGTGCTCGCTGGACGTGCCGCCGTCGTTGTTCCAGATCTCCACGACTTGGCCGTTCTTGACCAGCGACCCGAACCGCTCGCCGAGGCCGTACACGAAGTGGTCCACGCCGAGGTCGAGCTGCTCGCGCACGTAGTGGCGGCCGTCGTCGGTGTCGATGATCGCCATCGCCTTCCGCGCGCTGCCGGTGAGGCGGCGGCCCCCGGCCAGGAAGTCCAGCCTCCACCCCTCGCGGCGCCCGACCCGCACCGACAGCGCGCCGGAGGTCAGCGTGGCCGCTTCCTCGTCCACCGTCACCTCCCCGGTCGGGTCGGTGGCCAGCTCGAACGCCGGGCCGCGGGGCCGCTCGCCCGCGAAGTGCGTGATGGTGACGCCGATGACGTCCGGCATCGGGGACTCGCAGGTGACGGTCACCACCGGTCCCTTGAGCAGGTCGCCGCGGTGCCGGATCCGCTGGACGGGCGCGTGCACGACGAACGACGCCGGCCCGGCGTCGACGTCGAGGACCTCCATGGGGTAGACCGCGTGCACACCCTTGCACATCTCCCAATAACCGTCAGTGAACTTCATTCTTTGATCGCTCCTGCCGTGAGTCCGCGCGATAGCGTGCGCTGGAAGATGAGGTAGAAGACGACGGTCGGCAGCAGGCCGAGCAGCGCGGCGGCGCTGGACATGGTGGCGTCCATCAGCCGCTGCCCCTGCAGCACGCCGAGCGCGACCGAGACCGTCTGGTTGTCGTTGGAGATGAGGAAGATGAGGGGGATCAGGAACTCGTTCCAGGTCCAGATGAAGAAGAAGACGAGCATCACCACCAGCGTGGGCCGCACGACCGGCACGACCACCCGCCACAGGATCTGCCACCGATTGGCGCCGTCTATCCGCGCCGCATCCAGCAGCGGCCGGGGGAACGCCGACATCACCGACGACAGCAGGTAGGTGCCGAACGCGCTCTGGATGACGGTGAACACGATGATGACGCTGACCCGGGTATCGTAGAGCCCGAGCTGGTTGGCCAGGTAGTACAGCGGGTAGACCAGCGACTCCTGCGGCAGGGTGTTGGCCATCAGCAGCAGGACCAGCACCCACATCCGGCCCTTGATCCGGCCGATGCCCAGCGCGTAGGCGTTCAGCACCGACAAGAGGACCGCCAGCACGGCCACCGAGCCGCTGATGAGCAGGCTGTTGAGCAGGACGTGGCCGAAGCCGACGCGCTCCCAGAAATCCCTGATCCCCTCGAGATGAAGGCCCTCCGGCGGGGCGAGCGGGCCGTTGGCGGTGTACTCCGCCGGCGTCTTCAGCGCGTTGAAGACCACCACGGCGAAGGGGATCAGCATGATCCCGGCCAGCGCGGCCAGCGCCACCAGCACCGCGTAGGCCGACGGACCCCGGCGGCGCCGCCGCGGCCGGCTCCGCGCGGGTGCGCTCACCGGGCTTTGGGCCAGCGTCGTGGTCATCGCTCCTCCCCCAGCTCACGGCCCTGCAGCCGCAGGAAGACGATGGTGAGCGCGATGACGGTCAGCGTCAGCACGGTGGCGATCGCCGAGCCGTAGCCGACGTCGGTCTTCTCGAAGAAATGGACGTAGGAGTAGTAGGACGGCACGTTGGTCGCGCCTCCCGGGCCGCCCCTGGTGAGCACGAAGATGTGCGGGAATGCCTTGAGCGCCGCGATCGTCGTCCACAGCAGCACCACGAAGATCTCGGGCCTGATCTGCGGGATCGTGACGTACCAGAAGCGCTGCGCCCACGAGGCCCCGTCGATCTCGGCCGCCTCGTACAGCGAGGGGTCCACGCGCTGCAGCCCGGACATGAAGATCACGAGGGGGAATCCGATCTGGATCCAGACCATGACCCCCATGACGCTCCACAGCGCGGTGGCGGGATCGCCGAGCCAGTCGTGCGCGAGCGAGCCGAGCCCGATCGCGCCCAGCAGGACGTTCACCGCGCCGTTCTCGGGGGCCAGCAGCCAGCTCCACACGATGCCCGCGATGACGATCGGCAGGACCTGCGGCAGGTAGATGCAGGCGCGCAGGGCGCTGGCGGCGCGCGGGCCGAAGTGCCGGTCGATCAGGTCGGTCAGGACGGAGGCCAGCACGAGCCCGATCATCGTCGGGAGGATCGCCATCCCGACGATGACCAGCGCGTTGTGCCGGAACGACGCCCAGAACTCGCCGTCCGTCGCCAGCTCCCGGTAGTTGTCCAGCCCCACCCACGTCGGGGTGCCGACGCCGGCCCACTCGGTGAAGCTGGTCCCGGTGTTCATCAGGAACGGCACCCCGATGACCCCGGTGAACAGCAGCAGCCCGGGGATCAGGTAGGGCAGGTAGGCGAGCCGGTGACGCCCTGTCGAGCTGCCTGTCGTCACTTGGGCAGGCCGCTGTCGTAGGTCTTCTGGAGGCCGCTGAGCACCGACTGCGGCGAATCGCCGTTCATGAGCTTCTGGGTCTGCGAGACCCACTGATCGTAGAAGCCCGGGGCCGGCCAGTCCGGGTAGTACGCCAGGCCGTTCGACTGGGCGAAGGTATTGAAGCCGTCGACGAGCTTCTTGGCCCTGGGCTCGGTGATGGCCGAGCTGTCGGCCGCCACCGGGACGCCGCCCGCGTTGCCGAGGATGTTCTGGATCTTCTTCTGCAGCGTGATGTCGATGAAGTCGTAGGCGAGCTGCTTGTTCTTCGATCCCTTCGGGACGACCCACAGGTTGCCGCCCGATCCGAGGGTCATCTTGGCGCCGGGCCACACGAAGGTATCCCAGTCGAATTTGGCCTCCTTGGCCACGCGCCCGAACCACCAGTTCCCGGAGAACATCATCGGGAACTTGCCGCTCATGAACGCCACGCCGGCGTCCTCGCCCTTGGTGCTGACCGAGCTCTTGGCGATGTAACCCTTCGTCACCCAGTCGGCGAACGTGGTCGCCGCGTACGTCCATGCCGGGTCGGTGAAGTCGGTCTTGCCGGTGTAGCGCTGGAACGCGTTCACCCACGGCTCGTCGGCCTTGTCCAGCGCGAGCTGGTAGACGTACTGCTGCGCCATGTACTCGGCGCCGCCGTTGGCGAGCGGCGTGATGCCCTTGGCGACGAACGCGTCCAACACCTTGGTGAACTCGTCGAACGTGGTCGGGACCTGGACATCGTGCTTCTTGAACAGGTCCTTGTTGTAGTAGACCTGCAGGTACTCGGCGTAGGTGGGCACCCCGTACCACTTGTCGCCGCCCATGATGCCCTTGTCGTCGTACTTGGCGACGACCTGCACGCTCGGGCTGAGCAGCTTGTCCCAGCCGCGCTTCTTGACCTCGGGGGTGATCTCCTCGAGCAGGCCCTGCTTGGACAGCAGCCCGGCGGTCGCGTTACCCTTGTTGTACTCCATGACGTCGGGGGCGCTGTTGGAGTTCACGATCATGGGCGCGGTCTTCTGGATCTGCTCGAAGCCCTTCAACTCGAGCTTGACCTTCACGCCCGGATGGGTGGCCTCGAACTCCTTGATGGCCTCGTTCCAGGCCACGCCCATGCCGCTCTCGGGAGCCTCGTAGTGCCAGACCCGCAGCTCCTTGCCGCCGGGCTCGCCGTTGTCGCTGCGACCGCACGCGACCAGCGTCTGGGACCCTGCGGCCAGCACGGCGAGCAGCGCCGCGCCCGTGACTCTCTTGATCATAAATTTCCTCCGAGGTGAGAAACGGACATCGGCCCTCCTTTTCGAAGCGCCCGAGTGCAGGTGATGATAAACCACGTGTGAACGTTCACACAACAAGGAAACCAGACAAAAAGCTCGTCGCATGTTCACCTGGAAGAATGTGGGTGACCGTCGCCGCCAGGCGCACCGGGAGGCAGCACCCATGCAGATCGTGGGAAGAGTGAAGCCGCCGAGGCACCGAGATAGCACAGGGAGTTCGCTTCTCGCGGCGTCCTCGGCGCCTCGGCGGTCTGTATATCTCTCGTCCTCGTCGGAGCGCCGACTGGCCGCCTGTAGCTCTCCCGTCCGAGCGCCGCACCGGTGCGGCGCTGGTAGGACGCCGCGCGGTCCAGTAGATCCAGGAGAGCGATGCGACGCAAGCCATCGATCGTGCTCGCCTCGGCGGCGCTCCTCCTCGCGGCCGCCGGGACCGGCGGCGCCTTCGCCAGCCCGCGCCCGGTCGCGAGCGGACCGGCGAGGACGCCATCGTTCATGGACGGCGGGCGCCGCGGCGCCGCGGCGCCGTCGAGCGGCTCGGGCCGGCACAGCGCTGGGCGCGTCGGGCGGCGCGCTCTCGCCGGTGCGGCTCCACGACCCCGGCGGCCGCGCAGTCCAGGCGAGCGTGGGCGCGACCGCGATCGTGAGGGTCGAGCCGGGCGCCGAGGGCGAGCTCGCCCCCGCGGGCGTCCGGGTGTTGCCGGCGAGGTCGACGAGGTAGACGTCGAAGCGGCCGTCGCCGCCGTTGTCGGGGAGGGCCTCGTCGCTCCTCGGCGGGCGGAAGCCGAGGACGTCGCGGTGGTGGACGATCACCTCGCCGTGGATGGCGGCGACCTCCTCGACGTATCTCTTGGATACTGTAGCAAAAAACTCATAACCTCACGACAGGATAATATGCATCTGGGATTAGAGAACAAAGTCGTCATGGTCACCGGGGGCGCTAGAGGTATCGGAGAAGGTATCGTACGAGCGCTTGCAGAGGAGAAAGCCATCCCGGTGATCATTGGACGTGATGAAATCGATAATTTGAGGCTATGTCAATCGATCGTTTCACAAGGGTCTAAATGCGGACACGTGACTGCCGAGCTTACGTCAAATGACGCATGCAGGCGGGCCGTTGAAGAAACGATCTCGAAATTCGAGAGAATTGACGCGCTTGTCAACAATGCAGGTGTAAATGATGGCGTGGGCCTGGCTTCGGGGAACTATGACAAATTCGTCGCCTCGCTTCATAGAAATTTGATTCATTATTATCTGATGACGCACTATTCATTGTCGGAATTGATTCGCAACAAAGGTTCAATCGTCAACATCTCATCGAAGACAGCCGAAACGGGTCAAGGCAACACCTCCGCATATGCGGCCTCCAACGGAGGGCGGAACGCGCTCACGCGCGAATGGGCGGTGGAGCTTCTGCCCTACCAGGTTCGGGCAAACGCTGTGATTGTTGCGGAATGTTATACCCCGGCATATGACGCCTGGATCAAGACCTTTCCTGACCCGGAGGAAAAATTGAATCTGATAAATGAAAAAATTCCATTAGGAAAACGGATGACTACAAAGGAAGAAATTGCCGCGATGGCAGTTTTTTTGCTTTCACAAAAGTCCTCGCACATCACCGGGCAGCTCATTCATGTGGATGGAGGATATGTGCACCTCGATCGTGCGCTGCTTTGATTTGATGCGTCATTGCAATTGTCGCTGCAATAGTCATTGCACCAACGGTGGTCGGCTTCACCGGGAGGCTCTGCGCCACGACCGTCGACGGCAAGTTCTTCTGGCGGCAGCTCGATCAGGAGCTGGTGACGTGCGCGGGGGCACGACCAGCTGGCGCCGGGATTCGGCACGCGGCCAGCGTCAGGGGCCCCGCGGCGAGCACGGCGAGCAGCGCTGCGCCCGTGACTCTTTTGATCATAAATTTCCTTCGGGGTGAGAAACGGATATCGGCCTCCCTTCTCGATGCGCTCCGAGCGACGGCATGTTAAATGAAATGTGAGCGCTCACATATAGGTAAAACCAAATAAAGTTCTGGTCACGCGTTCACCTGGAAGAGTGTGGGTGACCGTCGCCAGGAGGCGCACCTGGAGGCAGCGCCCATGAAGATCAGGGCCCTCATGCGACGGCGCACGGGGCCACGCGCCTGGCCGCTCGACTCGGATCCCGCTCCTGCGTTCGCCCAGGGATTCGCGGCAGGCTTTTCGGATACGAGCTTCCTGATCGACACGAGCTATCCCAGGAGGTCACCGCCGCCGGCGGTGGAGCCCTCCGTGCCAATGTGCCTGAGACAACGACCCTCATGGGTGTATTGTCGGAGGGCGAGCCCGAGACGTTGGATGAAGGAAAAGCAGCCCTCCCCGCAGACGATCCGGGCGCATTGTGTGCTCCGCGCGCGGATTCTCCCGGCGATGCGCAGCCCCGGCTGGGTCCGGCGACCGCCTGCCCCGGCGCGCGCCGGGGCAGGCGCCCCCCATGAAAGGGGGGTTGGCAGGCGGAGCGGTGGCGCCGAAGATGGCATCACGCTGCGCCGTGGGGTGAGGCACACCTCGCGTCACGACAACTCTCTCATGCGTTGGAGCAGGTGGATGAACGTACGACTCGTTGCAGGTCTTTTCGTGCTGGCGCTGTCGGCAGCCGCGGGATGCGGAGACGATGACGGCCAGGGCGGCGCCGGCGGCAATGGCGGCTCCGGGGGCGCTGGTGGCGCCGGCGGCGTCGACGCCACGAGCACCGGAACTGGCACCGGCGGGGGCGGGGGCGGCGGCGCCGAGCCCACCGGCACCGGCGGCGGCGGCGGCGCCGAGCCCACCGGCGGCGGCGGCGGCGCCGAGCCCACCGGCGGCGGCGGCGGCGCCGAGCCCACCGGCGGCGGCGGCGGCGCCGAGCCCACCGGCGGCGGCGGCGCCGAGCCCACCGGCGGCGGCGGCGGCGCCGAGCCCACCGGCGGCGGCGGCGGCGCCGAGCCCACCGGCGGAGGCGGTGGCGCCGAGCCGACCGGCGGCGGCGGTGGCGCCGAGCCGACCGGCACGGGCGGGAGCGGCGGCGCCGAGCCCACCGGCACGGGCGGGGGCGGCGGCGCCGAGCCGACCGGCACCGGCACCGGCGGCGGCGGGCCGGCGGGCGCGCTGTACGAGGCCTGCGCGACGGACGATGAGTGCACCGGGGACATCTGCCTCTCCGAGGAGGAACTTGGATACCCGTCCGGGCTCTGCTCGAACCTGTGTGAGCCCGCGGCCGAGCCAACGCCGGGCGGAGAGTGCGACGGCGGGGTCTGTGTTGATCTCTTCGATGGCGTGGGCGCGTGCCTGGCGCTCTGCAGCGCATCGTCGGAGTGCCGCGACGGTTATGCCTGCGAGGACATCGGCGGCGGCATCCGGGCCTGCGTCCCGAGGTGCACCTCGAACGCGCAGTGCCCCTCGCTCGGCGTGTGCGACACCCTGAGCGGCGGCTGCACGCTAGGCGAGACGGACTGCGCGAACTACGAGGACGACGACCGGGACGGGTCCTACGACTGCGCGGACACCGACTGCGCCGCGACCTGCGCCCCGATCGCCGAGGCCGCCTGCGCGAGCGCCACACCCATCGTCTCGACGACGATCCACGGCGACACGTCGGGGGGCACGAGCGGGCTGGAAGGGACCTGCTTCCTCGGCAACGCGGGGCACGGACCGGAAGAGATCCACCTGTTCACGCCGCCCGCCGGGCAGTCGGGCACGCTCGTGGTCGAGCTCGAGTCGCCGACCGATCATAGCGTCTACGCCCGTAGCTCGTGCGCAGACATGCTCTCCGAGATCGACTGCTCCGACGAGAACTACCCCGACGATGGCTCGCCCGACGAAGAGCGGATCGAGATCTACGTGAGCGACGGCCAGACCGTGCCGATCGTCGTCGACTCCCATGAGCCGGGGGAGGCCGGTCCCTACACGCTGAACGTCAGCTTCACGCCGATCGTCTGCGGCGACGGGGCCGTCGGCTCGGCCGAGCAGTGCGACGACGGCAACACCACGAGCGGCGATGGCTGCTCCGCCACGTGCACCTACGAGCGCGACGTGCTGTGCGAGAACGCGGCCGATCTCGTGATCGGCGAGAACACGGGCAACACGGCGACCGGCACCTCGGAGTTCGAGGGCAGCTGCCTCGGATGGGACGCGCCGGAGACGATCCACAGGTTCACGCCGCCGAGCGACGGCACGCTCACGCTGACGCTGTCCGCCGCGACCGACCTGGGCCTCTACCTGCGCGAGAGCTGCGCGGACGTCGGCTCCGAGCTCGCGTGCGTCGACGACGAAGGCCGCGGTCATGACGAGACGCTCGTGATCGATGTCACCGGCGGCGAGCCCCTGTTCATCATCGTCGACACCTACACGTCGATCAACAGCGGCCCCTACACGCTCACCGTCGCCTTCACCCCAGCTGCCTGAGGTCGACGCTGCCCTCGCGGGCGCTCACCGTGGGACCCGATTGGCAGGAGTTCAGGCTGCCTTTCGACGCTCGCCGCCAAGTCCGCGCGCGTGAGGGTGTACTTGCCGCGCACGGAGGACTCTCCCACCGCTTCGAGCGTGGCGCCCGTCCCGGGTCGGCCGTGATGATGACGCTCACATCGGTCGAGAGCCCGCTCCCCCCACCGACGCCGGCGATCTCGCCGGGCTCGTTCCCGCCATCGCCCCCCCGCGCCCGCGCCCCCGCCGCCGGAGCCGGCCTGGGCGCCGCCGGGGCCGCCGGTGCCAGCGTCCGAACACCCAAAACCATGGAGCGCAACAGCGAGGGCCAGAGCAGGAGCGAGACGAAGGTGCATTGCACGAGGATCGGCGACGTCGCGGCGCGCGTAAAGCCCCCACCGCGGGCGCCCGATCGAGGTATCCCGGCGTCGCGCGCGCCCGCCGCGCCGGCCTCGGACCGCGGGCCCGGCCAGCGCCGCTGCGGCTGCCCTGGAGCTACCACGGATCCATCTGAAAGTGATCGCGCACGATCCACTGAGGCGTTCCGCAGTCGTGAACGCTGCCCAACGTGAACCGCTGGCCAAAACCGCGCAGCTCCGCCATCTGCTCGGGTGTCGCAGAGGTGATGTTCGCCAACAGCCGCAAGCTCGGCAGCCCCTCGGCGCGCAGAAGCGACAACGCCGCGTCCGCGCCGAGCGGCGTGAAGAATGACATGAGCAGCTCGAGCGATCGATCTCGAGCGTGGCTCAACGCGTATGCGGCCGCGTCGTCGAAGTCGCTCTCCTCCACGTTCAGCCGCTGCAGCGAGGCCCAGCTCGCGCTCTCCGCCATCTCACGCCAGAACGCCGGGCCCGCCGGAGTTCCCCACAAGCTCAGCGAGCGCAGCCGTGCCGTCAGCGGCAGTCCCGACAGACGCGGCATCACGCTGGCATCCACCTCGCTGCAGCCGAGCGCCAACCGCTCCAACCGAGGCCAGCATCCCCCCTCGAACAGCGTGCACAGCGACCCGCTCAACACCCGCTCGTTGAAGCCCAGCGACAGGTGCCGCAATTGCAGCCAGGCACCCGCGCCGTGCAACGCCTCCAGCCCGGCGTCCCCGATCCGCAGGTTCCACAACCCCAGCTGCTCGAGCTCCTCCTTCGGCAGCACGCGAGCAAACTCCGCCATCACGGCGTCCCCCTCGAAGCTCGCGTCGCTCGCTTCCAGTACCAGCTGCCGCAGCATCGTCGCCGCGGGAGCCCGCGCCAGCGTCAACGCATCCCCTGCGTCGAGCAAGGCATCGGACAACAGCAGCCGTCGCGGCTTCAACGACTCCAGCGCAGCCAGGCACTCCTCCAGCTCAGCGCGCGGCACTTGCTCGAGCTCCAGCGAGCTCGCGTCCAGCAACCGTACTCGAGTCAGACGCCACAAGCACGCCGCATGATGTTTCCTCACCCGGCGCACCTTGAACAGCCCCCACTCGAACTCGCCGTCGACCCCATCCTTGTCGCTCAGCTCCCACTCCCCGCGAAGCTCTTCTCGCGCCCTCCGCCGCGCTTGCCACGCTCCCGCCTCGTCAGCTCTCACCCGCCGCTCCCATTCGATCAACTCAGCCAGCGGATCACCCGCCGCGCGCAACGTCTCGGCGTACGCGAGCCAGGTTTGCGCATCGGTCGGATCACGCCGCAGCGCGGCCTCGAGCTCCCTGTCGTTCATCGTTCGCCCTCAGCGTCGCTTTGCCTGCCATGGTGGGGTTGCCCCTTGGACCATCGCGCAAAGATACACCCGTCGTGCCCGCCTGCGACAGGTAATGGTGGAATTTGCTCTTGTCGCGCAAAGATGAACATGCTGAGGGGTGTCGCTTGAAGTGGATTGCGCCTCTTGGTGGGTACGCGCCGTGTCGCGGACGCAAACCAGTCGCCATTCGACGTGGCGGCGATCCCTCTCCACGCGCTCTCGCGTCTTTGCGTTGGATTCCATCGACGTGATAGCCTCGCGCCGTGCAGCGCCCGCAGCAGCTCCGCGAGATCTTCTCCGCGTTCGCCCCACACGTGATCTCCGGCCCGATATCCCATTACGGCGGCCTGCGGCAGAGCGCGGAGAGCTTCTGTGAAATCGCCCCCGCCTCCTCTGCCGAGCTCTCCGACGCCCTCGGGACGGCCCATCGGCACGGCGTCCCGGTGCGGATCCGCGGCCAGGGGCACGGCCTGAACGGCGCCTCGCTGCCCGGCGTGCACGAGCTCCTCCTCCGCACGGAGCGGCTCGGCGACGTCCGCTTCGAGGCGGAAGGCACCGTGACCGCGGGCGGGGGCGCCGTCCTCTGGGACGTGCGCGACGTCGTGGAGCGCAACGGCTTCACGGTGCCCGTCGTGAACGACGGCCACGCAGGGCCCTCCGTCGCCGGCTTCGTCGCCGCGGGCGGCTTCGGGCCGGGCTCCAGCCTGCACGGGGGCTTCTGGGAGAACGTCGCGGCCGTGACGCTCGTCGACGGCACAGGCCGGCTCCGCCGCGTCGGCAGGGACGACGAGCTCTTCCCATGGCTGTTCGGCGCCATGGGGCAGCTCGGCGTCGTCGCCGATGCGGCGCTCAAACTCGTCCCGCGCGACAGCGCGAATCCCCCGCCCTACCCGACCGGCGCCGGCGCCACCCGGGAGCTCATCGCCGCCTCGCGAGAGCTGAAAAGGCCCGGGCTGGAGGTCGTTGCCGTTCGCGATGATGATGTCCTTGAACCCGTCGCCGTCGATGTCGGCCAGCCCCATCCCCATCGAGTCCGCGCCCTCGTCGGCGGACCGCCAGCCCGGCTCCGTCCGGTACGGCAAGCGCCTCGGGGCGACAGCCGCCGCCTGCGCCTGCGATTGCGTCGGCTCGGGCGGCGTCGCGCGGCCTGCCCCCGTGGCGCAGCCCGACGGCGAAAGGAGCGCGAGACACAGGGCCACGGTCGAGGTCGCCCCCGCGCGAGCGGCGCGCCGGACGCGCCATTCATCCAGGTCGGTCGCAACATGCATTGCGCGCGAGACACGCAATGCGTGCGAGGCGCGCGCTACGCGCCGGCGCCGATCGAGGATGGAGCCGTCGCGGTCCCTGGGCAGGTGTTCAAAGCTCGGGCTCTTCCGCGCCACAGACCGGAGGATAGTTCAACAGCGTCGGATCCATCACGCCATCGTGGCGCCGGTGACGCGTCTGCAGGCGCCACGCGCGCCCTGTGTCCCGCGTACAGCGTACACGCGCGTGGAATGACGCACACAGCTCATGTCGCTGTGCTCGGGGTGCGGCGCGGGGCCGCAGGTCAGCGCGAGAGCGGGCTCGCCGCGCTGCACAGCTCGCGGCGCCCCGCCGACAGGGCCTCCATCAGCGCGGTGTCCTCGGCTGGCTTGACGAGGTGCTTGTCGAAGCCCGCCTCTCGCGATCTCCGCCGGTCCTCGTCCTGACCGTAGCCGCTCAGGGCGACGAGGCGCGTCGCGGCGAGGGACGGCTCGGCGCGGATGGCGCGGGCCACGTCGTAGCCGTCCATTCCGCCCGGCAAACCGAGGTCGCACAGGACCACATCCGGAGGGCGCGTCCGGGCCGCCGTCAGGCCGGTCGGGCCGTCGAACGCCGTCTCCACGTCGTAGCCGCTCAGGGTCAAGAGCATCTCCAGGCTCTCGGCCGCGTCGTGGTTGTCCTCGATCACGAGGACGCGAACCCCCTGGCGGCTGGCCTCCTCCCCGTCGGAGGCGGCCGACAGGTCCCGGGCGACCGGCGCCGCCAGCGGCAGCCGCAGCGTGAACATCGAGCCGCGGCCGGGCCCCTCGCTGTGAGCCGCCACCGTCCCCCCGTGGAGCTCGACGAGCCCCTTCACCAGCGCAAGGCCGAGCCCGAGCCCCCCCTTGCTCCGGGCCAGCCCCTGATCCGCCTGGCTGAACGGATCGAAGATGCGCGATAGCAGCCCCGAATCCATCCCGACGCCGTTGTCCTCGACCGTGATGACGGCCTGTCCAAACACGCCCCCGTCGCGCCCGGGTTCCGGAGGGCCCGCCTCGACGCGCACCCGCACGCGCCCGCTCGCGCCCGTGTCGGTGAACTTGCCGGCGTTCTGCAGCAGATTGCCCAGCATCTGCGCCAGCCGGGTGTCGTCACCCTCCACCCAGAGCGGCTCGTCCGGCGCGCTCACGCGGAGCTCCACGCCGTCGGCCTCGAGGTTCGCCCGGTAATCCTCGGCGGTCTGGCGGACGATGCCGACGAGATCGCAGCGCGCCTTGCGGAGCTGGATCCGGCCGCGCGCGATGCGAGAGATGTCGAGCAGGTCGTCGATCAGCCGGACCATGTGCGTGACCTGGCGATCGATCACGTCCCGGGCTCGCCGCTGCACGGGATCCGCCGTTCCGACCCTCCGGAGCATCGCGACGGCCGTGCGGACGGGCGCGAGGGGGTTGCGCAGCTCGTGGGCGAGCATGGCCAGGAACTCGTCCTTCCGCCGGTCCGCGTCCCGCAGCGCCTGCTCCGCCAGCTTGAGATCGTGGATGTTGATGGCGATCCCGAACCAGCGGACGATCCGGCCCGAGGCGTCGCGGATGGGCCGCCCGCGCACCTTGAACCACTGGTATCCGCCGTCGCGCCACCGGATACGGTACTCCAGGTCATACGGGGCGAGCCCCCCGACCGCGGCGCGCCAGGAGGCGAAGACCCGCTCCCGATCGTCCGGGTGCAGGACCTCGAGCCACCGGTCGCCGAACTGCCGCTCGGCGGGCACGCCGGTGAACTCGACCCATTGCTCGCTGAAGAACTCGCAATAGCCGTCGGGCCGGGTCGCCCACACCATGCCCGGGATCGATTCGAGGGTCTGACGGTGAAAGAGCTCGCTCTCGCGCAGGGCGGCCTCGGCCCGGTGGCGCTCGGTCAGATCCAGCATCGAGCCGATCATGCGGGTGGGCGCGCCGCTCGCGCTCCGGCCGATGTAGCCGCGGTCGAGGAAGGGCGCGTACGAGCCGTCGCTCTTGCGAAAGCGGTACTCGTCGGTCCAGCTCTCCCCGTTGCCTTCGATCGCCGCGCGGATCCCCTCGGATACCCGCGCCCTGTCCTTGGGGTGGATGCGGTCGTACCAGCCCTCGGGGCCGTCGCCGAGCTCCTCCGGCGTGCAGCCGAAATGCTGGACGACCGCTCCGTTCCAGTAGACCCGGTTCGTCTCCAGATCCCAGTCCCAGATCACGTCGTTCGTGGCGCGGTTCAGGAGGCGATACTGCTCCTCGCTCCGCCGGACGGCCGCCTCGGCCTCCAGCCGGGCGGCTTCTGCGCTGGCCGCGCGCTCGCGGGCCTCGCTCTCCCGCAACGCCACCTCGGCCTCCCCGGCCGCGGCGGCGCCCTCGGCGCGCTGGCGGCTAGCCCCGTCCACCCGTGTGCTCCGCATCGTCGTCCTCGCCCGGAGGTTTGCGTAGTGGCGCGCGCGGCGTTTCGCCACCCGCCGGCGCGCTCCTCGCGCCGAGAAACGACGCCCTGCTGCGGACGAGCATCTACGAGCACATCGCGCCGGAGACGCGCGAGGCGGCCCGCTCCTGCGTCGAGCGCGTCGTGCGGTCGGGGGCGCCCGACAGCTTCGAGTGCACGATCCCCAGCGAGTACGGCCAGGCGGCGCGCTATGAGGCGAGGGTCAGCCCCATCCTGCGCGGCGGCCGCGTCACCACCCTGCTCATGATCTGCGCCGACGTCACGGAGCGGAGGGCGACGGAAGCATCACGAGCGGATCTTCCGCTGCTTTCAGCGGGCGACGACGTCGCGCCATGACAGCGGGTTCGGGCTGGGGCTCTGGATCGTGCGCGAGGCGGCGGAGGCGATGGGCGGCGCGGTCCGCGTGGAGAGCCGCCTGGGCGAGGGCGCGACGTTCACGGTCGAGCTGCCGCGCGCGCGGCGGCACGCCGGCAACTGATCAGCTCGCGTCAGGGGGCATGATCCCGCGCACGAGCTTCTGCGCGCTCGCCATGCTGGAGACCAGGCTGTGATGCTGGACGGCCTTCTCGACCGCCGCCATGAGCCCTGACACGTCGCCATTCTTGTCGAAATAGCCGAACGCCTTGTGGGTCGAGAGCAGGTCTTGCTTCTCCAGGATGTCCTGGAACGCGGTGTAGAAGATGATGGGCACCTTCGGGAACAGCGCCTTGATCTTCAGGTAGGCAGTGAGCCCGTCGATGCCCGGCATGCGGATATCCAGGATGACCAGGCTGACCATCTCCGTCATCGCGGCGATGCCCTCCTGCGCGCTCGCGTACAGTCGGACGTCGTAGTCATGCCGCATCGTGAACGCGAGCGCGGACCGCATCCGCGGGTCGTCGTCGATCACGACCACGATCGGCCGCTCCTTGCCAGGCTCCTCCGGCGCCTCGTCCGAAGCTTCGCGGAAGCGCCTGGTGAATTTCGCCGATGTCATCTTGGCGCCTCCTTTCAATTCCCGGAGAGGTTGAGATCGTTCCAGCCGACGGGCCCGCCGGCCGGCTGCGGTCGCTCGTGGGGCGCCGCGCGCGGAAGCCGGACGACGAACGTCGTCCCGCGCTCGGCGGCGCTCTCGACGTCGATCGTCCCGCGGTACATCGCGACGAGGCGGGAGACGAAGCTGAGCCCCAGGCCCACGCCGGTCGTCGGCTTCGTCGAGAAGAACGGCTGGAAGATCTTCGAGAGATCCTCGGACGAGATCCCGTCCGCGTTATCGCTGATGGTGATGACCTGGAGCTCCCCCTCGTCAATCGTCTCGACCCGCATCCGCCGGCCGCGGCCGTCGCCGACAAGGAGCAGCGCGTCGCGCGCGTTCAGGACGATGTTGCTCACGATGGAGTCGAAGTGGGACTCGTACCCGACGACCACCGAGCCGCCCCGGAGATCGAGCTCGACCGAAACGCCCTGGCGCGCGAACTCGTCGCGGTGCCGCGCCGCAACCGACTCGATGACGCGGCGGAGGCTCACGACCTCGTCGCCGGCGAGCGCGACGCCGAGCTTCGAGTACTCCAGGATCCTGTTCGTGACGCTCAGCGCGCGCTCCGTGCAGTCGCCCACCATGCGGAGCACGCTGTCGAGCGTCTCCTCGGCCTCCTCGAGCTCGCCCAGATAGGCGATGGCCGCCTTGATCTTTCCCTCCGGGATGTCGCCCTTGAGCAAGTCGAAGAGCTCGCCGAGCCGGGCTGCGTTCTTCGCGCACAGCGTCTCGCCGCCCTGGGTCACGGACTCGAGCACCATGGCGGCCCCCGAGAGGGCGTTGCGCATCTCGTGCGCGAAGCCGCCCGCCATCTGGTTCTCGACCGCCTCCCGCTCCAGCCGGACGATCGTCGCGTGGGCCTGCTGGAGCTCCGCCGTGCGCTCGCGGACCTTCTGCTCCACGCCCGTGTAGAGCTTCGCGTTCTCGATGGAGATCGCCATCTGCGAGGACAGCATCGAGAGGAGCTCCAGCCGATCCTGGGTGAACGTCCCGGTCGCCGTGTTGTTCTCGAGGTAGATGGCGCCGTAAAGGTCGTTATGGTGGACGATGGGCGTGCACAGGACCGACCTCGGACAGCGCTGCGCGACGTAGTCGTCGCGCTGGAACTGCCGGTCTATCGAGGCGTCGGAGAGGACGACGCACTGGCCCGTCCGCGCGACGTACTGCACGACAGCGGCCCAGACGAGCGGGCGATCGTGCGCCGCGGCCTTGTCGAGGGGCAACCCCGGGAAGCGTGTGTCGTCGCGGCCGTCCGTCCAGTCGACCTCGGCCTCGATCCGCAGGCCGTCGCTGTCCCGGAGGACGAGGCAGCCGCGCTGGGCGCCGGCGTTCTCCATGGCGACCGACAGGAGCTTGGCGAGGAGCCTGTCGAGCACGATCTCCCCGGAGATCGCCTGCGCCGCCTTCAGGACCGTCCGTAGATCGAGGCGCGATGCGCCGAGCGAGGTCGTCGTGACGAACGTCCGCGAGGGCGCGATCTCGGAGGATGGCGGAGGGTGCGCCTCGCGCGCGACGAGCTGCGGATACCGCTCCTCCAGGTCCTCCGCCTTGCGGACGGCGCCCCAGCGTTTGTAGTGGTAACTCGCGTCAGCGAGGTACACGCGCGCGAGCTTCTCTCTCCCCTGCGCGAGCCAGAACCGCCCCGCCAGCTCGCAGGCCACCGCGGCCTCGTTCACGTAGTCGTGCTCCGAGGCGGACGCGATCGCGCGGTCGTACAGGTCGAGGGCCTCGGCCGCGCGGCCGTCGAGCCGCGCGAGCTCGGCCTCCACGAGCAGGTACCGGTGCAGGAAGTTGCTGGCGCACGTCGCGGACAGCGCCTTGAGCTTCGCCTGGTTCTCCGACAGCTTCGCGCGGTAGCGCGCCTTGTCCTCCGGCGAGGCCGCCGGGTAGAGCGCGGTCATGGCAAGCGAGTAATAGAAGGTGTGCAGCGGCGTGAACACCTTGCCCGTGCTCGCGCCGAGGGTCGGCTCCGTCTCGGCAGCGTGCTTGTAGGCGAGCTCGTATTCGCCAAACACGAAATAGAGCATGGCCTGCGCCGTATGAATGTAATTGACGGTGTTGAAGTTCTTTGTCGCGTAGAGACCCGGCAGCGCCTGCTCGGCGTCGAAGAACTCTCCCTCGATCTTCGCCGCGCGCTCGGACCTGCCGGTGAGGTTCCGGATGACCTGCCGCCACACGCTGAGCTGGTTGATGACCTGCTCTTGCTTGAACCTGAACACCTCCTCGATGTACCTGTCGAACATCGACTCGAGGTCCATGAGGTTCTGCCCGGAGACGGCGCCGCAGACGAAGGCGTTGATCAGGCAGTACGCGGCGCTCTCGGCGTCGCCGTTCTCCGCGTAGCTCAGGTATCCTTCGATGAGCGGCGCCTGGCTCTCGCGGGCCGGACGGTAGAAGTGCCGCGAGAGCCCGTAGTAGAAGTTGTAGACGCTCGCCTTGTAGAACGGCTCGTCCCGGCGCCGGTGCACCGCGATGGCCAGCTCACCGAACTGGGATCCCGTCGCGATGTCGCCAACGCCGGCGTTGACGAGCACGCTGAACGCCGCGAACGCATAGGACGAGAGCGGCGACTCGCCGTGATCCATCGTCAGGTCGAGCGCGCGGCATATGAAGAGCCCGAGCATCTCCGGCGCGGCGAAGTAGGACGCATGGATCGCGCGCCGGAGGATCACGAGCGCGGCTTGCTTCGGCGCCTCCGTCATCGGGGCGAGCTGGCCGAGGCGCTCGAGGCCGATCTCGGCGACCTGCTTCGTCGTCTTCGTGTAGGCGTCGAGGAACTCCTGCATGCCGGGGCTCGCCGGGAACGTCTCTCCGAGCTGCGCGAGCGCCTCCACGGCGATGTCCACGGCCTTCCGGAACTCCGCCTGGGTGTGGTGATAGAGGATCAGGAGCTCGTAGAGCTTGCTCCTGTGGATGACGTCGTGGATCTCGCACAGGGCGGCGTCGACGAGCTCCTTCATCGCGCCCCAGTCGGCGTTCATGCACGCCGCCTCGGCCGCGCCGACGTGGAGCGCGCTCATCAGCACAGGATCGTCCTGCCATGCGCTCGCGGGCAGGAGCGAGAGGCCTCGGGCGAAGTAGCCGCGCGCCGCGTCGAAGGCGGCGGAGAGCAGCGCGCGCCGGCCCGCGAGGAGGTTCAGCTCCGCGAGGCGCCGCTGCTCCGCGGCGTCGCTCAGCAGGTCGGCGCCGCGGTTCAGGTGGTAGACGACGTCGAAGACCTTCTCCTCGGGGGCGCGCCCGGCCAGGCTCCGCAGGAGGAGCCGGCCGATGTCGGCGTGGAGGCCGCTGCGCTCGTGGTCCTCGATCATGGCGTACGCGGCCTGCTGGACGCGATCGTGGAGGAACCTGTAGTCCGGGAAGACGAGCGGCGCGGCGAGATCGTCGGGAGCCGCGGACTCCATCGGGGAGAGCGGGACGATGAGGCCCTCCTGCAGCGCGGGCACGAGGTGCCGGTAGGCATCGCCGCGCGTCTCCTCTCGGATGACGGCGAGCCTGCCCAGGTCGAAGCGGTTGCCGAGGCAGGACGCCGACATGAGCGCTCGCTGCGTGGCCTCGGGGAGCTCCCGGAGCTTGCCGATCATCAGGTCGACGACGTTGTCCGTGATGTTCCTGGACTCGATGTGCTCGACGTCCCACGTCCACGCCGCGAGCCCGGCGTCGTACCGCAGGCACCCGGTGTGGCGCAGCGTGCGGAGGAACTCGTTGACGAAGAACGGATTGCCGCCCGTCTTCCGCGCGACCAGCGCCGCGAGCGGCATGACCGCCGCGGCGTCCGCGCGCAGCGCGTCCGCGAGCATCCGGCAGACCATCTCGGTGCCGAGCGGCCCCGGAGAGATCTCGCGCACCCGACCGACCGCCCCTTCCCGTCGAAGCGCGGCGATCGCGGCCGAGAGCGGGTGCGCGGCCCCGACCTCGTTGTCGCGGTAGGCGCCGATCACGAGCAGGCCGCGCAGCTTCGCGTCCGTCATCAGGAGCTCGATGACCCTGAGGGACGCCGCGTCGGCCCACTGCAGGTCGTCGAGGAAGATGGCCAGCGGGCGCTCGGCGTCGCAGAACACGCGGACGAAGTTCTGGAGGACACGCACGAAGCGGTTCTGGGACTCGGCGGGCCCCAGCGCCGGGACGGCCGGCTGGTCGCCCACGATGCGCTCGATCTCGGGGATCACGTCGACGAGGACCTGCCCGTTCACCCCGAGCGCGGCCTTGATCTTCGAGCGCCACAGCGCGAACTGCGCCTCGGGCTCGGCGACGATCTGCCGCACCAGGTCGCGGAACGCGCTGGTGATCGCGGTGTACGGGGTGCTTCGCTGGAGCTGGTCGTACTTGCCCGCGACGAAATACCCGCGCGCCTCGGTGATGGGCTTGTACAGCTCGTGCGCCAGCGCGGACTTGCCGATCCCCGAGTATCCTGCGATGAGCATCAGCTCGGCGCTGCCCCGCGCTGCGCGATCGAACGCCTCGAGCAGCGCCTGCACCTCGCGCTCGCGCCCGTAGAGCTGCTGCGGGATGCGAAGCTCGCCGGAGGCGTCGGCGCGGCCCAGCGGGAACGGGGCGATCTCGCCCGTGGCCGCGAGGCGCCGCTCGCACTCCTCCAGGTCGTGAAGGAGGCCCGCCGCGCTCTGGTAACGGCCCTCGGCCGCCTTCGCCATGAGCTTCATCACGAGGTCCGACAGGACCTCCGGCACGCCTGGACAGCGCGCGCGCGGCGGGGCGGGCTCGCGCGCGACGTGGCAGTGGACGAGCTCCATGGCGTCCGTCGCGCTGAAGGGCGGCGCGCCCGTGAGCAGCTCGTAAAAGGTGGCTCCGAGCGAGTAGAAATCGGTGCGATGGTCGAGCGACCGGTTCATGCGACCGGTCTGCTCGGGAGAGATGTAGGCGAGGGTCCCCTCGAGCACCGCGGGGCTCTTGATCGAGAGCTCTTCCCGTGAGAGCCGCGTCGAGATGCCGAAGTCGATGATCTTGGCGGCGCCCGTCTCGCGGTTGAATACGATATTGGACGGATTGATATCCTTGTGTATGATTCCGCTTCTGTGCACTTCGTGAAGGGCGCGCGTGATCTGGATCGCAAGCCGGACGAAGTCCGCGGCGTCGAACGGGCGGCGCTGGAGGTGGTGGAGGTGGTGCGCCAGCGAGCGGCCGCCGAAATCCTCGAGGACGAGGAGGAGCCCGTTCTCGTGTCTGCACAGGTCGAGCGCCCGGACGACGCCCGGCACATCCAGGTCGCGGAGCACCGCGTATTCATGCCGGTAGCGCGTGAGCTCCGTCTGGCTGGGATAGTCCGAGCGCAGCAGCTTGAGGATCACGGCGCGCCCGTCTCCGGCGCGCTGGCCCCGGTAGACGCGCGAGCTGCCGCTCTCGTAGATCTTGTCGGTCGCTTGATAACCCGAGATCGTCAGCATCACTCCCCTTGACGTCAGACGTGCTCTGGCGCGGTCAGGCCCGGTCAACAGCCCACGGCGTGGCATGCCCCCGCCACGAATGTGTCCTGGATAGTAACACGAAGACGCTTCGAGGCTGGACGAATCTCGCGGCACGATGTGCGCGGATGTCTGTCGTTGATGCCTGTTCTGGTTCAAGGTGCCACCTTGGGACCAGGCCTACGAGGTCTCCAGACAGGCAGCAGGGAACAGAGGGCGATAGCCCACATGGAGCCGAGACTCTGCCCAACCGCTCGCTCGCCCGGGTGTGAAGTCCGGAGAAGCGAAAGGGGGCACGATCTGCGTCAGGACATCAGGCCGAGCCTGAGGAGCGCATCGGCCCAGAGCGGCCAGAGCGTGCGGTAGGGGTGGGTCGCCAGCACCACGCCGCCGCTCGGCAAGCGACGGACGTGGAACCGGGCGTGATCGACCAGGAACTCGAAGTGGTCGAGGGTGATCTCGACCTGCGAGAGCGGCGAGCCGTTGCCTGTCTCCGTGCCCTGTCCGTCGCGCCTTCTGAACGGGAGCGTCCGCTCGTAGATCTCGCGCGCGCGCGGCTCTGCGGCGCGCCACGCGCCATCGGGCACCTCCGCCGCCGCTTCGAGCGCCTCGAGCAGGGCGGAGGGCGGCGTCGCCAGCGCCTTGAGAACGGTTTCACGGGAGAGCGAGCTCGAGTGCCCGCTGCTATGTCTCAGCGCGACGCACGCTCCAGGCGGCGCGGCTTCCACCCGCGCGCGGAGCGCTTCTAACGGCAGGCCCGCGATGCGCGACACCCTCTCCGTGTCATGGAGGCACAGCCACGACAGGGCGAGATCGCGCGCGATGTCGCGGGCGTCTGCGTTGTACGTCGCGCACAGGGCGACCGGGGCGAGCCAGGTTCGCGCCGTCGTGCAGCCGCCGGTCGGGACGCGCCCGCTCGCATCCGGCGCGCAGAGGCGGAGCAGGACGTCGTCGATGTCTTCCAGCGCCATGTGCCACGCGAGCACGGCCTCGGCCTGCACGGAGCGCGGGCCCCTCCCCAAGGCGAGGTCCATGTGCATGGGGCAAAAGTCCTCGATCTCGCGGGCGTGCATGTGGATGGGGCCCATCGGCTTGAGGCGTTCGCTCCTGTCGGTGAAGCAGCGAAGAATGCAATGGACGAAGTGTTCGTAGCTCAGCGACGCGACGAAGTAGGCTTCGGCGTCGGTGCGCCCGAAGTGAGCGCGGAGCATGCTGACCACCTCGTCCACGGAGGTCGTGTTGCATTCCGTGTCGCGGTCCATGATCGCGCGGATGCCGTACTGGGGCTCCTTGATGAGGGCCGACAGCGCCGCGCCGAACGCGTCGACCCGCTGTGCCTCGTCACACCAGGCGAAGAAAAACGGCCCTTCTCTCATCGCTCGATCATCCTCATGGTGTAGCCTACGTCAGGAGATGAGGCCGAGCGCGAAGAGCGCGTCGGCCCAGAGCGGCCAGAGCGTGCGGTACGGGTGCGTGGCCAGCACCACGCCGCCCCTCGGCAGGCGGCGCACGTGGAAGGGGGCGTGATGCTCGATGAATCGAGTGTGTGCGCCCGTATTCACGATCACGTTCTCGGTGGGCGCCCCCTCCTTCGCTGCCTGAATGGTCTCGAGCGCGATCGGCTCGATCGCGCGCCACGCGTCGTCCGGCACAGCGGAGGCTTCGAGCGCTTCAAGCAGCGTGGCCGGCCGCGTGGAGAGCGCTGCAAGGACTTGCTCGCGCGTCAGCTCGGCGTCGCCCGCGAGCGCGACGCGCGTGCCGAGCGGCAGAACCTCGCCGCGCGCGCGCAGCGCGTCCTCCCTCTCTGTGACCTCGATGGACTTCCTCCAGCGCGCGCGTGGATCGGGTTCATCGCGCACGAGCAGCCCCATCCTCTCCCTCTCTGCGGAATCCTCCAGTTCGGCGTGCTTGCGCGCGCGCGCGACGGTGCCCGCGACCGCGATCCGCGTCCCGCGCGGCGCGGCCTCGACACGCGCTCGGAGCGCATCGAGCGAGTTGCCTGCGGCGCGCCCCACCTTGTAGCCCTCGTGGACGTGCACCCATGACAGGGCGAGATCGCGCGCGACGAAGGAGTCCGCGTGGTATGTTGCGGCGAGCTCGATCGGTGGACCCCAGGCATTGAGGTCTGAGCACCCGCCGGTCGTCACGTGTTCGCTCGAGCAGACACGGATCAAGAAATCGTTGATGTCCTGCTGAACAAGCACCGACATCACCGCGGCTTCGACCTCGACGGAGCGGGCGCCGACAGCCACGTCGATGCTGTTTGGGAGCAGATCGTGATAATCGCCGCTGGATGCGCTCAGAGGACCGTCCGGGGACCGGCGCTCGTGCTTCTCGTCGGCGCAGCCGATGGTGAGCGGGATGCCGTGGCCGAAGCTCGTCATGGTCCAGAAGCTCGCTCCGATGCGCACATCCGTGCCGAAGGCCGAGCGAGCCACTGCCACGGCTTTCTCGACGGAAAGCGCGGCGTAAGACCTATCGGGACCGGCGAGCGGATGGATCGCGAGCCTGACGAACCACCCCGGCATGACGAGGGCGGACAGAGCAGCCGCAAACGTGTCGACCCTGTGTTCCTCGGCGCACGCCGCATACAGGCGAAGGGGCTCCTCCCTCGGCGTACGATAGCTGCTTGCGCGACTCACGACGCGGTGCCCTCCGACTTGAGCTGAATGGCTGCATCATTTACACATTGCTGACGGACCATTGGTTTCCCTTCGTCACGGAAGCAGGTCGGCCACCATCGCGATCCTCTTGCCGGCCGGCCCCAGCCGTCATTCGCTGGGCTTGATCCTGGTCCATGGCGTCACGGCCTCCCGAGCGTGTTGCTTGGCTTGACGTCACGACATCAGGCCGAGCACGAAGAGCGCATCGGCCCAGAGCGGCCAGAGCGTGCGGTACGGGTGCGTGGCCAGCAGCACGCCGCCGCTCGGGAGCCGCCGGACGTGGAAGGGGGCGTGCTCTTCGAGGAAGCGGGTGTGCTCGCGCGTCGTGATGTCTACCCAGAAGGCGGGTGGGACCTCCCCCGCGGCTTCGTCGTCGAGCTGGCGGCGTAGCTCCATGAGCTCGCGTGCCTTCGGCTCGACCGCGCGCCACGCGTCGTCGGGCACCGCCGCGGCCTCGAGCGCTTCGAGCAGCGTGGCCGGCGGCGTCGCGAGAACCTTCAGCACGGTCTCGCGCGAGAGCGAGTCCGTGAGCTCGCTCGTGCCTTTCATGGGCACCCGCGCGCCGCGCGGCGCGGCGTCGACACGCGCGCGGAGCGCCTCCAGCGACGTGCCTGCGATGCGCGAGACGCTCTCCTTGTGATGGAGGCTTACCCACGAGAGCGCCAGATCGCGCGCGAGCTCCGCGGCGTTCGCGTTGTACGTCGCGCACATCTCGACCGGGGCGATCCAGTCCTCCTCGCCCGTGCAGGCGCCGGTCGGCACGCGCCCGCTCGCATCCGGCGCGCAGAGGCGGAGCAGGAGATCCTCAACGTCACCTTGGACCATGTGGTAGGCGGCCGCGGCCTCGGCCTCCACGGAGCGGGGGCGCCTGCCCACGGGGATCTCGTACGGGTAGAAATCCCACTTGCGTTCGCCCGCCTTGGCCTCAAGAGGGCCGAAAGGATGGTCATCTTCGCTGTCTTCGGGGTAGCAAGCGAGGCTGAACACCATGACGCGCTCTGATTCCCGCAGCATCACGCCGGATCCTAGGTGAGCGCTCTTCTGTCCTCCGAAGTTGGCGCGAACCGTGGCAAGAACGTCGTCAATGGATCGTGTCCTGCACGTTATAGTCGCGCTCATCATCAGGTCGATGAGATCCCCCGGAATCATCAGCGCGGACAGCGCCGCCGCGAACGCATCGACCCGTTCTGGCTCATCACACCAGGCGAGGAAGTGAGGTCCTGAATAGCTCATAGCCGGATCACCATGATGAATTCGTTGAAGCCCTCCAGCGTGACGTTCTTGCGCGCGTCCGAATCGAATAGGTAGCCGTCCTTGACGGTGAATTTCTTCGGGTCGAACTTCGCTCCTTGCTCCATGATGAGCTCGACCCGCTGTACGTCTCCAGCGAGCCCCCACTTGTCCCTCAGCGCCGCCATCGCGTTCGAGAGCTGAGCGCGCACCTCGCGAGCGTTGATCGTTCCGCCTTTCGCCTCGCTCAGGATGAGCTTGTGCCCGCTGGACACCGACAGGAAGTCGGGCGCCTTCCCCTCGATGGTACCCGTCCGTGACTCCCTCGGAATGTCGAGCACCGTGCGCACCCGTCGTCGCCGACCCCGACGAGCGACCTGCCGTCGTCCACCAGGAACTTGGCCGCTTTCTTCTCGAAAATGTCTATTTTTTCTGCTTGGTGATCGCGCCGCGGAGGTTCTTGTACCCCCGGACGCGTTTCGTTTTCACGATCTTGGCGAAAACCTCCTCGATCTCGGCGATCTCCCCGGCCACCCGGATCGCGGCCGGCCGCAGCCCGCTGCTGGTCTTGACCGCGCGCCACATCGGCCCGACCGCCCCGAGCCCGAAACCCAGCCCCGAGAAGATCCGCTCCTCGTCGCTGAGCTCCTCCCCCGACGGCAAGCACCACGCCTTGCCCGTCACCGCCTCGCACAGGTCGAGCGTCGGCCCCACCACCGGCACGAACCCCACCCCGATGCGCGTCGTCGCGTGCACCAGCGTCTGCATCACCTCCGCATACGCCTCGAACCCCTCGCCGACGATCGACATCGCCCCCGCGAACGCGCTGATCGTCTGGTAGAGCTGCGTCTGCTCCAGGTCGAGCCCGTCGCCAGTCCACTGGTTGAGGCTGTCCTTCATCTGGTCGGCGAGCGCATCGAACCGCGGCTTCAGCACCGTGTCCACCTGCGCCCGCAGGTCGGCCGGGATGGGCGTGTCGATGAACCAGTCCGACGCATCCATGTACCGCCGCACGACCGCCGTGATCCGATTCTGCGCCTTCAGGAACGCGTTTGTCTCCGCCAGCGACACCCCCATCCGGTCGCGCAGCGCGATCTCCAGCGCCGCGCTGTTCGCTCGCCACGCCCTCACGTTCGCCACGAAGTCCGCCCGCGCGACCACTACGTCGCCGCTCACGTCGGCCTCCAGCGCCGCGATCACGCCGCCCGCATACGCAGCGTACGGGTCTCTCCCCTCCTCGAACGCTCCCTCTACCTCCGAAATGTCCGGCACTTCGACCCCCGGCACCTCGCTCTCCCCGAGCGCGTACGCCTGCGGATCATCGGGATTCCACCCTTCGGCGCGCGCGTCCTGCGTCGCGAGGTCCGCCACCTCGTCGGCCTGCGCACCGAACTCGTCGATGAGCCGCCCGAGCTCGTCCTCCAGGTCGCTGACGCTCTTCTTCAGGTCGTCGACGAGCTGCTCCATCGCCGCCCGCGTCGCCGGGTCGACCACGTCCTCGTAGCGGTCGAGGATCGCGTCGAGATCGGTCCGCGAGATCTCGTCCAGCGGCCGGCTCACCAGGTCGTGCAGCTCGGTATCGAGCTGCCGCAGCAGATCCATCCGCGCCCGGAGGTCCGCGACCCTGGCGGCATTCCGGAGGATCGCCTCCATCAGCTTGCCGATCGCGACCTCCAGGTCCGCGATGTCGCGCGCGAGCGCGGGGTTGATCTCCGCGAGGCTGAGGTCGGCGACGGTGCTGCCATTGAAGCCGGTCCCATCGCGGCGGATGTCGAAGAGCGGCTTGTTCAGCCCGAGCGGCTCCGAGACGAGGTGCACCACGTCGTGCGCGTGGGTACACCAGTTGCCCCCGTTGACGGTGTGGACCCCGAAGTCGAACTGGTTGGCCCCCGTGAGGAGCAGCACCGAGTCGAACCCCGCCTCGAGCGTGTTGCTCCGAGAGCCGTCGCCTTCGACCTGCAGCGCGCCCGGGATCCCGTAGGTGGACAGGGGCGTCTGGTTCACCTCGAAGAGGGCGTCACCCTCCGTCTCCAGCTCGCCGCTCGCGCACGAGTCGACGTCCTGGCGGTTGCTCCAGAGGATGGTGTACGGCGTGCCGGCCCACGCGAACGACGGCGCCAGCACCGCCAGCGCCGTGACAAGCGCGACGAGCTTCTGGACCACCACGAAGCTCCGGCCGCGCCGCGCGACCTCCTTCGAGCTTCTCATGTCCCCTCCGCGCCGCGCACGGCGGCGTCATACGCGATCGCGGCGCCCTTCACGTCACCCGCGTCGAGCCTCGCCTGAGCCGCATCGAGCTCCGCCGCGCCCATCCCCCTCTCCCGCAGCGCCGCGAGGCCCGCCGCGATCGTCTGCGGCAAGCCCGTCCTGAGCTCGGCCTCCGCGGCGTCGAACCGCCCTCGGAGCGCCGCGCACCCCGCCTCTCGCCACGAGGACGACGCCGCCTCGCAGAGCGGCCGCATCTGCACCAGCGCCAAGAGCTCCCCGCACCGCTCGGCCAAGAGCGGCAGCCCGACCTTCTCGCTCATCGGCGGCGCCGCCGACAGCGCCGCCGCCCGCGCGCGCGCTCCCTCGCTGAACACCTCCGAGGCCCGGCGGATCCGCGACCGCGCGCTCGCCTCGCGCGCCCCCTCATCCATCTGCAGCGCGCGGAGCGCCTGCCGGCGCAGCGCGATCCCGCCGAGCAGCGCCGTCGCGGTCGCGTCGCTCCGGGCGACCCGCCGCTGCACATACCCCAGCATCGCGCTCAGCGACCGCAGCGCCCCCGATGTCATGTCCGGCACCACCGAGCCGTGTGTCGCAAGGACTTCCTTATGCGGCGCGATTGCCTCGTCGAACGAGACCGCAAGCGCCTGGAGCTCCGCCGACAGCCTCATCACCTCCGCGGCGAGCTCGCTGGGCGCGCGGCTCGCCTCGCGCGCCGCCGCGAGCACCGCCTGCTCCACGCCGTCGAGCTCGTCGATCATCGATCGCGATGCCTGCGCCGAGAGCGCCGCGTACGCCGCCGTCTCCGCCGCCTCGGTCGCGCGGTAGGCGGCGAAGCGCGCCGCCGCGCCCGCGTACCTGGATTGCAGCGGCGCGCCCTCGTCCCTGGCTCGATCGAGGACGGCCTGCACGGCGGCCATCGCCAGCTTGTCCGCCACGATCGCTGCGGCGAGGGGCTCCCGCTCGGCGCTCGCCTTGCCGGTCATCGCCTCGTTGAAGTTGTCGGCCGCATGGATCGGCTCTGCCTGGAGGGCCTCCTCCTGGCTATCCCTGATCAGCCGGAGCAGCTTACCGAGCTCGCCATGGAGCGTCGCCCGGAGCGACTCGGCGTGCTTCCTCTCGTCGCGCACATAGGACACGACCCGATCGATGGTGTCGAACCAGGCTCCGAGCTCCGCCTCGTTCGCGATGAGCTCCTCGGGCGTCACCCGACCCGACCACCATGCCCACATGAATATCGGCAGCTCGCCGTCCGCTTCGGCCTTGTTCCACGCGCTGGCCGGGCCCTCGCTCGCGTCGACGCAGTGCGCGACAACACCGGTATTCGGTATCGCGCAGATCCTCCCGCTCAGGGGCTCCTCGCGATCCCACAGGCACCCGGGCGCCGTCGCACCAAGCACCAGGGCGGCAAGGGCCGCCCCAACGATCGTCGCCAATCGCACCGTCCTCATCTCATTGCCTCCACCCCGAGATTTTTCTCGCCCGCGCACGCTCGCCCGCACGTTCTCTAGCTGCAAGCATCCTCACGAAAGCGGTAGGACATTGCTCGGCCGAGGAGCACGTGGGCTGGCCACGCAGATCCAGGGGAATCCACGGGAAATGGATGCGAGCTGGCCGCCGGCGAGGGGCCGCCCGTAAAGTCACCGGCAAGGGGGTGACAAAAGGGAAGAGGGCCCAGGTTGCAGCCTGAGCCCTCGGTCGATGCTCGGATCCGATCAGGGCGCTCTGGGCTCAGACCGGCGCGTCGTCGCCTTCGACCAGATCCTCTTCGTCCGGCGGCGCGCCGCCGGCCTACGAAAGTACGCCGCGGCGAGCCGAACGATGCAACTGAGCCCGTAGCGCACGAAGATGCGCCCAGCTATCACCCCGTGAGCGCGTCGAGGGCCGACAGGAGCGGCGCGGCCCGCTCGCGGTCGATCATCTGCACATAGGCGATCCTGCCGCGCAGGTGCGCCTCGAAGTCCGGCACGCCCTGGCGGTTCTGGGCGGCGAGGCCGGTCTTCTTCGCCGCGTGGAGGATCGCGCGCAGGCGGCGCACCTCCTCGCGCGGCGCAGAGGGCTTGTCGTTGACCACGACGCCCGTCACCACCTGCCGACCGCCGGCGCGCTGGATACGGCCCTTCGCCGGATTGATGGCGAAGCCCTCCTCCTCGACGATGTGGCGGACGCGGGCCAGCAGCATCGCCATATCGCCGCGCTTGCCCGGTGGCGCAGAGAAGGTGAGGTCGTCCGCATACCGCGTGTACGTGAAGCCCGCGCGGGCGCACATGCCGGCGAGGCGGCGATCGAGCTTCCGCGCGACCTGGTTCGAGATCGCCGGGCTCGTGCAGGCGCCCTGCGGCAGGGCGCGATCGCCGACCGCGACCCAGTAGCGCTGCCCGTCGTACTCGACCGGCCGCCGCGGCGGCTCGGTGCAGAGCAGGGCGAGGAGCGTGGCCACCGCCGGGGAGTAGCCGAGCCGATGGAAGACGCCGCGTACCCGCGGGAACGTGATGGTCGGGAAGAAATCGGACAGGTCGAGGTTCACGACCACATCGCGGCGCGTGTGCGGGCGCGCGTTGGTGACCGTGGAGCGGCCCTTCACGAAGCCGTGCGCGGGCTCCTCGACGGGCAGCTTCTCCAGGATCTCGCGCAGGACCCACGCCTGCGCCGCGGCCAGCGAGGCGTGGGGCGCCGCGAGCTGCCTCATCCCGCCCGAGCGCTTCGGGACGTCGAAGTACACGTAGTGCGGACGCTCGACGGCCTCGCCATGAAAGCAGAGCCAGCGCAGCCGCGGGACGGGGACGCCGAGGGCAGCGGCCAGGTCGGCCGGAGTGGACAGCACGGGCAACCCGCGCTGGGCGAGCGACTCGACGTGCGAGCGCCGGTCCGCGAGGCCCGCCGAGACATCGGTGCCAAGGAAAATGATGTCCTCGGCCCGGCGGCGGGCCACCGCCTCGGCGCGCTGCCGCTTGCGCTCGGCGCTCTGGCGCCGCTTCTCCTCCTTGCGGGCGAGCTTCTCGCGCTTGAGCCGCTCGATCGCCTCGTCGGCCGAGCGCGCCGCGGCGGCGCCGGCGAGCGACGCGGCGTCCTTGTGCCTGAGCCAGAGATCGCCGATGCGGTGGATCTCGGCGATCTGCGCCTCGGTGAGCAGGCCGCGCAGGATGAGGCCCCGATCGATGAGGGCGGTGCGCTCGTCGCTCTGCGGCGGGATCGTGTCCACGCGGCCGATCCAGGCCGTCATGCGCGGGTTGATCTTGAGCGCGCGCTTGCGCAGCTCGTCCGCGGAGAGGCCGAGGATCCCGCCAGCGGCGTAGGGGTCCGCAGGGCGCGGCTTCGCGCCCGCCGCCGCGGCGCGGGGCTGCCCGGCGCGGGCGGCCGGCTGCGCGGCGGCCGCGGGCCCGGCCTGCGCCCCCTGGGCCTGCTCGGCCTCGGTCCCACCCGGCGCTCGCTCGCCCTGCTCGGCCCCGCCCAGGCCGAGCATCGACTTCAGCTTGTCCCAGAAGCCCATTCGACCGTTCCTCTGGGCAGCACCCGGTTCAGGGTGGTGGGGTACCTACCCCACCCTGCCAGAATGATGGAACCGCCAAGACGCCATAAGACGCCAAGATTTTTGTGGTTTTCTTGGCGTCTTATGGCGCCTTGGCGGTTCAAAAGACCCCACCTTCGGCCAAAGTACCCCATCACCCAGTCCAGCCCTCCAAGGAGGCCCGCCCGCCCGACTACTTGCTCGTGACCACGCCCGATCACCCAGGCGCCTGGCAGCTGTGCGGTTCCAGGACCGTCAGGTCCCTCTGAGTGGAACCGCACAGCTGCTAAAGGCGCCCAAAGAACATCGGGTGTGGGGATGCATGGAAGAGCACTCTCCACCGCGGCGGAGCGCCGCAGCATGTTGGGCTCGAGCGGACGGATCTCCTTGCAGGGCTGGGCTCTCGGATCCTGGGTGAACCTCACTTCGTCGATCGCCTGGCGACGAGCCACGCGAGGCCCACCACCGCGGCGGGGCTCGCCTTGAACTGGTCAGCGACGCGCCGGATCTCGACGAGCACGTCCGCGTGGACCGGGAGCGTCCTGATGACCGGCGCGCGGAGCTCGCGCGCGCGGAGCGCCCGCTCCGCCTCCGGACCGCCCAGCGCCAGGGCCTCGACCCAGGAGCGGCAGCCCTGGATGCGCTCGAACGCGAGATCCCACGACGCCTCGACGACCTCCGCGAGCCCCACCCGCTGGGCGGCCGCGGCGCGCTCGATCTCGACGAGGAGCTCCGCGGGGAACGGAACGGCCTCGCCTCGCGGGGCGGCCGTCGCCGCCCTCGTGCCGCGCGGGGCGGCCGCCGCCTGCCCCGGCGGCTCCGGAGGCTGCTGCGAGGGCGCCGCGTCGCCGCGGCCGGACAGGTGGAGCTTGACCGCGAGCAGGTGCCGGCACGGGCCCGCGCGCAGCCGGTTCTTGTAGAAGTACGAGCAGCTGCACTTCGCCTTCTTGATCGCGCCGTCGGTGTCGAGGAGCAGCTCGCAGCTCGTCGCCTTGGCCCTGGCCATGACGACGCGGCGGCCGCCGGAGAGCGTCTCTTCCCGCGCGATCTCCACGCCGCCCCGGGCGATGCGCCGGCCCTCCGCGAGCTCCGGGGGCTCGGGGCCGAGCAGCGCGTCGGAGAGGGCGACCGGCATCACCGGGCGGCAGCGATAACACTCCGCGGCGTGGTCGTAAACCACCTGCCCCTGCTTCGCGGCGAGGTGCAGCGCGCTGCGAAGCGCGCCGTCCGGCGCGCCCATCGACACGGCGAGCTCGCCGTAGGACGCGCGACGGACCATCTCGAGGTGGCGCGCGACCCGGTCCGCCAGCTGCGCGTCCGGGGTGAAGGCGTCCGCCATGACGTCGAGGTGAGAGCCCGAGGTCCAGTCGTTCGCCGTCCAGCCCGAGAGCGCGAGCGTGAAGCGCATCTCGCCCATGAAGACGATCCACAGGCTCGGCAGCCCGGAGCCGAGCAGCCGCACCTCGATCCGATCGGCGAGCGGCAAGAGCCGCGCGAGCACTTCGATGCGGCGCCTCCCCCACACCTTGATCTCCTCGGTCGCCTCCGCCGCCGGCGCGCCCCTCGGCGCCCCGGAGCGGTACGGGCCGAGCCCTCCCCCGCCCGCCGCGGGCCCCACGGCCACGGGGACATCGTCGCAGGTGACGCCGCGGCACGGGATGGAGACGCCCCACGGGTCGAGCACGAGGATCGGCGCCTTGCCCGGCGTGAGCTGGAAGCGCAGGCTGCGCGGGCCCGTGCGCTCGCGGTGCCGGTCGAGGTGCGCGAGCAGCGAGTAGACCGCCTCCACGGGGACCTCGACCCTCCGGCACGGCAGGCACATCGCCGCCTGGAGCTGGCCGAAGCCGCGCAGCCACGAGGGCGGGAGATCGATCTTCTCCTCGCGGTAGTCGCCGCGGCCCTCCACGGCGACCTCGAAGCCTGTCGGATCGACGAGGAGCCGCGTCGGCCGGTAGCTGCGGAGCGTCTGGAAGTGCTCGTAGAGCGCGAGCGAGTAGTCGACGTTCGTCGTGCCGAGGCCGGCGTCCTGCGCGCCACGGAAGGCGTCGCGATCGACCGAGAGGCAGCCGTAGCTCGACTCGTCCTTGGAGAAGCACTCGAAGAAGACGACATCGGGCGCGACCGTCACGACCGGATCGCAGGGGACGAGGTGGCGGAAGAGCTGCGGATCACTCTTCGCAAGCTCGTTCGCCCAGCGGACGCGCGCGCCCCAGTAGAGCTTGTGCATCTTCCGGAAGTCGGCCTCGAGGTTCCGCGGCAGCGGCGCGTTCCCGAGGCGCGCGAGCTCGGCCTTCATGGCCTCGCCGTGGATCTCCCGGCGGAGCCGGGCCTCGCGCTCGGCCTCCTGCTGCTTCCACGCCTCGTGGGCGGAGCGATCCTTCGGCAGGCGCCGCAGGTCGCCCACGACGACGTCGTGGAGCGCGCTGATCGCCTCGCGGAAGCGCACCGGCCGCGCGAGCTCGCCGTCGAAGAAGACCCTGGGGCGCGCGAGGTTGGGCGCGAAGCTGAGGGCGGCACCGCCGCCGAGCTCCTTCATGCCGCTCTTGCCGAGGTAGCGGAGATCGAAGCTCACGCCGCGTCCTCCCCCTCGAACAGCCGGAGCTCCGGGAGCCTGCGCGCGATGGCGTCGCGCAGCGCGGGGGCGCGGAACGCGGCGCGGGCGAGCGCGCCGAGGGCGGCGCGCCGCTCGGGCGCGCGCACGCTGCGGAGCGCGACGCCGAGCAGCGGCAGGAGCGCGTCCGCCTCGCCGGGCCGGGCGACCACGCGGTCCGCGATCTGCCGGACGACCGCGCGCTTGTCGCGCGCGCCGCCGTGGACGGCGAGCAGCGCCGCCGCCCAGACGTGCCGCAGCGCCTCGGGCGAGAAGGCCGCCTTGCGGGCGGCGAGGTGCCGGATCAGGAACGCGCGGGCGTCCGCGTGGGGCGTCTCGGCCAGCGCGGCCCACAGGCCGGTGTCGTCGCGGAAGCGGGCGTCGGCCTCGAAGAGCTCGAGCGCGCGGGCGCGGACGTCCTCGTGGCGGGAGTCCAGGAGATCGCGCACGTGCTCGGCCCGGCCGTGGGGCGAGCGCCCGAGCACCTCGATGAGCCACGCGACCGCCTCCTCTCGCACGCGAGGGGCGACCGCCGTCGCGAGGCGCGCGATCGTGTCGAGATCCGCTGCAGTCTCGACGGGCTTCGTCCTCGCCCAGCGGAGGCCGAGCTCCGCGACCGGCGCGGCGCGCGCGCGAGCGAGGTCCACGCACTCGGCGAGCGAGAGCCGCGCCGGCGACACATGCTCGACGACCGCCTCGCAGAGGAAGGCGAGCGCCGCGGCGTTCTCGGTCTGGAGCAGCGAGAGCCAGTCCGCGATCGGCAGGCTCCCGAGGCCCGGGACCTGGCGGAGCAGGCCGGCGGCGAAGGTCTGCACCTCGTCGTGCGGGCTCTCGAGGAGCGCTCGCACGCGGGCGAGCGGCAGGCCGCGGAGCTCGGCGGCGTGGTCGCGCTCGAGGAGCCCGACGGCGAACGCCCGGACAGTGCGGCTCCTCGCGGCCGTGACCAGGTCGAGCACCTCGTCGAAGGCGCCCTGCCACGCCTCGGGGTAGATCGGCGCGGGCTCGAGCTCGGCGAGGGCGGCGCCCTCCGCGAGGCGGACGCCGCGCGGGAGCCGATCGAGGGCGGGCGAGCCCCAGTAGAGCGCGTGGAGCAGCCCCCAGGCGTCGAGCAGGCGCTCGGGCCTGTCGAGGTGCTCGTCGCGGTAGAGCGCAAGCGCGGCGCGGATCGCGCGGCCGTAGCGGGCGGCGTCGCGCCGGCCGAGCCGCCGGAAGTAGCGGAACGCGCGGCGTCGCAGGTAGTGGCGCGTCCGCATCGAGAAGCGCGGCGACTCGACGTCGCCCTTCGGGAGGCTGACCGGCACGCCGGTGTCGCTGACGAGGCAGGGCTCGTCGCTGGAGGTCCTGGTCACCCAGTCGTAGCGGGTCACCTTGACGAGCTTGCGGCGGACGAGGCGATCGAAGGCGACCATGAAGCGGCCGACGATCTCGTCGTCTCCCGCCTGCTCGGCGAGCTTGTAAAGGACCTTGACGAGGCCGCGGTGGTGCGGCCGGTCGCAGCCGTCGTCGATGTAGCGGAGCAGCGCGCGGCGCGCGAACGGGCGCCGGTCCGCGTACCAGCGCGGGGCGAGCGCCTTCAGCTTCCGGCCCGCCTCCGACGCGAGCACCTCGTCCACGAACCGGTCGTCGCCGGCCTCGAAGTGCTCGTCGAGGAGGAGCGTGGACGCTGTCTGGGATCGAGCGGCGCTCATGCGCGGCAGGATGCTACGGAACCGGCGCGGAGCCGGTCAAGGGCGGCGCCGCCGCGCCGCGCGTCGCGCGAGGGGGGTGTCGCGCGACGCGCGGCGCGGCCGGCGCCTACGATGCCGCCTTACCGGCGCTCGGCGCACTCGCCGCGCGACACGACCGACACGCCCGCCGCGTGCGCGAAGCACTCGTTGCCGTACGTGGTGTCGTCGCAGCCGCAGACCGGGTCGTACTGCTCGGTGCACGCCTCCGGGATGGTCTGGCAGGTGCCCGTCTGATCAGCCGCGCCGCACATGGCCTCGATGCTGTAGTTGCAGAACTCGCCCTTGTCGCACGCGAAGCCCGCGATGCCGCCGCAGATCTTCCCCGCAGGCGCGCACTCGCCCTTCGAGGCGACCGACACGCTCGCCGAGGCGGCGGCGCAGGCGTTGCTGTACGTCTGGCCGTCGCAGCCGCAGACCGGGTTGTACTCGAGCGTGCACGCCTCCGGGATGGGCGTGCAGGTCCCCGGCCCGTCCCACGCGCCGCACTCGACCTCGGGCGCGAAGTTGCAGAACTCGCCCTTCTCGCACGTCCAGCCGCCGCGGGTGCCGCACGCCTTGCCCTCTTCCGGAGGCGGCGCGCACTCGCCGCTCGACGCGACCGAGACGCCCGCCGCGTTCGCGGTGCACGCGTTGCCGTACGTGTTCCCGTCACAGCCGCAGACCGGGTTGTACTCCCTGGTGCACGCGCCCGGCGTGGGCAGGCAGGTGCCCGTCATGTCGCCCGCGCCGCACTGGGCGTCGGGCGCGAAGTCACAGAAGTACCCGTCCTTGCAGGAGAGGCCGAGGAGGCCGCCGCAGGTATCCCCCGGAGGAGGCGCGCACTCGCCGACCGACGACACCGACGTGCCCGCCGCGTTCGCCATGCACTCGTTGCCGTACGTGTTGCCGTCACAGCCGCAGACCGGCCTGTACTCCTTCGTGCACGCCTTGGGGATGGACTGGCAGGTGCCCGTCTGATCGGCCGCGCCGCACATGGCGTCGAGCTCGTAGTCGCAGAAAAGGCCCTTCTTGCAGGAGAGGCCGAGGAGGCCGCCGCAGGCCTTGCCCTGCCCGCCGCCGCCGCCCTTCACCTCCGCCGAGTCGGAGGCGGTGCTGTCGTCGGCGATCTCCACGTGACAGCCCGCGGCGAGCGGGAGCATCGAAAGCGCGAGCCAGAGGAAGGATCCGATACGGCTGCTCTTGATACGATTCTGGACGTTCATGTGTTCCTCCAAAAGAGCCCCGCCGTCCCCGGCGAGGCGATAGACATCCACGAGCCCCTCCCCTCCACCAGAGGAAGGGGCGCCTCGCGCCGCGCGCAGTACGTCGAGCGCGGCGCGCGAGTTCGTTGTTCGTCTCCCCGACCGCTCAGTCGGGGAGCGTCAATGTCACGGCGCGGCGCCCAGGCTCCGGCGCCGTGACCTCGAGGAAGAGCACGTCCTCGCGCTCCACCCCTTCACCGTCCGCGCGCACCGTGACGACGGCGGACTCGCCCGCCGGCACCACGAACGCCTCCGCCGGGCTGAACCCGAACGGCCCTGCGCCCCGGCGCAAGCGCGGCGCGCCGATGGCCACCTCCTCGGCGCACGAATTGCGGACGACCACGTCGCCTTCGCCGGCCTCGAGCGAGACCCACGCGGCGGGCTCGATCGTGAGGCAAGGCAGGTGCGCCAGCATCGTCCGCGTCGCGTCGATGGGCTCCCCGGTCAGCTGCAGATCCACCGGCTCCGACCGGCGCTCGCCCTGCTTCACCTGGATCCGCAGGACCTGCTCCGTCGACGCGTCCACCGCGGCCACGAAGCTGCCGTCGGCCTTGATCTCCGCGACGACGGGCGCGTCGGCGCTGTCGAGGTTCGTCACCAGGACCACGCCCTCCGCCGGCTCGACCGCGCCAGGCTCCCCCTTGAGGAAGACCTGTTGCCGCAAGACCATGGGGTCGCCCGAGACGCCGACGAGCCCCGTATCCAGGATCGGCTCGTGGACCGGCGGGCTCGGCTGCGGGCTCACGACACAGCCGCCAAGCAGCACCCCGAGGAGCGTCGCGACGCGCGCGCCCCGCCGTCCTCGGTGTCCGTATGTCGTCTGCATCGCCATGCCGGCCATTAGAGCAAACCTGGTGCCGAATGAAAAAGAACGGAAATCGACGCGAAATCCAAGGCACATATGTCTCATAGAGTGTCTCACTGTCTCAGATGGCACATCCGTGAGACACTGCGCGGGTGAGCCAAGCCGAAGGGACCCTGCTCGCCCGCCGCTACCGCCTGATCCGTCCCCTGGGGCGGGGGGGCCTGGCCACGGCGTGGCTCGCGCGCGACGAGGCGCTCGGGCGGGACCTGTGCCTCAAGCTGCTCGGCCACGCGCGCACGGCGGAGCGGGCGGCGTTCCGCGGCGAGTTCAGGATGCTGGCGGGGCTCTTCCATCCGCACCTCGTCCGGGTGCTCGACTTCGGCATGCTCCGGGAGACCGGCGAGCCGCGCTTCTACTTCACGTCGGAGGCGGTGCTGGGCGCGCCGCTCGACGAGTACGTGACAGGCCGCCGCTTCGAGGAGGCGCGGGCCGCGATCGTGGACGTGCTCGACGCGCTCCGGTTCCTCCACCGCGCGCGCATCCGCCACGGCGACGTGAAGCCGGCCAACATCCTCGTCGGGGCCTCGGGGCGCGCGGTCCTGATCGACCTGTCGTGCGCGGCGCGGCTCGGGGGGAGGCCCGACGACGGCGTCTCCGGCACCCGGGGCTACCTCGCGCCCGAGGTGATCCGCGGCGAGCCGGCCGACGGGCGCGCGGACCTGTTCTCGCTCGGCCGCACGCTCGAGGCGATCGCGCCGCTGCTCGCGGAGCCGCTGCCGGAGGCGATCGGCGCGCTCGCAAAGCGCCTCGTGCGGTCCGAGCCGCGCGACCGCCCGGCCGACGCGGGCGAGGTGCTCGACTGGGTGGGCGCCGCGCCGCGCGCCCTGGCCCCGCCGCCGCCGGAGCCGCCCCACCTCGTCGGGCGCGAGGGTGAGCTGCGCGCGGTCGCCGAGGCGCTCGCCGCGCTCGAGCGAGGCGAGCGCGGCCCGCGCGTCTGCGTGATCTCCGGGGAGCCAGGCTGCGGGAAGAGCCGCCTCCTGCGCGAGGCGACGTGGAGCGCCGAGCTCCGGATGGAGGCCGTGGAGGGCTTCGCCAGGGCCAGCGCGCCGGTGGCCTCGATGCTGCGCCGCGCGACCGGCGAGGAGGCGCTCCCCGCCGGCGCGCTGGGCGCCCTGCGCGCGCACGAGCGCCTGACGCGCGCGCGGGGAGGAGGAGGCGGCGACGCGGGGGCCGGGCCGCTGGTGCTCGTGCTCGACGACGCCGACGAGGTGAGCGGGGCGGACCGGGAGATGCTCGAGGCGCTCGCCCGCCTGCTCGGCCCCGAGGATCCGGTCCTGCTCCTCGCCGCCGAGCGCGTCCCGCACGGCGGCGGCCGCGCGCCGCTCGCCGCGGTGGCCGCCGAGGCGGGACGGAGCGCGCGCGAGGTCGCGCTGCCGCCGCTCGGGCGCGAGGCGGTGCAGCGCTGGATGGACGACATCGGCCTGGGCGACGCGACGGAGGTCGTGCTGCGCGCGAGCGCGGGGTGGCCCGCCGATCTCGTGGTGATCGCGGGGCGGCTCGCCGAGAGCGGGGACGTGGCCGGGCTCGACGCGACGACGCCCGGGGCGAGCGCGCGCTACGCGCTGCGGCTGCGGGGCCTCGGGCGGCCGCTGCGGGACGCGGTGGCGACGCTGGCCGTGCAGGGCGGCGCGGTCGCCGACGAGGAGCTGCCGCCGCTCGGGCTCCCGGTCGCGCACCTGGCCGAGCTCGCCGCCCGCGGCGTCGCCGCCCGCACCGCAGGGGGGTGGACGCTGACGCGCGCCGGGCCGATCGCCGCCCTCCTCTGCGCGCTCGGCGGCGAGGTGGTCCGCGCGGCGCACGCGCGGGCGGCCGCCGCCCTGCCGGCGCACGCCGAGCAGCGGGCGCTGCACCTCGCGCTGTCGGGCGACGCGGCGGCCGCCGAGCGCCTGTTCCTCGAGCGGCGCGCGGAGCGCGAGGCGGATCCAACGCCGTGGGCCGCGACCGCGGAGGCGCTGCTCGAGGCGGCGACGTCGGCGGAGGCGCGGCTCGAGATCGCGTCCACCCTCCAGCGCGCCGGCCGCGCGGCGCGGGCGCGCGAGGTGCTGGAGCACCTGCTCGCGAGCGACGAGGCCGGAGGGCTCGGCGCGCGGCGCGCGCAGGCGCTCGTCCGGCTCGGCGCGTGCCTGCTGGAGCTGGGCGACCCCACGGCGGCGCTCGCGCGGCTCGACGAGGCCGAGCGGGTCGAGCAGGCCGGCGGGGAGGGCTCGGCGTCATCGTCCACGCCGCGCGAGCGCGCGGCCCTCGCCGATCTCGCGAGCCGGGCGCTCTTGCGGCTCGGATCCCACGCGGAGGCGCGGGCCCGCGCCGAGCCGGCGCTCGCGTGGTGCGACGAGCCGGAGGTGCTGGCGAGCCTCCACGAGGACGTCGGCGTCGCGGCGAGCTACCTCGGCGAGCGCCGGCTCGCGGGACTGCACCTCGGGCTCGCCGCCGGGCTGCACCGCGATCGGCGCGCGCCGAGGGCGCTGGTGCGGGCGCTGTCGTACCAGGCGATCGACGCCTTCCGGGCCGGGGAGGTCGAGGCGTCGCTCGTGGGGTACCGGCAGGCGCTGGCGACCGCGGAGGAGCACGGGCTCGGCGACCTGGTGGCGCGCTGCAGCCTCAACGTGGGCACGGCGTGCCACCAGTCGGGCGAGCTCGGGGAAGCGCTCGCCGCTTACGAGCGCGGGGCGCGGCTGGCCTCCGCCCTGGGCCAGGCGGACCTGGTCCTCGTCCTCGATTTCGATCTGGCGAAGCTCTGGGCGGACGTGGGGGCGTTCGAGCGGGCCGCCCGCGTCGCCTCGCGGGTGGAGGCGGAGGCCGCGCGGCGGGGCGCGCCGTTCTTCGCGGCGGCGGCGGCCTCGGTCCTCGGGGACTGCGCGCTCGCGGCCGGCGACGCCGAGGAGGCGGCGCGCTGCTTCGAGCGGTCGCGGCGCGGCTTCGAGGCGCAGGGGGCGCAGCGGGAGGTGGTGGAGGAGGAGCTGGAGCTCTGCCGGGCCCACCTCGCGCGGGGCGCGGCGGGCGACGCGTGGGCCGCGCTGGGCCGTGCGCGCGAGCACGGAGCCGCCCGGGAGGCGCCCGACCTCGGGGCGCGCGCGGCGCTGCTGGAGGGGCGGCTCGCGCTGCTCGACGGCGAGGGCGACGGCAACCTCGGTCAGGACCTCACCGCTGCCCGGGAGCGCCTCGAGCGCGCCCTCGGCCTCGCCGAGCGCGCGGCGCAGCCCGACCTCGCCGCGGACGTCCGCCTGGCCCTGGCCGAGGCCCACGAGCTCGCAGGCGAGCCCGAGGCCGCCGCGGCGCAGCGGGAGCGCGCGGCAGCCGCCTGGACCGCCATGGCGCGCTCGCTGCCGGAGGCGCTGCAGCACGCCTTCTGGACACACCCCCGGCGCCGCGCGGCCCAGCCGTCGCGCGCGCCCGCGGCGGCCGAGCCCGCGGCGCAGCCGGCGGCGGAGCGCACGGCCAAGCTCGAGCGGCTCCTCGCGGTGTTCCGCAGGCTCAACTCCTCCGTCGAGATCGCCGACATCCTCGCGATGGCGATGGACGCCGCGATCGACCTCACGGCCGCGGAGCGCGGGTTCCTGCTGATCGAGCAGCCGGGCGGCGAGCTGCGCGTGGCGGTCGCGCGCAACGTCGACCGGGAGAAGGTCGGCAGGAGCCACCTCAAGTTCAGCTACGGCATCGCCGAGCGCGCGATCGCGACGCAGGAGCCCGTGGTCACCGTGGACGCCCAGGAGGACCCGCGCTTCCACGAGCACGCGTCGGTGCACGCGATGCGGCTCAGGTCCGTGATCGCCGTGCCGATCCGCTCGCCGGACGGCGTGCTCGGCGCGCTCTACCTCGACAACCGCTTCCGGCGCGCGCGCTTCGCGCCGGAGGACGTCGACCTGCTCCTCGCCTTCGCCGACCAGGTCGCGCTCGCGCTGCGCAACGCGCGGCTCGTCGACGATCTGCGCCGCCGCACCGTGGAGCTCGAGGCCGAGCGGCGCCGCGTCGAGGAGCTCCTGCGCGGCCAGGCCGCGGAGATCGACCGTCTGCAGGAGCAGGTGCTCGTCCGCCAGCAGGCGCTGGAGCACCGCTACGATTACGGCGCCATCGTGGGGCGCGGCCCCGCGCTCCGCGCTGTGTTCGCGACGCTCGACCGCGTGGTCGAGGCGCCGGTCAACGTGCTCGTGACGGGCGAGAGCGGCACCGGCAAGGAGCTCGTCGCGCGCGCCATCCACTTCGCCGGCCCGCGGAAGAGCGGCCCGTTCATGGGGATCAACTGCGCCGCGCTCCCCGCCGCGCTGCTCGAGTCGGAGCTCTTCGGGCACGTCCGCGGCGCGTTCACGGGGGCCGACCGGGACCGGACCGGCCTCGTGGTCGCGGCGCGCGGCGGCACGCTCTTCCTCGACGAGCTGGGCGAGATGCCGCTCGAGGTGCAGGCGAAGCTGCTCCGGGTGCTCCAGGAGCGCGAGGTGCGCCCGGTGGGCAGCGCCGAGGCCGTGCGCGTGGACTTCCGCCTCGTCTGCGCGACGAACCGCGATCTCCTGGCCGAGGCCGCGCGCGGGCGCTTCCGCGAGGACCTCTACTACCGCGTCGCCGTGGTGCAGATCCGGCTCCCGGCGCTGCGCGATCGCCTGGAGGACCTGCCGGAGCTCGCGCTCCACTTCGTGCGCCGCGCCGCCGAGCAGCTGGGCCGCCCGGCGCCGCACCTGTCCCACGAGGCGCTTCGGCGGCTCGGCCAGCACGGCTGGCCCGGCAACGTGCGCGAGCTGGAGAACGTGATCACGAAGGCGGTCGTGCTCTGCGACGGCCGCAGGATCGGCCCCGACGACGTGGACCTGCCCCGCGCGCAGGAAGGCGGCGGCCGCGGCGCGCTGCGACCGCCGCGCGACGAGCGCGCCGCGCTGCTCGCCGCGCTCGAGCGGACCGGCTGGAACGCGCTGCAGGCCGCGCGCGAGGCGGGCATGTCGAGAGCGACATTCTACCGGAAGCTGCGGAGGCTGGGAATCGAACGGCCGATCGAACCGCCAAACGCACGCACGACCGAACGGCCGAAAGGCGCCCGCGACGACTGAGCCCTTCCTCCAGCGCGGGCCCGATCCGGTGCTGGCGACTGGCGCTCTCGACGACGTCCGTCACAGGCGTACACACGCACCGTCCTCCGCGCGATAGCGCAAGTTCTCCCTTTCTGACATGGCCGGCACGGGGCAGTTCGCCCCACTTGGGGCAGTCCGGCCTCTTTCCAGTCATGAGCTTGCCAGCCGCGCGCCGACGCATGGAAGAGCCGACCCACGGTACGGCGTGAAAAAAGGCATCTCATCCTCCGGCGTGACGGGGGTCATGCTCCGCCGTGGCCACGGCCGCGCACCGACAGGCGCTCTCCACCGGGGGATGGCCCGGGCCTTGCGAGGGCGGCGGGCATGAACACAGCAAAATACCTCCTGCTGATGCCTCTCTCGCTCGCCGCTGCGGCCGGCTGCGATCGAGCGGAAGGCACGACTCGCTCGGACGGCAATCCCGCGGTGCCGGGCGAGATCGCCCAGCGGGCGAACAGCCCCACGCCGACGGCCGCCGACAACACGGGCAAGAACGATCGCGATCGCGATCCCGCCGCGCTGACCCCCGGGGACCAGGGCGAGAACGAGGCCGATCGCACGATCACCCAGAAGATCCGCCAGGCGGTGGTCGCGAACGACACGCTCTCGATGAGCGCGAAGAACGTCAAGATCATCACGACGGGGCAGGTGGTGACGCTGCGCGGCCCGGTGAAGAGCGACAAGGAGAAGGCCGATATCGGCGCGATCGCCCTCGGGATCCCGGGTGTGCAGAAGGTCGATAACCAGCTCGAAGTCGACGTTGACTGAACCGAATCGAACGGTCCGAAAGGAAGACACCATGGCAACGAAGAAAGCGGTCCTTGGCCTCGTGAGCACGCTCGCTCAGGCAGACATCATCGTCGGCGATCTGCAGCGCGCCGGCTTCATGACAGGCGACATCTCGGCGCTGTTTCCCGACAAGCACGGGACGCGGGACTTCGCGCACGAGAAGCACACGAAGGCGCCCGAGGGCGCGACGGCGGGCGCCAGCGCGGGCGGCGCGGTCGGCGGGACCATCGGGCTGCTCGCGGGCATTGGCGCCCTCGCCATCCCGGGGCTCGGGCCCTTCATCGCCGCCGGCCCCATCATGGCCGCGCTGAGCGGCGCCGCGGCCGGCGCCGCGCTCGGCGGCGTGACCGGCGCCCTGATCGGGCTCGGCATCCCCGAGGTCGAGGCCAAGCAGTACGAGGGGAAGATCAAGGGCGGCAACATCCTCATCTCCGTCCACGTCAACGACAGCAACGAGCGCGCGCTCGCCAAGCAGATCCTGGAGCGCAGCGGCGCGACCGACATCGCGGTCCTCACCGAAGAGGGGATCTCGTCGAAGCAGAAGGCCGTCGCCTGAGCGCGACGCTCTCTCTTCCCACGTGACCTCGGGCAGCTGCCCGCCTGACGCCGCGCATCGGCCGGCCTCAGGCGGGCAGCCGCTCGAGGTCGAGCTCGTCCGACGGCGTGATGTCGGCCTTGAGGAAGCGCTGCATCTGCCGGAGCGCATGGCCGTTGTCCTCCTCCGTCTCGGAGGCCGTGCAGTCCGACGGGACGAACAGCCGGTAATCGCGCATGTAGGCGTCGTTCGCGGTGAACAGGACGCAGATGTTCCCCGCCATGCCGGTGAGGAGGAGCGTCTGCGCGCCGAGCGACTCGAGCAAGATCTCCAGCGTGGTGCCGTAGAAGCCGGAGTGCTTGGGCTTGAGCACGAAATAATCGTCCTCTCCAGGCCGCAATAGCGCCGCGATCTCGCGGCCGCGGACGCCCTCTTCCAGGCAGTGCTCGATCTGACGGTGGAAGTTGGATTGCCAGCGGCCGAAGTTGTCGTTCACGTAGACCGCCGGAATGCCGGCGTCGCGACACCGCTGCTTCAGCGCCCGGACGCGGTGCGCCATCGGGAGCGCGTGGGCGAGCAGCCGGTCTCCTCCCGGGAAGTCCAGATCGTTGATCACGTCGATGAGGAGCAGCGCTGTCCGGCTCTCGTCCGGCGCGGCGCCGTGAAGGTCGTGGGAACGCCGAGGCATGTCACGCGGGTTATACAGCGGGCCAAGGCGCGTGGGGCAGCGATCACCACCGATCGGCGCGCGCCCGGTCCGCCGTGGCGAAACGCGACCTCGGCTGTGGCAGCGCGCGGCGGGAGGCGCAGGATCCGCGATGCCCCCGGGCGGCCGGGACGGGCGCGCGGCGCAGGCTCCGCGAGGACGCGTCGTCGGCCGCCGGCTTGCATTGCCCGCCATGACGGACCTGGCGCGGCCCCTCGGGTCGCCGCCCGGGTCGAAGGAGCGCACATGCCTCGCAGCATCTGGAAAGGGAGTATCAGCTTCGGGCTCGTGCAGATCCCGGTGGCCCTCTACCCCGCCGAGGAGCCCGACGAGCTCCACTTCACCCAGCTCGACAGGCGCACCATGGGGCCGATCCGCTATGAGCGCGTGAACCGGGAGACGGGCGAGCCGGTGAGCTGGGACGATATCGTCCGCGGCTATCCCTACGAGAAAGACGAGTATGTCGTCCTGTCCGACGAGGACTTGCGCCGCGCGAACGTGGAGGCGACGCAGACCGTGGACATCCTCGACTTCGTCGACGCCTCGGAGATCGACCCGATGTACTACGATAAACCGTATTTCCTCGCTCCCGCGTCCCAGAACGGCAAGAAGCGATCGCCGGTGACGGCGTATGTCCTCCTGCGCGAGGCGCTGCGGAAGACGGGCAAGGTCGGTATCGCGAAGGTCGTGATCCGGACGCGCGAGCACATCGCCGCGGTGAGGCCGCACGGCAGAGGGCTCGTGCTGAACCTGCTCCGGTTCGCGCACGAGCTCCGCTCCGACGAGGAGCTCGACCTGCCCGAGATGGACGCCAAGGGAAAGGGGCTCGGCAAGCGGGAGCTGGAGATGGCGGAGCGGCTGGTGGCCGAGATGGCCACCGCGTGGGAGCCGGAGAAATACAAGGACGAGTACCGTGACGACGTGATGAAGCTCATCGAGAAGAAGGTGAAATCCGGCCGCACGACCGCGCCAGCGGAGCCCGTGGAGGAAGAGCGCGAGCGCCGCGCCACCGGCACGGTGGATCTCATCGCGCTGCTCAAGAAGAGCCTCGGACAGAAGGGCGGGAAGGCCGCGAACGACGAGGCGAAAAACGGCACGAAAAACGACAGACCAGCGCCGGAAGAGGGCGGCAAATCCAGGGCGCGGAAGGCGGAGACCCCGAAGCGGAAGGGCGGCAGCTCGCGTCGGGCCGCGTAGCGAGCACGGCGAAGCGGTCCGCGCGCCGCCCGCCGGGCTGGCCGGGGGCGCGGAGGAGGGTAGAGCGAGCTCATGCGCCCCAAGTATCCGGCGGACGTCACGGCGGCTTTCCTCGAGCTGCAAGGGCAGGCCCCGCTCGCGGCGCAGAAGCTGGCTCCGGGCGCCCGCGTCGCCCCCGACGAGGCGCCGCCCTCCTTCGCCGCGATCCTGACGCAGCTGATCGAGACGCTGTTCTTCGCGTCCATGGCGACGGAGGAGGGGCGGCTCAACCCGATCGGCGTCGTGTTCGCCGAGCGCCTCGCCGAGTTCGAGTCCGGAGAGCCCGCGTGGGATCTCGTGCGGTTCGGGTCCCCGGTGGCGTTCGACGCGGAGCACCTGGCCAACCTGGCTCCGGCGAGCGCGTGGCCGCGCTCCTTCCTGGCCGTGGTGCCGCTCGAGGGGTCGCTCGCCGTCGCCGGCATCGCGGTGCCGCACGGCCGGCCGTCGTTCGCGCTCGATCAGCTCGTGCGCGTCGTCGCCCCGAAGCCCGGCGTCGTGGCCGTGTACCGCGGCGAATGGGAGGTCGTCCGATACGAGCGCGGCGCCGTGCGGACGTGGATGCCCAAGAACCTGCCGCTGCTCGACTCCATCGAGCGGACCGTCGCGCGGGACCAGGCGAGCGCGCTCGCCCGCAATGTGCGCGGCTATCTGCTGCGCATCGTCGAGGGGATGGTCGAGCTCGGCCGCGGCGGGCTCCTGGTCGTACTGGGACCGGGCGAGGGCCTGCCGCAGCTCTTCGGTGAAGAGGGCAATCAGCTCGACACCGAGGTCAAACGGCTGACCCCTGCCCTGTGCCTCGGCTCGGCCATCCTCGACCTCGCCGGCGCGCACGAGACCCACCTGCCGGACGGGCCATGCCAGCCGTCCGGGGGGAGGCCGGCGGCGAGCGAATCGGAGCACGCGCTCCAGCGGTCCGAGCGCGTCAGCCGGCTGCTCGAGCTCATCGTCCGGCTGACGACCGTCGACGGCGCGGTCGTGATGAGCCACGCCCTCGACGTGCTCGCGTTCGGCGCGAAGCTGCCGCCTCCGCGGGCGATCATCTCCGAGGTCTTCGCCGCCACGCCCGACCAGCGGATGGACGCGAGCTTGAGCCTCGACGCGCGAGGCACCCGCCACCGCGCGGCCGCGGCGTTCGTCGCGGGGTACCCGGAGCGGATCGCCTTCATTGTCTCCCAGGACGGCAACGCAGCGACGTTCCAGGAGATCGAGGGGAAGGTCGTCTACTGGCCGCTGTGACGAGGCGCGCCGTGCGATGTGCGACGTCAAAGATGCCGCAGGATGGCCGCAGGCATCTGATCGATCGGCGCCACGGCCGCGGCGAGCCCGGCCTCCAGCACGCGGCGGGGCATGCCGTAAACGACGCAGGACGACTCGGCCTCGGCGAGGATCCTCCCGCCCGCCGCGCGGATCGCCCGGGAGCCCTCCAGGCCGTCGTCCCCCATGCCCGTCAGCACGACCCCGAGGACGCCCGGCCCGAACTCGGCCGCGGCGCTCGCGAAGAGCAGATCCACCGACGGGCAGTAGAGGGACGAGTCGGCCGTCGCCACGAAGCGGACGCTGGCGCGCGTTAGGTCGCGCCGGACCTCGATGTGCGTCCCCCCGCGCGCGAGGACCACGAGCCCGGGCCGGAGCGGGAGATCGTCCGACGCCTCGACGATCGAGAGCGCGCTCGCGTCGTCCAGGCGGCGCGCCAGCGATTCCGTGTAGCCAGGCGGGATGTGCAGCGCGACGACGATCGGGGCCGGGAACCCGGCGGGCATCCCTGCGAAGAGCCGCGTCAGCGCCAGAGGGCCGCCGGTCGACGCGCCGATCACGACGACCCGCGTGCGCGAGAGCGCCGGGATCGCGCCAGGCGCGGGCGGCGGCGCGGGCGGCGGCTCTGCGCGGTGGATCTTGGCCTCGGCGGCGGCGAGCACCTTGCGGACCAGCTCGTCCGCGAGGCCGAAGAGGCGCTCGGTCGCGAGCGCCGTCGGCTTCTCCACGAGATCGGTCGCGCCTTCCTGGAGCGCCCTGACGCCGAGATCGCTGTCCGCGTCGGCGCTGCTGACGACGATCACCCGCGGCGCGCCCTCGCGCGGCAATGACGCGAGCACGCCGAGGCCGTCGAGGTTCGGCATCACGAGATCCAGCGTGACGACATCCGGCTTGTAGCGCGCGATCTTCTCCAGCGCGTCCAGGCCGTCCATGGCCGTGTCGACGACCTCTATCGCGGAGCTCGCGTTGAGGACCTGCCGCAGCACCTTGCGCACGAAGGCCGAGTCGTCGACCACGAGCACGCGGACCGCAGGGCGCCTCATCGCTCCGCGTTCCGGTAGAGGAACACGCCGCCCCGCTCCTCGCAGGAGAGCGCGGTGCCGAGCCTGAAGAGCGACTCGGAGACCCCGACCAGGAGGATCCCGCCCGCGGAGAGCGCCCCCGCGAGGTTCTTGACCACCCACCGCGCCGTGTTGTCGTGGAAGTAGATGAGCACGTTGCGGCAGATCACGACGTCGAGCTGCCCGAGCGACGCGACCTGGGACGCGTCGAGCAGGTTGATCCGCCGCCAGTCGATCGCCCGCCTGAGTTCGGCGCTCACGACGACGCGATCGGGCGTCACCTGCAACCACCGCTCGGCGAACGGAGGCGGCGGGGCGTTGCTCCGGAGCGAGCGGGGCCCGAGCACGCCGGCCTGGGCCCGCGAGAGCGCCCGCGCGCTGATGTCGCTCGCGATGACATCGACCTTGTCGAGCAGGCCCCGCTCGGCCAGGAGCATCGCGAGCGTGAACGGCTCCTCGCCGCTCGAGCAGGCCGCCGACCAGATCCGCGGCCGGCCGCCCGCCGCAACGCGCGGCGCGATGAACTCCGAGACCGCGAGCTCGATCTGCGCGAACTCGCGGAAGAAGTACGTCTCGCCCACGACCAGCCCGTCGATCAGCGCGTCCATCTCGGCGGCGCCCGCCGGGTCGTAGCGGAGGAAATAGTAGTAATCGAGCAGCGAGTCGAAGCCCGCGTCGATGGCGCGCGCCGACAGCTTGTCGCCGAGCAGCTCGCGATCGGCCGCGTCGTAGTGGAAGCCGATCTTCTCGGCGACGAGCGCGCTGAAGATCGCGAAGACCTGCGGGGAGATGGGGAGGCGGCTCGTCATGCCCACGGGATCAGGCCCACTGTGCGAGGACGGACGCGGACACGCGCCGCACCTCGGGATCTGGATCGGTCCGCGCGGCGCGCTCGACCGCCGCGAAGCCCTCGCGGGTGGCCACCGCGGCGAGCGTCGTGGCGGCCGCCTTCCGCGCCGGCGCGCGCGGCAGCCGGAGCGCCTCGAGGAGCGCGGCGTGCGCCCCGGGGAGCCGCATCCGCGCGAGCGCCGCGGTCAGGAGCGGCGAGAGCTCGTCGTCCGCCGTGCCCAGCGCGTCGAGGATGCCCTCGATGCGGCCCGGCACGGGCGTCGACAGCGCGGCGAGGAGCGGGCCCTGCGCCCGCGACGTGACGAGCAGCGCGACGAGCGTCCGCGTCGCCTCGGCGCCTGGCCGCCCCGCGATGAAGCTGGTCGCCGCCGCACGCACGCTCTCGTCGGGGTCGCTCGCCGCGCGCACGAGCGCCGGCAGGACCTCGGGCGACGAGAAGCCGGAGATCGCCGAGACCGCGACCAGCCGGGTCGCCACGTCCGGGGACGAGAGCGCGTCGAGCAACGTCGGCAGCGACGCCTCCCGCCCGGCGATGCCGAGCCCGATCAGCGCCGACCGCCGCATGTCCGTGTCGCCGTCCCGGGCCGCCTGCTCCAGCGCCTCGAGCGCGAGATCGCCCTTGATCCCCGACAGCGCCTCGATCGCCGCCACGCGCACCTGGCCGCTCTCGTCCCGGAGCCGCTCGGCGATGACCCCTGCCGCCGCCTCCCACCCGAGCTTCCCCAGCGACTGGCAGGCGTAGTACCGGACCCATGCGTCGCCGTCGCGGAGCCCCGCGAGGAGCGCGCCGATCACGCGAGGATCCCGGCGCGACTGCCCGAGCGCCCGCATCGCGACGGCCCGGATCCGCGCCGTGGGATCGGCCGCGACCGCGACGAGCGCGTCGAGCGCCGCCGGCGCCGCGAGGGACGCGAGGCCATGGATCGCCTGCTCGCGCGCCCGCACGTCGGGGTCGCAGAGGCCGTCGAGGAAGACCGGCAGCGCCGACGCAGGCGCGAGGTGCCCGAGGATCCGGAGGGCCGTCCGCCGCGCGGCCGGGGTCCCTTCGTGGGCCGCGGCGAGCGCGAGCCCCTCGACGTCCGGGCCGCCGAGGCACTGGATCGCGGTCGTCGCGGCGTGGACCACGCGGGGGCTCGGGTCGTCGAGGACCTGGAACAGCGCGCGCGCCGAGCTGGGCTCCGCGATGCGCGCGAGCGCGTCGCACGCCGCCGCGCGGACCTCCGCGTCCGGATCGGCGAGGCAGCGCTCCGCCTCGCCCGCCGCCGCGACGCCCCGGACGAGCGGCAGGAGCAGGAGCCTGCGCGGGCTGTCGCCGTCGCGCAGCGCCGCGAGCACCCGGGGATCCGCGCTCCGCGAGAGCTGGCCGAGCGCCTCCGCGGCGGCGCCCGCGACGGGAGGACCGGCGTCGAGCAGGCGCGTCAGCTCGAGCAGGGCGTCGTCGCCCCCGATCGCGCCGAGCACGCTGCAGAGGGCGGCCTGCTCGGCCGGATCCGCGCCCGTGAGGCTCTGGGAGAGCCGCCGCGCCACGCCGGGCGCCGGCGCCTCGCTCCGGAGCGCCTCGTCGATCGGCGCGGCCGTCCCGTAGCGCTCGCGGTACCGCTCGCGCAGTTCGGCGAGCGCCGCCGCGGCGACGCGCACGACGCCGTCGCTCGGCCGCCCGAGGAGGCGCACCAGCGGCGCCACGGCGCCGCGGCTGCCGGTGCGGCCGAGCGCCCGCGCCGCCTCGAGCACGTAGCGAGGATCATCGAGGAGGACCGCCAGCGGCCCGGTCGCGCGCGGGTCGCCGCTCCGGCCCAGCACGTCGATCGCCGGGAAGACACGGAAGAAATTCCCGCTGGAAACAGCCTCCACGAGCGAGTCGACCGCGGACCTGCCGCCGACCCGGCCGAGCGCCTCGATCGCGGCGACCGCGACGTTGTCGTCGGGGTGCGACGTGAGCTCCGCGAGCCGGGAGACGGCCTTCGCGCTGCCGCGGCGGCCGAGGATCTGCGCCGCGTCGGCGACGAGCGCGGGGCGAGGATCCAGGCTCAGGGCGAGCACGGCGGCGTCGACGTCGCCCAGCGACGCGACGAGCGCGTCGACCGTGGCGGCGATGCGCGCCTCGCTGTCGCGCCGGGTGGAGAGGCACGCGCACAGGGGGTGGACCGCCGCATCGCCGAGCGCGGCGAGCGACGCGACCACGGCCCGCCGCACGGTCCAGCTCGGATCCGCGAGCATCTCGACGAGCGCAGGCGCCCCCGGAGGCCCCGAGGCGGCGAGCCGCTCCACCTGCTCGACGCGCTGCCGCTCCGCGTCCGAGATGGCGAGCGCGGGGCGCCGGGCGATCACGCTGTCTCCGGCGGCGCGGGGTGCTGCGTCCCGTTCGCCTTGATGTGGGCGACGGCGTGGGCGACCGTGGCGACGATGCCCGCGACGGCGTCCGCGTGCTCCGCGCTCGCCTGCCGGATCCTGCCGAGCTGCTCGACCACCTGGCCAGCGTCGCTCGCGATCGCGCCGGTGTCCCTCGCGTGCCTGGCCGTGGAGGCGAGCAGCTCCCGGACCGGATCGCGCAGCCGCGAGAGCGAGGCGGCGTGCTCCTCGCTCCGGGTCGAGAGCTCGCCTACCCCCTTCTCGGCGGCCTGGAGCGACGCCGTGTGCCGGTTCGCGCCCGACGCGAGGGCGAGGATCGTCTCCGCCTGATCGGCCACGGCCCGCGCCGTCTGCCTGGCGATCCGGCGCACGGACTCCCCCTCCTTCGCCAGGGCCGCCGTCGCCTTGCCCTGGTCCGCCGTCGCGGCGGTCACCGCCGCCGCGAGCCGCGCGACCTGGCGGGCGGACGCCTCCAGCTGCTTCGCGGCCCGCGCCTGGTCGCCGATGCCCCGCGCCGACTGGGCCGACAGCCGGCGGATGTCGTCCATCGCGCGCGCGATCTCGGTCGCGCCGCCCGCCTGCTCCGCGAGGCCGGCGACCATGCGCTGCGACGCGCCCGTGACGTCCTGCGTGAGCGCCGTGATCCCGGCCAGGGTGCGGGTCTGCTCGATCATGGCGGCGTTGGTCTGCTGGGTCAGCGCGCGCATCTGCGCGGCGACCTTGGCGAGCTGCGACGCCCCTGTCGCCTGCTCGTCCATCGCCCGCGACACCCGCTCGGCGGTGGACGTGAGCTGCGCGTTGGCCTTCACGGCGTCCCGCAGCGCGCGCGCCTGCTCGGCGGTCGCGTCCTTCGTCTGCCGGGCCATGCGCCGCATCTCGGCGCTGCCCTGCGCGAGCGCCTGGATCGCCCTGGTCTGCTCGGCCGCGGAGCGCGCGACCGCCTTGCCCTCGTCGCTCATGCGCGACGCGGTCTGGGTCAAAGAGGCCACCGCCTGCACCTGCTCCGCGTTCGCCCGGTCGATGTCGCGGATCGAGCGGCCGAGCTCCTCGACCCCCTGCAGGATGGACGTGAGCGCCCGATCGGCGTCGCTCGCGAGCCGGGTCCCCTCGTCCGCGACCTTGACGCCCTCGCTCGAGGCGGCCACCGCCTCCCGGGCGCTCGCCTGGAGCGCGCGGACGATCTTGGCGATCTCGGCGCTCGAGACGGCGGCCCGATCGGCGAGGTTGCGGATCTCCTCGGCGACGACGGCGAAGCCGCGGCCGTGCTCCCCCGCGCGCGCGGCCTCGATGCTGGCGTTGAGCGAGAGGAGGTTCGTGCGATCGGCGATCAGGTTGATCGTCTGGACGATGTCGCCGATCTCCTCCGCCCGCTTGCCCATCTCCTTCATGACCGAAGCGGAGTCGGCCATCGCCTGCCGGATGCTCCCGAGCCCGGCGATGGACCGGCCGACCGTCGCGGCGCCCTGGCGCGCGGTCGCGACCCCCTGCTCGGCGGTCGCGCGCGCGGTCTCGACGATGGCGACGATCCGCCGCGTCGAGGCCTCGACCTGCGACGACGTGGCGGCGTTGCCGGCCGCGAGCCCGCTGATCTGCTCGGCGCTCTGCGCGACCTGCTGCGCGGTCCGCGCGAGCTGCTCGGTGGCGACCGCGTTCGCCTCGATGGTCGCCGCGTTCTTCTCGGCGGTGACCGCGACCTCCTCGACCGAGCTCGCGATCTCCGTGATCGTGCTCGCGGTCGTCGACGCGCTCCCGTCGAGCGCCTTCGCGCTCTCGGCCACCCCGCGGATCGACCGCGCCATCTGTTCGGCGGTCGCCGCGGTCTCCTCGACCGCGCTCGCCATCTCGGTCGCGTCCTTCGCGACGCGATCGAGGGAGCCGCTCACGCCCACGACAGCCGCGGCCATGCTCGAGATCTGCGCCCCGACCCCCTTGGCGTCGGCCGAGAGGCGCGCGACGCCCTTCGACATCTCCTCGATGGTGGCCCCGATCTCCTCGATCGCCGCGGCGTTGCTCTCCCCGCGGGCCGCCGCCTCGTCGGCCGATCCGCTCGTCACGGAGACCGCGCCGAGGAGCTCCTCGCTGGAGGACGCGAGCTCCTCGGCGCTGGCGCTCACCGCCTTCACCGAGCGGGCGATCTCCTCGAGCGCGACCGCGGTCGTATCCGACGAGGCGGCGAGCGCGTCGGCGTCGCCCTTCACGCTGGTGAGCGCGGGGGCGAGCGCGCCGATGCCTCCCGCCATGCCCTCGGTCCCCCTCACGACCTCGACGACGGCGTCGCCCACCCGCTGCCCCGTGCGGGCGAGCGCCTGCGCGGCCGCACCGATCTCCTCGAGCTCGCCCGCGAGCGCCCCCGCCATGGCCCCCTGCTCCCTGCCGGCGGTGGCCTGCTCGGCGCCGAGGGCGGCGAGCCGGGCGGCTGCCTGCTCGACGCCGGCGACGGTCGCGACCGCTTGACGGAGCGCGCGCTCGGTCTGCTCCGCCCGAGCGAGCGCGCCATCGATGTCCGCGATTGCATCAGCTGCCATGATCCTGCTCCTCACCGATGATCCTGCCGACGTCGACGAGCATGACGAGGCGCCCCCCGATCTTCGCGACGGCCCTGACGAACCCGGCGCTCTCCTCCGCCATGACCTCGGGGGGCGGCCGCAGCTCGCCCTCGGCGATGTTGACGACCTCGCGCGCGCTGTCCACCAGGAGGCCCACGGTGCGGCCGCCGTGCTGGACGACGATGACACGCGAGTCGAGCGTCGGCTCCGCGCTCGGGAGCCCGAAGCGGACGCGCAGATCCACGACCGGGACCACGCGGCCCCGGATCTGCACCAGGCCGCCGACGTACGATCGCGTCCCCGGCACCCGGGTCGCCCCGGCGAACGACTCCATGTGGAGCACGTCCACCGCCGAGATGACGTACTCGGTGTCCGCCACCTTCAGGACCACGTGCAGCTCGCTCACGAGGCCACCCAGACGAGCGCGCCGCGGCCGCCGCGGCCGGCGGAGAGCCTGCCGCTGAGGGTCACGAGGTCGAGGACGAGCGTGGGGCGCCCATCGCCGAGATCCGTCGAGCCAGACACGCCCGGCACCCTGACGAGCGGGTCCTCGAGCGGCCGCACGACCACCTCTTGCTGGCCGATCACGCGGGTCACGCCGAACGCGAAGGGCGCGCCGTGGCGGCGGACGACGAGCGCCCTGCGCGCGGGCGAGGCCCCGGTCTCGAAGAGGGCGCCGAGGTCGACGAGGGGCACGACCTCGCCACGGCGCTCGATCAACATCGTCCCGCCGCGCGCTTCGCCCGCGGCTGGCAACATCGTCCCGCCGCGCGCTTCGCCTGCGGCTGGCAACATCGTCCCGCCGCGCGCTTCGCCCGCGGCTGGCAACATGCTCCCGCCCCGCGCTTCGCCCGCGGCTGGCAACATGCTCCCGCCCCGCGCTTCGCCAGGGGCCGGGCCGCGGATGATGCGGGCGGCATCGATCTCCACGACCTCCTCGACGCCCGCGACGGGCGTCACGAACAGCTGGTCACCGCACAGGAAGGAGAAGGCGTCCACGATGGTCAACGTGAGCGGGATCCGGAGGGTGAAGGTGGTGCCGGCGCCGGGCGACGTGCTCACCGCGAGCTCGCCGCTGAGCTGCTCCACCGCGATGCGGCGCACGATGTCCATCCCGAGCCCGCGGCCGCTGGTCTTCGTCGCCTGGTCGAGCGTCGACAGCCCAGGGAGCGTGATGAGGTCGAGCAGCGCCGCGTCGCTCTCGGGCGCGGGGCGGCCGGCCCGCCTCGCCACCAGCGCGCGATCGATGCCGCGGCCGTCGTCGGCGACGCTGAGCTCGAGCTGATTGCTGGAGCGCTCGAAGCAGGAGACCCGGACGACGCCCTCCTCGGGCTTGCCGAGGCGCCGCCGCTCGGCGGGCGGCTCGATCGCGTGATCTACGGCGTTCCGGAGCAGGTGCACGATCGCAGGGAAGACGCGCTCCGCGACCGCCTTGTCGAGCTCGGCCTTGCCGGCGTCGATCTCGAGCCGGACCTGCTTGCCGGTCGCGCGGCCGAGGCCGCGGACGACGAGCGGCACGCGCTCGAGGAGCTCCTTCACGGAGATCATGCGCGCGCGCATGATGGCGCCGCGGAGGTCGCGCAGCGTCCGGTCGTGCTCGCGCAGGATCTCCGACAGATCGCGGGTGTCGACCCCCCGGGCGCGCAGCTCGGCGGCCGCCCGCGCGAGCCGGAACCGCGTGACGACGAGCGCCGACAGCTTGTCGAGCGCGTCGTCGAGGCGCGCCACCTCGACGCGGACGACGCCTCGGAGCTGGGGCTCCCGGTCCACCGGCTCGTCCGGCTCGCGCTCCGCCAGGGCCGCGACGGCCGGCGGGACGGCGGGCTCCACCGTGAGCGCGCGGACGCCGTCCGCCGCCGCCGCGCGCGCGACCTCCTCGTCGGGCGCGCTCGTGAGGACGAGGAGCGCGAAGACGATGCCGCCCGGCGCCCCATCGCTGGCCGGCACCGAGAGCGGGACGACCTTGACGATCTCGGCGAGCTTGCCGACGCGCTCGCGGACGGTCGTGATGTTCACCCCCTCGGCGGTGCGCGCCGGCGAGGGGGTGAAGTCGACCCGCAGCGCGCGCCGCCCGCCGGCCACGCCCTGCGCGAGCTGCACCCGCTCGCCGGGCCCGAGCTTCGCGAGGATCTCGGGATCGGCGCCGATCGTCGGCACGGGCGGCGACGGCGCGGCGGCGAGATCGAGCGCGGTGAGCGCGGCGAGGAGCTCCGGCGCCGCCGGCAGCACCGGCTTGCCCTCGGCGAGGGCCCGGGCCCGCTCCTCGATGGACCGGAGCCCGCGGAGCAGCACCTCGATCGACGAGCCGGAGAGGCTCCCGGCCGCCCGGTCCGCCGCCCGGAGCACGGTCTCCATCCCGTGGGCGAGATCCACGATCGGCTCCACGCCGACCATGGCGGAGAGGCCCTTGATGGTGTGGAGGGCGCGGAAGAGCTCCCGGATCGGCCTGGGGCTCGACTCGCCGGCGCGGAGGGCCGCCTCGACGGCGAGGAGGTTGGCCGTCGACGCGGAGAGGTGCTCTTCCACCTCGACGAGGTAGCCGGCCACGAACTCGTTCACATCGAGCGCGCCGGTCATCCGGCGCCGGCGACGCCGTCCTGCAGGAGCGCGCGCACGCTGGCCAGGATGGCGTCAGGAGTGAAGGGCTTCGTCATGAACTCGGACGCCCCCGCGGCGAGCGTGCGGGCACGAGACTCCTCATCACCCCGGGTCGTCACCACCAGGATCGGCAGGCTCCGCAGCCTGTCTTGACCCCGGATGAACTCGATCACCTCGAGTCCCCCGATATCGGGCATATTCAGGTCGAGCACCACGAGATCGAACGGCCTGAGCGAGAGCGTCTCAATCGCCTCGAGCCCGCTCGCCGCGTGCGCGAACCCGTGCTGCTCTGCCCGCAGGCAGGCCACCACCATCTCACGCATCACCCTGCTGTCATCGACGACGAGGATCTCTGCCACAGCGGTGCTCGGTCGAGGGAATAGCCTTTCCGAACACGAGGTGTCAATCGCGCCTGTGCGTCCGTGGGAGAATCAGGGAACTCCCGTCAGCCCCGCCCCGAGCTCCGGTTCCCCGGCTCGCGCGAGCAGCGCGCCGGCCGTGCGCTGCCTGCGCGTCGAGCCGGCGCCGGCGAGGTCTGCTGTGCTCGCTGACGAGTCCGGGCTCCCCCGAGGAGCGCCAGTGCGCCGGCGAACGTCGGCAGGCGCGCGAACGCCATGACAGCGGTCGATGGAAACCGGCGACCGCCGCGTGATGCGGGGCGCAATGACCAGAAGCAACCTGGCGCAACCTGCCGCGACCGGACGCCACGCCGCCAAACGCGACCGAACGCGACCAGACGCAACCAGAAGAGAGCGACAGGGCGTCTTTCATCGTATTACGCTTGCATCGTCGCAGGCTCTCACTCAGATGAGACTGGGCGGTAAAGACGCTTGCGGAACCAACGCGTCTCCGTGCCCCGTCCCGCCCCGAGAGGCGCCGCCCTCTAGCGATACGCCTCGCGGCCCCTGCTGCTCCTGGAGAACCATGAATCGGCCAATGACGATGGACTTCGTGCTCGCCGACGCCGCGCGCGATGCGAACGGCCCGCCCCGGCGCCCGGCGCCGGCCGCGGGGCGAGGCGTCCGGGAGGTGGGCATGGAGCCTCCGCCGAGCGAGCACGCGCAGCGCGGGGTGGTGTGGATCCTCGACGATTCGTTGCTGGAGGCCGAGATGGCCGCGCGCGCCCTCGCGCCGGGGTACGAGGTCCAACTCTTCACGGACGCCGCCGCGATGCTCGAGCGCGTGGCGGGCGGCGATCTGCCGGACGTCCTCGTGCTCGACCAGGTGATGCCGGCCATGTCCGGCACCGAGATCTGCGGCCTCTTGCGGTCGCGCCCCGCCACGGTCGGGCTCCCGATCCTCATCCTGACCGTGGCCGGGCAGGAGGAGGACCTCGTCGAGGGGCTCACCGCGGGCGCCGACGACTACGTGGTCAAGCCCTGCCCGGCGGCCGCGCTGTCGGCGCGCGTCGGCGCGCTCCTCCGCTCGAAGCGGCTCCGCGAGCGGGCCGAGCGGGCCGAGCGGGTCGCGGCGGTGGAGCGCGATCTGCTGCGCGCGCTCATCGAGCAGAGCGGCGACGGCATCATGGCCGCGGACGCGCGCGGGGCGCTCCGGATCTGCAACGGCGAGGCCCAGCGGCAGCACGGGGTGTACGAGCGCGACGCGAGCGACGCGATCGAGTCGCTCCGGCCCCGCGGGCTGCTCGCGCTGGACGGCCGGCCGCTGCGCCCCGACGAGGACCCGCTCCACCGCGCGCTCCTGGGCGAAAAGGTCGAGAACGCGCGCTGGCTCGTGACGCGCCCGGACGGCTCGATCCGCGCCCTCGCCGGGACGGCGTCGCCGCTCCGGCACGCCGACGGCTCGCCCGCGGGCGCCGTGCTGATCACGCGCGACGAGACCGACGCGATCGAGGCGGAGCGGGCGCTCCGGGACAGCGAGGAGCGCTATCGCGTGATCATCAGCGCGCTCGAGGAGGGCATCACGCTCGAGGACGAGCGCGGCGTCATCCGCACCGCGAACGCGAGCGCCGAGCGGATCCTCGGCCTGCCCATGGCCCAGCTCGTCGGGTCCACGATGCCGGGCCCGTCGTGCAGGCTCGTCCGCGAGGACGGCTCGCCCTTCCCTTTCGAGATGGTCCCCTCGCAGATCGCGCTCCGGACGGGCGCGCCTCAGTCGGGCGTCCTGCTCGGGCTGGAGCGGCCGGGCGGCTCGATCGTGTGGCTCTCGGTGAACGCGCAGCCGCTCCGCGGCGCGAACGGCTCCGTGGCCGGCGTCGTCTCCTCGTTCTTCGACATCACGGCGCGGAAGCGCGCGGAGGAGGAGCGGCAAGACCTGCTCGCCGCGGCGCAGTCCGCCCGTCGGGAGGCCGAGGCCGCCAGCCACCTGAAGGACGAGTTCCTGGCGACGATGAGCCACGAGCTCCGCACGCCGCTCACGGCGGTCCTCGGCTGGATCCGGATGCTGCGCACCGGCAAGCTCGCCGAGGAGCGCCGCGACAAGGCGCTGGAGACGGTGGAGCGCAACGCCCAGGCGCAGGCGCAGCTCATCGACGATCTGCTCGACATCTCGCGCATCATGGCCGGCAAGCTCCGGCTGGACGTCCATCCGATCGAGCTCGTGCCCGTGATCGACGCCGCCCTCGAGGTCGTGCGGCCGGCGGCCGACGCCAAGGGGGTGCGGCTCCTGCCGCTGATCGAGCCCGGCGTGGGCGCCGTCGCGGGCGACGCGGGCCGGCTGCAGCAGGTCGTCTGGAACCTGCTCAACAACGCGGTGAAGTTCACGCCGCGCGGCGGGGTGGTGCGCATCCGGCTCGATCGCGCCGACGGGTCCGCCGAGATCACCGTGTCCGACACCGGCCAGGGCATCGAGCCCGCGTTCTTGCCGTACGTGTTCGAGCAGTTCCGGCAGGCCGAGAGCGGCACGACCCGCAGGCACGGCGGCCTGGGCCTCGGGCTCACGATCGTGAAGAGCCTCGTGGAGATGCACGGCGGCACGGCTCACGCGCTGAGCGACGGGGAGGGTCAGGGCGCCACGTTCGTCGTCCAGCTGCCGCTCGCGGCGCCGCCGAGCCAGGGCCGAGGGCGCCGGCTGGCGCTGCTGCCGAGCGTCTCTGCCGGGAGCGACCGCCCGCCGGAGCTCGCGGCGCTGAACGTGCTCGTGGTCGAGGACGAGGACGACACGCGCGAGCTCCTCGTCACGATGCTCGAGCAGTGCGGCGCGCGCGTGACGGCCGTCTCGTCCGCGGCCGAGGCGCTGCTCGCTGTGAAGGCGCTGCAGCCCGACGTGCTCGTGTCCGACGTCGCGATGCCCGGCGAGGACGGCTACGCGCTGATCCGCAAGATCCGCGCGCTCCCGGCGGCGAGCGGGGGGCGGACCCCGGCGATCGCGCTCACCGCCTATGCGCGCACGGAGGATCGCATGCGCGCATTGCGGGCAGGGTTCACCACCCATGTCCCGAAGCCCATCGAACCGGCGGAGCTGCTCGCGGTGCTCACGACCATGTGCGGCTCGAGGGCGGGCGCCTAGGCACAACCCCCCTCACGTGCCTGACCTCCACCACCGGCACGAGAACCGCCCAAGCCCGCATACCTCCGTGTGAAGATCGGACGCCATCTGCAACGTCTGGGCGTCGACGAAGCGTCGGCCGGCCGTGCTGGCCGCCGAGGTACGCGGCCGTACGTGGGTCACCCGCAAGAACATCCACGTCGACCGCATCGCGAGCGCGTGGATCATCCGGCGCTTCCTCGATCCGGAGGCGTGCTTCAAGTTCGTGAGCGGCAAGGGTTACTCGCCGGAGCCGGGCGAGCTTCGCTTCGACATGTTCGAGGCCGAGTTCACCCACGAAGGCGACCGCTGCACGTTCGAGGTGCTCCTGAACCCGCCGCCGAACGAGTCGAGGCTGAACAGCGCCGCGAGCCGGAAGACGATCCGGCGCGACCGCAGGAGAGGCGCGGCCTTCGCGGTCTGCGTGTGCTGATCGAGCGCGGGCGAGAGCTCGCAGTAGAGAATGCCGACTGCGACCGCGACAGCCGCATACAGCGCGAACCCTGAGCGGGTCCCGATCTGGAGCGGGCTGAGACCGAGCGATGAAAGGTAGTCCGCGGCCGTCGCCGATGAGCCCACGATCCGCGACCTCCGGGCCCCGGTCAGGTGCAAGGCCGTTTCCGGCAAGGTGGACCAGGCATGTGGCCTCGTCTTCCGCTATCTCGACGAGAACAACTACTACATCACCCGTGCGAACGCGCTCGAGGGCAATGTGCGGCTCTATCATGTCAAGGACGGACGCCGGACGCAGATCGCCAGCTGGAGTGGCGCGGTGACTGGCAACTGGCACGAGCTGCGGGTAGATGCCCGCGAGGACCGGATCCAGGTTCACTGGGGCGGGAGCCAGATCATCGACGCGACGGACCGGACGTTCACTGCGCCGGGGAAGGTCGGTGTTTGGACCAAGGCGGACTCGGTCACGTACTTTGACGACCTCACCATCATGCCGCTCTGATCTGAGAAGATGCCGCTTGGACAAGAGGAGAAGAAGCGATGAGGAACATCGTTGATTGGCTCGGTCTCGCCGCGCTGATGGCGCTCGGCTGTAGCAACGCATCCCCGGCGCCCTCGGCCGAGCCGCCGGCGGTCGCGCGCCCCGCCGCTCCGCCTGCAGCCGATTCCGCCGCTCAGGCACCGGTGGCCGCCCCGGCCACCGTGGATCCCGCGGTCGTCGAGGCGTCCACGGGGGGCAAGGCGGAGGTCACCGAAGGCGTCGTGAAGGTCTCGTTCCCCCGGAACGACGTCAAGGTCGAGGTGGATGGCTGGGCCATGCCGCCGTTCATGGGCCTCACCTCGTGGGCCGGGTTCACCCCCGGCCACAAGCCGGGCGTCGAGGCCATGGTGATGGGCGATCTCGTCATGTTCGAGGACGAGGTGAACGACGCCATGAGCGCCGCCTTCGATGCCGGGCTCGAGGTCACCGCGCTCCACAACCACTTCTTCTTTGACCGGCCCAAGGTCTACTTCATGCACATCGGCGGCGAGGGCAAGCTGGACGCTCTCGGCAAGGGCGTACGCGCTGCCTTGGACGCGGCGCGGGCCATCCGGCAGAAGGCGCCGAAGCCGCGCGAGCGCTTCGAGGGGCCGGCCATTCCGGCCAAGAGCACCATCGACCCGGCCAAGGTGGAGGCGGCGCTCGGGGTCAAGGTCACCGCCAAGGACGGCATGGCCAAGGCGGTGATCGGCCGACCGGCCGCCGTCGCCGACTGCGGCTGTAAGATCGGCAAGGCGATGGGCGTGAACACGTGGGCCGCATTCGCAGGCACGGATGACAATGCCGTCGTCGACGGCGACTTCGCGGTCACCGAGGACGAGCTCCAGCCCGTCCTGAAGGCGCTCCGCGCGGGCAAGATCAATATCGTGGCGATCCACCATCATATGATCGGCGAAGAGCCGCGCATCCTCTTCTTTCACTACTGGGGGCGCGGCCCCGTCGCCGAGCTCGGCAAGGTGGTGAAGGGCGCCATCGGCCTGACCAAGAGCCAGCCATGACTGCGGGCCGACGGACTCAGGTTCGAGCGAGCCGGCCAGCTCCCGGCCAATCATGAAAGGCGTGAAGTTTCCAGCCCGCACGCCGCGCGCCGCCGGATCACTCCCTCCGGAAGCTCCGCTCGATGGTGTCCATCAGCTTCAGCACATCGAACGGCTTGCTGAGGATCGCGTCCGCGTCGATGCCGGCGCGCTCCGTCGCGCCGCGCGCGGTCATCACCACGGTGGGCGTGGCGGCGAGCGTCGGGTCGCGCTTCTGCTCGGCGCGAAACTGGAACCCATCCATGACCGGCATCATCAGGTCGAGCAGGACGAGCGCGATGGACGAGGGATCGTCCCGCAGGGTTGCCAGGGCCTCGCGCCCGTTCGCGGCGCAGGCGACGGCATATCCCTCCTCTTCCAGGAGCTCGCTCAAGGTACGGCGAATCGCGGCGTCGTCATCGACGATCAGGATGCGCTTGCTGGGACGGCTCATCGTCATGCGCACTCGCTCCCTTCGCAGGGTGACGGCGACCAGGGCGCCACGACCTCGGGCCGGCCCGCGGGCCCCCCTCGCGCCGGGCGCCTCAGGCGCCCTCGAATCCCGGCAGACCCCGCCGGCCCGAGCCCCGAGGGCCGGCGAGCGGCAGGGTCACCTTGAAGGTCGAGCCCTCTCCCAGGGCAGAGCTCACCTCGATCGAACCATCCAGCGCTTCGACCACCTGCATCGTGATGTAGAGCCCCATGCCCAGGCCGCCATAGTGCCGCGCCGACACGGCGCGCTCGAACCGCCCGAAGATCCGCCCGATGTGCTCCTGCGCGATCCCGATGCCGTGGTCCGCGATCGTCAACGTGGCCATCGGGCCCATCGGGGCGACGGTGATCTCGATCGGGTTTCCCTGACCATATTTGAGCGCGTTCGAGACGAGGTTTTCGACGACCTGCTCGAGCCGCACCCGATCCCAGCTCCCTGCGACGTCGTCCGCCGCGCTCACGGTGACCCGCGAGCCCGCCTCCGCGATCTCGCCGCCCTCCTGGAAGCGAGACACCACCTGCCGGACGATGTCCGACAGCCGGACCTGCTCCAGCTCCAGGGCGAGGCGCCCCGCGGAAATGCGGGAGATGTCGAGGAGGTTATCGACGAGCCGTCTCAGCCGCTCGCTCTGCCGGCGAACGAGCCCGAGCCGGTCCATGAGCCACGGGAGGCGCTCGCTGTCATGGCACAGCTCGGGCGCGCGGCGCATCAGGGTCTGGATCTGCAGCGCGAGCGGGGTGAGCGGCGTCTTCAGCTCGTGGGAGGCGATCGAGAGGAACTCGTCCCGCAGCGCGATCGCGCTCTGCGCGTCCCTGTACAGGCGCGCGTTGTCCACCGCGAGCGCGCAGCGGCGCCCGAGCTCCTCCGCCGCCGCGAGGTCCGCCGGGCTGTACCGGCGCTCGGATCGCACGACGATGAAGGTCAGCGTCCCGAAGAGCCGCCCCCGCCGCGCCAGCGGGACGCACATGAACGAGTGCCCCCCGATGGCCCGGATCACCCGGAGGTGATCGTCGTTCTGCGCGATGGCGCACATCTGCTCGTCGGTGAAGTGCTCGACGAGCACCGACCTCTGCTCGAGGAGCACCTTGGTCGGCGGGTGCTCCGGGTTGCCGTCGAGCTTGGGCGCGAAGCGCTTCGCCTCCTCGGCCACGGCGGCGAGCGAGGGGTCCGAGTGCGCCACGCCCACCCGCCGGAAGGTGCCGTCCTCCTCGTCGAGCGCGTCGACGAGGCAGAAGTCGGCGAGCACAGGCACCGCGAGCTGCGCCACCCGCGCGAGCGTCGTGGAATAGTCGAGCGACTCGGCCAGCACCACGCTCGCCGCGTCCAGGAAGCGAGGCAGCTCCTGCGCGCGCTCGCGCTCCGCGGCCTCGACGGCGCGCCGCCGCATCCGCGCCATCTCGATCTGCGTCCGGACGCGGGCGAGGAGCTCGCGCGGCGAGAACGGCTTCACCAGGTAATCGTCCGCCCCCGTGTCGAGGCCCTCGACGACGGCGTCCTCCCCCGCCCGAGCGGACACGAGCACCACAGGGACGCTGCTCGTCCTCGGGTCCGCCCGGAGCTCCCGGAGGAGCGCCACGCCGTCGAGCTCGGGCATCATCACGTCGCTCACCACGAGGTCGGGCGGGCGCGCGAGCGCGGCCTCGAGGGCCGCCCGCCCGTCCGAGGCCGCCTCCACGCTCCACCTCGGCGTGAGCAGGTGGATGAGGTACTCGCGCATGTCCGCGTTGTCGTCGGCGACGAGGATCCGCCCCTCTCCGCCCCCCGGGGTGACCTGCACGGGCGCGGCGTCGGCGCGCGGCTCCGGGCCCGTCGGCGCCGCGCCTTCGCACCCACGCGAGGACCACTGGGACGCCTCGAGCACGTGGAGGTTCGCGCTCGCCGCCGAGGGCGCCGGCTCCCCGGCGGCGACCACGCGCTCCGGCGCCAGGTGCGCGCGGCCCCTCGGGATCGCCACGGTGAACGCGCTCCCCTGCCCCACCGCGCTCGAGGCGCGCAGCGAGCCGCCGTGCGCCTTGACGAGCTCCTGGACGAGGGCGAGCCCGATCCCGGTGCCCTCGATGCTCCGGCTGCGCGCGCCCTGCACGCGGTGGAACCGCTCGAAGATGCGCGGGAGCTCCTCCGAGGGGATCCCGGTGCCGGTGTCGCGCACGGTCAGCTCGACGTGGTCCGGGTGAGCGCGCAGCGAGACCGCGATCTCCCCCTCGAACGTGAACTTGAAGGCGTTCGAGAGGAGGTTCATGACGACCTTCTCCCATTGCGCCGCGTCGACGTAGACGGGCTCGGGCAGCGGCGGGCAGTCCACGACGAGCGACAGGCCCGCGCCCTCGATCAGCGAGCGGAAGGAGCTCGCGAGCTCCGCGGTGAGCCGCGCGAGATCGGTGGGCGCGAACGACGTCTGGAGGCGCCCCGCCTCGATGCGGGAGAAATCGAGCAGCGTGTTCACGAGCCGGAGGAGCCGGAGGGTGCTCCTGTGGGCCGCGGAGAGGCCGTCGCCCGAGAGCGACCTCGCCTGGCTCGACAGCGCGTCCTCGACGCGCCCGAGGATGAGGGTGAGCGGGGTGCGGAACTCGTGGCTCACGTTGGCCACGAACTCCGTCTTGAGGCGGTCGAGCGTCGCGAGCTCGTCCCGGTGCTGCGCGACCTCGCGCTCGAGCCGCCGCTGCTCGGTGACGTCCCGCCCCTCGGCGATCATGAAGACCACCTTGCCCTGCCGATCCTTGACGGGGTTCAGGTTGAAATCGATGGTGATGCGCCGCTCACCTTCGTTGCCCCCGAGGACATCCACGTCGTACCTGACGAACTCGCCGCGCGCCGCGCGCCGCACCGCGTCCTTCAGGCGCTCCTGGATCTCCGGCGAGCCCTGCCACCAGCGGCACTCCCAGAAGGGCACGCCGTGCACCTCCCTCCGCTCCACGCCGGCGCCGCGGGTCGAGGTATGGTTCGACTCCCAGCTCGTACCGTGGGCGTCGAGCAGGCCGAAGAACTGGAAAGAGCTGTTCATCGCGACCCGCGCCGCGAGGAGCCGCATCAGCCCCGACTCGCGACCAGGGCTCGCGCGGGCGAGCTCCTGCTTCAGAAGCTCGGTGTCCCAGAGGAGATGTTCTTCGGAGTCATCCACGGGTCGCACGATCGCGAGGTCTTCCAGGCATTCGATGAAGTCGCGCCCTTCTGCGCGTTCCTCGCTCGACCGCTGTTTCATCCCTTCTCGCATCACGCTCGCGGCTGCTCGAGACAGAGAACAGCTCATCCTGATGCGCTTAGCGGAGATCGCCGACCACGCAAGGGCCGAGCGACAGCCACCTTGAACTTCCACGGGGGGCCCGCGCGTGGATCCGGATCGTTCGAGCGCAGGACCACCCCTGCGTGCGCCGCAGCAGCCGATCACCACGGGCTGCTGCTGAGGCAGCAGCCCCCTCCCACACCTCCTCCATGGTCACGGTCAAGGCAGAGCTGGCCCGGTTAGTGCATTTTGAGGACGGAGGATGGAGGACGGAGGGCGGAGGGCGGAGCGCTCAGTGACCGTCAGCTCATGAGGGCGCGCTGGGCGCCCAGGACAACTCGGTGGAACCCAAGACATCTCTTCAGCGCGCCCCCGGCGCTCCGGTGCTCCCGGACACGCCCTTCCGCTTCATCGTTCACTTCGTCGGTCGTTACCGTGCCTGGTACCTGGCGATGTTCGTGTTCGAGTCGGCCCACGCCTCGTGCGGCATCATGATCCCGTACGCCATCGGGCAGGTCATCCAGGGGGTCACGCAGGCGTCGGGCGCTGGCCGGGCCGTGCTGAGCGGACGGCTGCGCGACGCGCTGACGCTGTTCGTCGCGCTCATCGCCGGCGAGTTCCTGTTCAGCCGGATCGCCGGCCTCTGCCAGATCCTCGTCGGGCCGTGGCAGCGCCAGAACGTGACCCGCAATCTGTACGCGTACCTCCAGCATCACTCCCATCGTTACTTCAGCAACAACTTCGCCGGAGCGCTCGCCCACCGGATCAGCGAGACGTCGATGGGGGTCTCGCAGACCCTGTGGGCCATCCTCTTCGATTTCTGGCCCATCGCCATCGTCTTCTCGGTCTCGATCGGGCTGCTCTACCGCGCTCACCCGGCGCTCGCCGCGGTCGTCTCGGCCTGGGCGGTGCTGTTCGTCGGCATCTCCTACTGGCTCGCGACCCGGTGCCAGCCCCACGCGGTGCGCGCCGCGTCGGCGCGGAGCGAGACCACAGGCAAGCTCGTCGACTCGGTCACGAACCTCACGAGCGCGCGGCTCTTCGCCCGGTTCGGCTTCGAGCGCGCGTACCTCGACGAGCAGCTCAAGCAGGAGCTCCGCGCGGTGCGCCGATCGAACTGGTACTCCGAGCGCGTGCGCTGGTTCCAGTTCGCCTCCGCCGCGCTGCTCAAGGTGGGGACGCTCTACCAATCGCTCAGGCTCTGGGAGCGCGGCGACATCGGCGTCGCCGAGTTCGTCATGGCGACGAGCCTGTCGCTCCTCATCATCAACGAGGCGCGCAACCTCAGCCGCCGCTTCCTCGAGTTCTTCGAGTTCGTCGGCAACGTCGCGAACGGGGTGAACACCATCGTCCGCTCCCATGAGCTCGTCGACCGCCCCGAGGCCGTCGCCCCGACGGTCGAGCGCGGCCGGATCGAGCTCCGGGACGTGACCTTCGGGTACACGCCCGATCGGCCGATCTTCGAGGGCCTCAACGTGACGATCCCGCGCGGCCAGCGCGTCGGGCTCGTCGGCTTCTCCGGCTCCGGCAAATCCACCTTCGTCAGCCTCATCCTGCGTCTCTACGACATCGACTCCGGTCACATCCTGATCGACGGCGTGGACATCCGCGACATGACGCAGGACGCGCTGCACGCGCAGCTCAGCCTGATCCCGCAGGACCCGAGCCTCTTCCACAGGACGCTCCTCGAGAACATCCGCTATGGCCGGCTGAACGCGACCGACGCAGAGGTGGTCGAGGCCGCGCGGAAGGCGCACGCGCACGAGTTCATCATGCAGATGAAGGAGCAGTATCACTCCATGGTCGGCGAGCGCGGCGTCAAGCTCTCGGGCGGCCAGCGCCAGCGCATCGCCATCGCGCGGGTCATCCTGAAGGACGCGCCGATCCTCCTCCTCGACGAGGCGACCTCGAGCCTCGACTCGATCACCGAGCAGGCCATCCAGGACACGCTGGACGACGTCATGAAGGAGAAGACGGTGCTCGTCGTCGCCCATCGCCTCTCGACGGTGGTCCACCTCGACCGCATCCTGGTGTTCGAGAACGGCCGGATCATCGAGGACGGCACCCACGCCGAGCTGCTCGCGCGAAACGGGGCCTACAAGCGGCTCTGGAGCAAACAGTCGGACGGATTTCTGCCGGTGAGCGCCGCCGAGGAGCCTGCGGCGATGGAGGCGCCGACGGTCCGCGTGCACGAAGCACCGCGGCTCCAGCCGGCGGCTGACCGCGCCGACGAGCTCCCGCTGGGTACTCCGCTGAAAGCGTGGGAGGCACCGCTCGCCTGAGCGGCCGCCAGAAGGTCACGTTGGACGACGGCAGCCCCGCGGCGGGCGTCACGGGGCTGAGCGGCACCCACGCTCGATGACGTGGGGCGAGTCTGCCACCCGCCGCTTCATCGCCTTTCCTGGCCCGGAGAGCCCCTGCGCCAAGCTGTCGCCCAGCCCGCTGCCGGCGCCCTGCTCGTGCTCACCGAGCTCAGGCCGGGGCCGGCTCATTGAGACCTGCTCCCCCGGCTCGAAGGCGCGCGGGGCAGGAGCGCGCCAGGGCCGGAGAGGCGCGCTTACCGGAAGCTCCACGGCTGCGGCTGACCCAGGCGGGCGCGGAGGCCCTCTTCCCAGCGGACTAGCCGCGGCGTGAGCCACGCCGTGCCAACGGCCAGGACGACGCCGGCGACCACGTCGACCGCGTAGTGCCAGCGGAGGAGCATGGTGGAGACGATGATGTTCATGGAGAAGAACGCGGCCACCACGGCAAGCCAGAAGAGGCGCCGGTCGGTGCGCGCGCGGTGGAACGTATAGAGGGCGAACCAGAGCGGCGCGGCGGTGTGCAAGGAGGGAAAGACGTCCTTCATCGCGCCGCCGGCCTGCACGACGCTGCTCACGCAGCCCCAGAAGAAGCCGCCGTCCAGCGGCCCCTGGTAGAGGTGGCTCAGCGCCTTGATCGGGCCGTACGCAGGGACCGCCATGTAGCCGAGCTGGCCAACACAGTAGACGAGCGTGGAGCCGACCGCGTACTCCGTCGTCCCCCGGCCGGGGCGGGCGACCCAGACCGCCAGCACCATCGAGAGGAAACAGATCAAGAAGTAGCTGAAATAGAAGAAGGAGAACCACTCCACGATCGGGCGCGTGTTGAAGCGCTCCATCCAGAGGGCTGGCTCGACGTGGAAGAGGAGGAGGTCGAGGTGGAGGAGCTCCGCGTCGACGCTATCGCTCCGGACCGCCGGCAGAAGGGTCCGGAGCGACAGGTAGTTGAGGAGGAAGGCGCCGACGAGCGAGAGTCGGTAAAGCACGCTCCGGAGCAGCGGCGCCAGGAACGTGGCGCGACGAACGAGCAAACAGACGGACACCAGGGCGGCGATGCCCGCGAGATTGCGGTTCATGGACTGCGCTCGCAGCTCCGTCGGCGGCGCCCCGAGCAGGAACATCGTCGTCAAGACGAGATAGCCGATGAGGATCACGTCGTGGAGAGCGAACACGCCGACCAGGCCGCGTAGAGCGTCCTTCAACAGCGCGCCTTCGCGCTCGACGTCGACCAGCCCGCCGGAGCCGGCGACCTCGTCACAGTCCGTTGTGAGCCTCTCTTGCATTCGGGGACGTTCCAGGGATGGCATGGTGCGCATGGGCTGCTGACGCCGGGCCGCTCTCTATCACGTGTTCGCGCGTGGCGTCACCGTGACATCGGTGACGCTCCAGCGACCGGGAGGCAACAGGCGGAGCAACTCGGGGGCCACGCGGATGTCGAGTTTTTGACGGCCCGCCTCGCGCCGCTCGACGGCGGCAGGAGCCTCCGCGCCCCCGGCGCGGCGCCTGGGCGACAGCCCACCGCCGCCTCGGCGGGCCGCTCGCGTGCGAACGCGGCGACGCAGCGGCGCAGCGTCTACGCGTCGCCACGATGCCGCCGTCGCGTCCCAGGTTGCGCTGCAGGGCTCGCTGACGCGCAGAATCTGCGCGGCGGCGTCACCTCCGGCTCTGCGCGACGGCTGCGCCCGCGACGCCGGGGTCGGCGATGGTGCTCGAGAACTCGCGCCGTCAAGCGCTCTGGACACCGGAGCTCGATCCTCGCGGCGGCCCGGCGGCCGTGACGTCGGCGACGTCGCGAGCGCCCGAGTCGTCCACACGAGAGAGCGCGTCATCTCGACCGCGCGCCGAGGACGAGGCGCGATGGCCCGCCCGCTCACGACCCGTGGGGCAGTCTGCCGCGCGGCGGGCCGTCCGCTGGAACGCCGGTCTCGGCCGGGCTGAGCAGCGCTGGACGCAACGCGATGCAATGGGCGCGGCGCACGTCGGCGCAGAAACCGCGTCCTCCCCCGGGTGCGCGCGGAGCATCGCCGTCACCTCGCCCGGCTGGAGCGCACCCTGGACGCTCCCGAGCTCTCACGAGAATCCACGGATGGCCCTTGGATCCGCGCCGGTGACGTCGAGTGTCCATGGATCCCTCTTCATGGCACTCACGTTGCAGTCCCCCCGAGGAGCCGACATCGCTCAGCGACGATCCCACAGGGCACCACGCCTGGGTCGCCCGTGCGGGGGCTGAAGCGATGCGCCCAGACACCAAGGAGACGACTCATGGCACAGCAACACGGTCAGAGCAGCAGTCGTGGGTTCGCGGCGATGGACCAGAAGCAGCAACGCGCGATCGCGAGCATGGGCGGCAAGGCCGCGCACGAGAAGGGCACGGCCCACGAGTTCAGCTCCGAGGAGGCCCGCGCAGCCGGCCGCAAGGGCGGCGCGAGCGTGAGCCAGAATCGCGAGCACATGGCCGCGATCGGCCGCAAAGGCGGCGCGGCCGTGAGCCAGAACCGCGGACACATGGCGCAGATCGGGCGCAAGGGCGGCGAGTCGCGCAGCGACGGACCGAGCGGCGCGCCGGGTGAGGGCGAGCGCGAGGGCGAGCAGGGCAGCAGCACCGCGCAGCGCGCCGACCAGCAGCGCAACGAAGCCAACTGAGCGGCGCGGCGGCACACCAGCGTCGGTGATCGGGCGCGCGGGGATCCCTCCGCGCCCGATCTGCCGTCACGGCGACAGGGTGACGAGGAAGACGTCGGCGTTGCTTCGGTCGCCCGCAGGCGCGCTGTGCTCGATGGCGGGGAGGCCTCCGCCGAGCTCGATCCGCGCGCCGTGGAAGAGGCCGGCGGCGACGGTGTTCCCGCTGCCGGTGACGGCCTGGGCCGTGGCGAAGCAGAAGACCCCATCGCGGTAGACGTCGGACCAGAGCTCCTCGGAGAAGTCCTGGCTGAGCTTCGCGACGAACGCATCGCCCGACTCGGGCGGCTCGATCTCGACCGGCGCCCCGCCGAGCTCGAGCGCCTCCGTGAAGTAACCGCTCAGCACGTGGTTGCCCCAGGGATCCTGCGAGAAGCCCCAGACGAACTCGTCGCCCGCGGAGGGAAGCCCGCGGGCGGCGAGCGGCGCACCCGTCCCTGCGTCGAGCCGGGCCAGGTAGAGGTCGTACTCCCCGACCGGAGCCTGCTCGATGTCCGTGGACCCGACGCGGAACGGAGCGCTGTAGTTGCCGAGGACGACCGGATGGCCGTCGAGCCCGAGGGTGACGAACTTGGCGAACTGCTCGCCGGCGGCGCCGAGCGACCGAGCCCAGGCGAGGCCGCCCGATGCGAGATCGAACCGCAGAACGAGCCCATCGATGCCGTAGATCGGCTCGCCGTCGCGCGAGCCGTCGACGGCGCTCTCCACGGCGTGGCCGTCGATCTCGAGCTTTCCGCCGAACGCGCCGGCCGCGTAGAGGGCCGACTCGCCGACCGCGACGCTGCGGAAGCGCTGCCAGCTCTCCGCGGACCCGAATCGCCGGCTCCAGAGGTGGCCGCCGCTCGGGTCGAGCTTCGCGACGACGACGTTGGGACTGCCGCTCCCCTCGAGCGCGGTCCCGGGATCCTCGCTGAAATTGATGCTGCCGTCGACCATGCCGAGGACGACGATCTCGCCCGCCTCGGTGACGGCCACGGCCGTGGCGCCCTGGTCGAGCTCGCCGCCAAAGCGCTTGCTGAAGACGTGGTTGCCGTCGGCGTCGAGCTTGGCAACGAAGAGGTCCTTCCCACCGGCGCTCACGAGCGCCGTGCTCGGGTCCGCGCCGAAGTTGAGGGTTCCCTCGAACTCCCCGGCGACGACGACGTTGCCGATCGAATCCGTGGCCACCGCGAACGCAACCTGCTCGGACTTGTCGCCGAAACGCCTGCTCCAGACGTGGCCCCCCGCTGCGTCGAGCTTCACGACGAAGAGGTCGAGATCACCCTCGCTCACGAGGGCGTCCGCCTCACCGCCGAAGTTGATCGAAGTCTCGAAGCCGCCGACCAGGACGACGTTCTCGTGCGGATCTGCAGCGATCGCCTCGATTCGCTCGTTCTTGGCATCGCCGGCGCCGCGCCCCCACAGGGCATCTCCGAGGAACGCCGGAGGCTCGCCGCCACCACTTCCGCCCGCGCCGCCGCCGCTTCCTGCGCCCCCCACTCCACCTGATGCGCCCGCGCCCGCTTCGCCACCTTGCCCGCCGGCGCCTCCCACTCCACCGCTGCCGCCGGCGCCTCCGACTCCACCGCTGCCGCCGGCGCCCGCTTCGCCCCCTTGCCCGCCGGCGCCTCCGACTCCACCGCTGCCGCCGGCGCCGCCTTCACCGCCTTGCCCGCCGCCGGCTCCGGCCCCGCCCTGCCCGCCGACGCCGCCTTCGCCGCCTTGCCCGCCGGCGCCCCCGACGCCGCTCGCCGACGAGGTGGCGCCGTCCTCGGGCTCCGAGTCGCAGCCGTCGCAGCCCAGGGGAAGTCCCATGCCCGTCAGAAGAGCAATCCGAGCCACTTTCGTCACCAAGTGCGCTTTCATCAATCCTCCATATCCCGACGAAGAGCCCGAGCCACGGGCGCTCGGCGGAGCCAAGGCTGGTCCGGCCCCCCCTCGCCGTAGGCTGTCGAACGTCCTCAATCTGCTGTGTCGTGGACGTCAAGTACGCGTGCGCGCGGATCGAATCAAGCAGCTGTCGCGGCGAATTCGTGGCAACGAGCGGCTACCCGTGGATCTGCCGGTACGACGCGTCCCGCCTGACCGGCGCGCCTCGCCTGGGCGGCGCCCCCGCTGACCAACCGTTCTCTTGCACGCTGCCCGCGATGGGCTCGGACGCACGCTGCGCGCCGCAGGTTCGCCTCATCGTGGCAGAATGCCTCACCGTGAGCCCCGCGGCACCTCCGACATACGTGCCGCGCCGGGCGGCGGTGGGCGCGGTACGCGATCTGCATTGTCCCGCGAGCAATGTGGGTAGCTTGGCTCCGGAGCGCCACGACTCTCTTTGCGCTCGCGCTCTTCGCGCGCAGCGGCGATAAGCGCCGCGCGGGCAAGCGTCGGCGCGCGGGAGGCCGGCGTGGCGAAAGGGGCCTGACGAGCTCGCCCGAGCGCGCATTCGCGCGCGAACGAAGAGCGCCGCCGGCGCGCGTCCCCCCGCGCGCGCCGGCGGCGCGGCGGCCATGGAGGCCGTGTCCGCGGCGTCCGGTGCCGCAGATCATCACGCCTCCCGGGCAGCGGACCACACGACCGATCACCGAGACGAAGCGCCGGGCCAAAGCCCTCGGCGTCCAGACGCGGAGCGCCTATGACAGAGCGAGCCTACGATAAGAACACCGCCTGGACCCACGCCGTCATCCCTCCGATGACCCCCCTCGCGACCGACCACGAGGCGGACGTGTGCGTCGTCGGCGCGGGGATCGCCGGGCTGACGACGGCATATCTCCTCGCGAAGGCCGGCAAGAGCGTCGTCGTCCTCGACAACGGCGCCGTCGGCGGGGGCGAATCGGGGCTCACCACCGCGCACATCACGCACGCGCTCGATCGGCGCTGGGCCTCGCTCACGAAGCTCCACAGCAGGAGCCGCCTGCGCCTCGCGGCAAGGAGCCACACGACGGCCATCGAGACGATCGAGCGGATCGTCGCGGAAGAGAAGATCGACTGTGACTTCCGGCGCGTCCACGGCTATCTCTTCGCGGCCCCGGGGTCGCCCCCGGCCACCCTCCGGGACGAGCTCGAGGCCGCGCAGCGCGCCGGGCTCGGCTCCACTCATTACGTCGACCGCGCGCCGCTGCTCGATTTCGATACGGGGCCCGCGGTCCGCTTCCCCGATCAAGCGCAGTTTCATATTCGCAGGTACCTCGCGGGGCTCGCGCGGGCGATCGAGCGCGACGGGGGCAAGCTCTACACGCTCGCGCACGTGGTCGACGTCGACGAGGGCGCCGTGCCTCACGAGGTCGTCGTCAGGACGGCCCGCGGGCACCGGGTGATCGCCGGCGAGGCCGTGCTCGCCACGAACTCCCCCTTCATTCCGCGCATCGCCGTGCACCTGAAGCAAGCCGGTTACCGGACCTACGTCGTCGGCCTGCGCATCCCCCGGGGCGCCGTCCCGCCGGGGCTCTACTGGGATACGGCCGAACCGTTCCATTACGTCCGCCTCGCCAACATCAACGGCGCGGACGGCCCGGACGAGGTGCTCCTCGTGGGAGGAGAGGACCACAAGACCGGACAGGCCAGCGACGCGGACCAGCGCCACGCGCGGCTCGAGGCGTGGGCGAGAGAGCGCTTCACGCAGGCCGGCGAGGTGCTGCACCGCTGGTCCGGCGAGGTGATGGAGACGGTCGACGGCCTCGCGTACATCGGTCGCGTCAAGAAGGGCTCGAGGATCCTCATCGCCACCGGCGACTGTGGCAACGGCATGACGCACGGGACGATCGCAGGCCTCGTGATCTCGGATCTCGTGCAGGGCCGCGAGAGCCGGATGGCGTCGCTCTTCGATCCCACCCGCGTCAACCTGAGCCTGGCCGCCGTCTCCGAGTACGCGAAGGAAAACCTCAATGTCGCGTGCCAGTACGCCTCATGGTTCGGCAAGGGCGATGTCGATGACGTGGCGCAGATCGCGCCCGGCGCCGGCGCCGTCGTGCGCAGGGGCCTGAAGAAGCTCGCCGTCTACCGGGATCCGCAAGGGCAGCTCCACGAGATGTCGGCGATGTGTACGCACCTCGGCGGCGTGGTCTCGTGGAACTCCGCGGAGCGCAGCTGGGACTGCCGCTGTCACGGCGCCCGCTTCGACGCCGTGGGCCGCGTCCTTCGAGGCCCGGCGACGGCCGATCTCGCGCCGATCGCGCCGAGCGAGGCGCCCCTCAGCGCAGGAGGATCCATCTCGCCGCCGAAGGAGCGGGAGGGGGTCGCCGGCCCGACGCCCACCGTGCCGCTGCCGCAGAGTCGCCCGGCCACGTGAACGGAGCGAGTCGCGAACGCCAACAACCGGTGAGCGCAATGGATGTGGATGGACGTGATCGACGTGATCGACGCCATACGCGATGCGCGCGCCATGGGCCCATGAGCACGATGCGCGCGCGCTGGCGTAGTTGACCCCCGCGCGAGCGGCGTGCGATCATGATCGAGTAGTCCGGGACAGTCCCGGGCGGCTTGGTGATGAGATGAAATTGTTGCGCCCCCGTGCCTCCCGCGCCGCAGGCATAGCCCTGGCTGTCCTCTCGGTCGCCGGGGCGCTTCCGGCGCGGGCCGAGCCCTCGGCGGCGGATCGTCAGACCGCGCGGACGCTCCTCATCGAGGGGCGCAAGAAGCGCGACGCGGGGGACGTCGCCGGCGCCCGCGAGGATTTCCAGGCGGCCCATGCGCTCGTGCGTGCCCCCACGACGGGGCTCGATCTCGCGCGCGCCGACGAGGCGCTCGGTCGCCTGATCGAGGCCCGGGAGACGGCGTACGAGGTCGTCCACCTGCCCCTCGGGAGCGACGAGCCTCCGGTGTTCACGCAGGCGCGGGCGGCCGCCGCGACGATGGTCGAGCAGCTCGAGGCGCGCATCCCGTCGCTCCAGCTGCGGGTCGAGGGCGCGGCGCTGGACCAGATCGAGGCGCGCGTGGACGGCCAGCCGATCCCCCGCGCGGCGCTCCCCTACCCGCGCAAGCTCAACCCCGGTCGCCACGAGGTGGTGGTGACGGCGCCGGGCTTCCAGACGGGGCGGCGCGAGGTCACGCTGAAGCAGGCGGAGCGCGCGCCGGTGGAGGTCCGCATCCGCCTCGTGCCAGGGCCTTCGACCGAGCCGAAGGCAGGCGCGGCCGCAGGTGGGAGCATGGGCGCAAACGTGGGCGGAGGGCAGCCGCCGCCCGCGGATGCGCCGGCGGAGCCCCGCGCGCCGGTACCGCTGTGGGCATGGACGGCGGGCGGCGTGGGGCTCGCGGCGCTCGCGGGGAGCGCGGTGTTTGCTGTCGACCACATGGCCGCGCGGGCTCGGGTCGAGGAGGAGTGCCCCGGAGCCGTATGCGACCGGACCGTCCACGACTTCGAGAGCATGGAGGCGCTCCGAGCGCGGTGGAACCGCAGCCTGGGGCTTTCGGTGACCCTTGGCGCGGTCGGCATCGCCGGCGTGGGCGCGGCGCTGGGCGGCATCCTCCTGCGGCCCAGGGTGGGCGGCGAGCGGGCGTCGTCGCTCGTGCCGATCGCGACGCCCACGGCGCAAGGCGTGGTGTGGCAGGGGGTGTTCTGATGAGGGTGCGGTGGTTCTACCCGGCAACGACAGCCGGCGCGGCGCTCGGCGTCGTGATGGTCGGCGCTGCGGCGCTCGGCGCTGCGGCGCTCGGCTGCGCTCCCGAGCTCAGCCTGTCGACCCCCGCGGGGGCCGGCGGCGAGGGCGGCGGCGCGCCGCAGTCGGGCGGCGAGGTGCAGTGGGCGCGCGCGCTCGGGGGCGACGGAGAGCGTGCAGGGGCGAACGTGGCCGTCGCCGACGACCGCACCGCGGCGCTCCTCGGCAGGCTCACGAAGGCGGAGGACGTGGCCCTCGACGACGAGAGCGTGACCCCGATCGGCGAGGAGAACGTCTTCTGGGCGCGGCTCTCGGCGAGCGACGGGTCGGGGCTCGGGCTGAAGCGCTTCGGTGCGTTCGATCCGCAGACGGTGAACTCGCTCGTGCCGGACGGGAACGAGGGCCTCCTGGTCGCGGGGGAGTTCTCCGGCACGCTGGAGTTCGGCGGCGAGCCGCGGACGAGCGCCGGCGGGCGAGACGGCTACGTCGCGAGGCTCGACGCGGAGGGGCAGGAGCTGTGGCTGCAGCCGCTCGGGGGCATCGGCTTCCAGGCGGCGACGAGCGTGGCGACGACGGCGACGGGGCGCCTCGTCGTGGCCGGGCGCTTCTCGGGCGCGCTGCACGTCGGCGAGGACCGGCTCGAGAGCGCCGGGGGCAGCGACGTGTTCCTGGCCAGCTTCGACGCCGACGGCGCGCCGCTCTGGAGCGAGCGGTTCGGCGACGGCTTCGATCAGCAGGCCCGCGCAGTGGCGATGGACGAGCGCGGCAACGCGATCGTGGTCGGAGATTTCGCCGGCACGCTCGATCTCGGCGGCGATCCCCTGGAGAGCGCCGGGGATTTCGATGTGTTCGTGGCGAGCTTCGACGCGCTCGGCAAGCACCGCTGGAGCAAGCGCTTCGGCGACGCGGGGCCGCAGCGGGCCAAGGCGGTCGCGGTGGACGGGGCGGGCAACGTGATCGTGGGCGGGGAGTTCGGCGCGACGATCGATCTCGGCGGGGGCCCTCGGACGGCCGGAGAGCACCCGGCGGTGTTCGTGGCCAAGCTCGATTCGAAGGGCGAGCACATCTATAGCCGGGTGATCGGCGAGGACGGCGCGTCGCTGGGTCAGCTCCTCGTCGACGGCGCGGGGTACGTGGTCGTGGCGGGGGGGTTCCGCGGAGACACGACGCTGGCGGACGGCTCGGTGACGAGCGCGGGAGACGACGACGTGTTCGTGGCCAAGCTCGATCCGGACGGCGGCTACCAGTGGAGCCACCGCTTCGGCGGCGCTGGCGCGGACCGGGCGACGAGCGTGGCCATCGACAGCGACAGGCAGGTCTACGTGACCGGCGCGTTCACCGGGAAGGTGACGTTCGGGGAGAAGCGGATCGAGGGAGGCGAGGGCACGGACGTGTTCGTGACCAAGCTGTCGCCATGAAGGCCATGAAGGATGGAGGCGCGATGAAACGTGCGGGGACGAGGGGCGTGCGGTCGCGCGGGCGACGGTTGTCGGTGGGGCTCTTGGCGGGCCTGTTCGGGCTGATCCCGCCGGCCACCGGGTGGGCGGAGGACCCCGATACCGATCTGGATGGGGTGGTGGATTCCCAGGACAACTGCGTGCAGACCCAGAATCCGGATCAAGCGGATGCCGACGGCGATGCGGTCGGCGATGCGTGCGACGACTGCTCGTCCGTCGCCAATCAGGATCAGCGGGATTCGGACGCCGACGGCGTCGGCGACGCTTGCGACAACTGCCCTGTCGCGATGAACCCGGACCAGTCGGATGCGGAGGAGGACGGCACCGGCGACGCCTGCGACGACGATGACGACAACGACGGTGTCCTGGATGCCGACGACAACTGTCCTTTCACGGCGAACGCCAGTCAGATGGACTCCGATGGAGACGGCACCGGCGACGTCTGTGAGGCCGGTGACGACGACGGCGACGGCATCGACAACGACGTCGACAACTGCCGCGACGTCCCGAACTCGCTCCAGCAGGACAGAGACGACGACAAGATCGGCGATCTCTGCGACAACTGCCCTGCCACGCGCAATCCGAACCAGGAGGACAGCGACGGCAACGGCATCGGCGACTTCTGCGAGCCCGACATCGACGCCGACGGCGACGGGCTGCGCAACGCAGAGGACAACTGCCCTGCGGATCAGAACCCTGGCCAGGAGAACGCGGACGGGGACAGCCTCGGCGACGCCTGCGATCCCGACAGCGACGACGATGGCGTGGTCGACGTGGAGGACAACTGCGCTGTCGTGTCCAACCTGTTCCAGGAAGATACGGACGGCGACGGCACCGGCGATGCCTGCGAGGACGACGACGACAACGACGGCGTCGTGGACACGGAGGACAACTGCCCGCACGTGCCCAACCAGGATCAGACCGACGGCGACGGCGACCGCCGCGGCGACGCCTGCGACCTCGGGGCCGACGTCGACGGCGACCGCGACGGCATACCGGACGAGACGGACAACTGCCCGCACGTGCCGAACCCCGATCAGACGGACGCCGACGACAACGGCGTGGGCAACGCTTGCGAGGACGTGGACGGAGACGGCCTGAGCGACGCGGCGGACAACTGCGACGAGGAGTACAACCCCGATCAGGCCGACAGCGACGGCGACGGTCAGGGCGACGCCTGCGAGGAAGACGACGACAACGACGGCGTCCCGGACGAGCAGGACAACTGCACCTCCGTGCCCAACGCGGATCAGGCCGACAGCGACGAGGACTATCAAGGCGACGCCTGCGACGTCGATGACGCGGACGACGACAACGACGGCGTCCCGGACGGCGACGACAACTGCCCGCTCACGGCCAACGCGGATCAGGGGGATGGCGACGCCGACGGGGTCGGCGACGCCTGCGACGACAGCGGTGGTGCGGGTAGCAGCGGCGGCGGGTCCACGGAGCCGGAGGTCTCATCCGGGCTGGTCTGCGCGATGCAGCGAGGCGAGCGCGGCGGTACGCTCGTCGGCCTCGTGGCGCTCCTCGCCGGCGCGCTGGGCCTGGGCGCCCGCCGGCGGCGCGATCACGCAGCGTGACCGCCGCTGCGCGCGGTCCCGGCGCGCAGCGGCCACGCGGCCCCATGTGAACGCCGAGCGTGCCCGCTCGGTGGCTACCTGAAAGAGAAGAGGAAACTGCGAGCACAACGTGGGTTGTCACCCCACGACCGCACGCCGGCTTCACGATGGCTCCGCGTTTTTTTCGCGATCGGTCATTTTTCTGAGCCGTGACCTGACCGCGGCGGAACTACTCCGGATGAACGCGCCGGTAGTCCCGCTCCGCAACTCGCGCTGCGGGCGGGAGCGCCTGAGCCACCTCTGGAGACACCATGCGCCTAGCTCTCTCTCTCCCTCTCTCGTTGGTGACCGCCCTGTTTGGACTCACCCTCAGCGCCGGCTGTAGCGACAGCACCGTTGACGGCGCCGCCCCGTCCGGCGGCGCGGGAGGAGGCGACACCGCGAGCGGCGGCGGCAGCGCGAGCGGCGGCGGCAGCGCGAGCGGCGGCGGAAGCGCGAGCGGCGGCGGAAGCGCGAGCGGCGGCGGGGCCGGTACCGGCGCTGCGGGCGGAGGCATTGCGGCACCGACGAGCATCGTCGAGTGTCAGGGCAAGACGTACGCGTGCGGGGATCTCGTCGACAACGATGGCGACGGGCTCGTCGACGCGCAGGACCCGGACTGCCTCGGCCCGTGCGACAACACCGAGGGCAGCTACTACGGCGGGATCCCCGGCCAGGCGGGGCCGGCGTGCACCGTCGACTGTTATTTCGACCAGGACTCCGGCTCCGGCAACGACGATTGCCACTGGAACCACAAGTGCGATGAGCACGAGGTCGCACCCGGGTTTCACCCCGAGTCGATCAACGGGACGATGTGCGCCTATGACAGCCGGGCCTCGACGCCGGGCGCAGCGGGCAAGAGCTGCAGCGATCTCAACGGCGAGCAGTCCGATACCTGCCATACGATCTGCGGTCCTCTCACGCCGAACGGCTGCGACTGCTTCGGCTGCTGCGAGCTGCCGGCGGGCGGCGGCAAGTACGTCTGGCTCGGCTCCGACGCCGATGGCACCGGCGAAGGCTCCTGCTCGCGCGGCCACGAGTCCGACCCGACCCGCTGCGAGCCCTGCACGCCCGTGGATGCTTGCCTGAACGAGTGCGGCCACTGCGAGCTGTGCCTTGGCAAGGACACGCTGCCAGACGACTGCTTCGAGAGCGGCACCAGCGGAGCGGGCGTCGGCGGTGGAGGCGGCGGAGCCGCGACAGGCGGCGGCGGAGACGCGACAGGCAGCGGTGGCGGGCCCACCGGCGAGCCCCAAGGCCAGTGCGTAACCGGGGTCCAGCCGTGCGGGCTCGCCGGCCAGGCGCCATGTGCCGCAGGCTACTACTGTATCACCGGCTGCTGCCAGGTCATCCTGAACTAGCCCAGCGCCGGCCCGGGTTCTCCCTGGATTGGAGGACAGGGATAGAACCACGAAAGACATAGAAGAACCGGGGGGTTGGTATTCGCCCTGCTCGGCGCCCGCTGCGCCTGCGTGATTCACTGCCCCTGCTTGAAGCGGCGACGAGATCGCAGGCCGCGGCGCTGGCCGCTCACGGGCCGAGGAGCTCTGCCTGCGGCGACAAGACAGATTTGAAAGGAGACGAGTCGATGGTGATGCGCTCGATATCTGTTGGATTGCTGTGCGCCTTGATGGGGATGGGGTGCGGCGGCGACGACGAGGGTCAGCCGCAGAGCTGCTCGGTGGCCGAACAGACAGGGTGCGCCGCGCCGCAGGTGTGCGAGGAGGTGGAGGGCGCCCAGCCCGCTTGCTTCGAGCCGGTGACCCTGAGGGGGCGCGTCTACGACTCGCTCGACGACAAGGCCGTCGCGGGCGCGCGCGTGCTCGCCCGGGACCCGAGCGACGCGGTGATCTCCCGGGTGGCGGTCACCGGAGCCGACGGGACCTATGAGCTCGTCGTGCCCGCGCGGCGCGATCTGAGCGGCGCTCCGGTCGAGGCCAACATCACGCTGCGCGCCGACGCGCAGGCTTACGAGACGTTCCCGAAGGCACCGCGGGTCGCGCTGCCCATCGACCTCTCCACCGCAGCGGGCAAACCGCTCGCGATCGAGTCGGCGGCGACGGAGATCTCGCTGTTGCCGCTCTCGGACAGCGAGGGGCTCGGTTCCATCTCCGGGGTCGTCCACGCCGACCAGCCCGGCGGGACGCTGCTCGTCGCGGGCGGCGCCACCGGCGCGGCCGATCTCGACGGCAGCTACACCATCTACAACGTGGCTGCGGGCGACGTGACGGTGAACGGTTATGCCGCTGGCCTCGCGCTCGACACGGCGAGCGCGACCGTCAGCGCCGGCAAGGAGACGACGGGCGTGGATCTTCACGCGACCGGAGACGCCACGGCGGTGGTGAGCGGCAAGGTCGAGATCGTGAATGCTCCAGGCGGGAGCGCGACCTCGGTCATCCTCGTCGTGGCCGATACCTTTGACGAGGCGACCGCGCGCGGCGAGACCCCGCGAGGGCTACGGCAAGGCGACGTCACCGGCGAGTTCTCTATCGCCGGGGTCCCCGACGGCGATTACGTGGTCCTCGCCGCGTTCGAGGACGATGCGCTCGTGCGAGATCCTGACACGTCGATCGGCGGGACCGAGATCGTGCGCATCACGGTCTCTGGCCAGGACCTGATGGTCCAGGAGTCGTTCAAGGTGACGGGCGCGATCGGCGTGGTCTCGCCCGGCGCGAGCGCGCTGGAGGAGGTCAGCGGGACACCCACGTTCGTCTTCGAGGACGACTCCAGCGAAGATCTCTACGAGGTGCGGTTGTTCGACGCGCTCGGCGCGAAGATCTGGGAGAACCTGGAGGTGCCCAGGGTGACGGGGAGCGAGAGCGTCTCTGTCGAGTACGACGGTCCCGGGCTGATCCCCGGGATGATCTACCAGTTCAGGACCACCTCGAAGAAGGACGGCACGCCCATCTCGCAGACCGAGGACCTGAAGGGGGTCTTCGTCTACAGGTGATCGCGGGGCGCGCGGGCGCCGCCGTCAGCAGCGACGGCGGCGAGCGCGGCGCGCGCTGCCGAGCGCCACGAGGACGCCGCACAGCGCGAGCGCACGGGCCGCTCCTGGCGCGTGCCCGGTCTCACCGCCCATGGCGGTATACGCGCAGCTGATGCTCAAACAGCAGCATGGGCCCGGGGGCGCTCCTCCGTCGGATTGGCCTCCTCCCCCTTCCCCACCCCCACCCGCCGCATCTCGACCACCACCGACCCCAGCGCCGCCCGCCCCGCCGGCATCGGTGGAGCAATCGCCGCCGGCGCCGTCGCTCCTGCCTCCAGCGCCCTCGGCCGGTCCTCCGGCGTCGCCGCCGCCGCCCGCACCGCTGCCGCCTGCGCCGTTACCGCCCGCGACGCCGCCGCCTGCGCCGCTGCCGCCTGCGCCGCTGCCGCCTGCTCCGCTGCCGCCCGCTCCGCTGCCGCCCGCTCCGCTGCCGCCCGCGTCGCCGCCGCCTGCGCCGACTGCAGTTCCTCCGTCGTCTCCGCCTCCGACCCCTCCCACCGTGGCGCCGCTCGGCGTGTTCCGGCAGCCGAAGAAGGGATGGCACTCGTCGGTGGTCGTCGGATCCCCGTCATCGCAGTCGAGCGGGAGGTCGCTCAGACAAAGTCCCTGGAAGCAGACATCGCTGCCATTACAAACATCGAAATCATCGCAGCTGGCGCCGTCCGGCAGGCTCACGTCCGCGGGGCAGCTCCCTGCGCCGTCGCAATACTCCCCTGGATCGCACAGCGAGGTCGCGATGCGGCAGATCGTGGTCGGCGGCTCGGCGGTGCACAGATCCGAGCAGCAATCCCCGTTGCGCAGGTTGCCGTCGTCGCACTCCTCGCCTAGCCCGAGCTCGCCATCGCCGCAGATGGCGGGCCTCACCATGAGCACCGTCGGATCGGCCGCGCCGGCGAACAGGGGCTCGTCGGTCATCGCGCTCGACTCGTTGACGCCGTCCGAGTCCGCGTCGAAGAACAGCGTGCCCTGGTTCGTGACGACGAGTCCATCGGTCAGGGGAAGGAGGATCGCTTCGATCGTGAGCACCACCCACTCCCCCGGCTCGACCTCGCCGTCCCAGCCCACCGTGTTGGTGGTGGGATCGGCCGAGACCGCGCCGCTGTCCGCGAACGCGCCTTCCAGCAGGAGCTCGGGCGGGAGCACGTCAACGAACTCGAACCCTGCGTTGTCGTGCTGCACGCGCCCCCCCGTGTTGCTGATGAGCGCCGTATAGGCGAGATCCTCGCGGGGGATGCGCTCGCCGAGGACCGTGAGATAGCAGATCAGGCGCGCCGGCACGGAGACGTCGACGCGCACGCCGCTCTCGTTGTTCTCCGGCGCCGGATCGTAGTCGCTGGAGCTCACCTTCGCCGTGCCCTCGATCTCCTCGTTGACCGTGCGCGGCGCGAGCGTGGGCGCGACCAGGGTGACCGCGATCGACGAGCTCTCCCGTGCGGCGAGCGAGGCGCGCCGGCACACGAGCTCTTCGCCGGCCGGATCGCACGTCCAGCCGGTCCCCGCGGCGCTGACGAGGCTCGCCCCGGCGGGCAGCGCGGACGACACCACGACGTCGCTCGCGTCGCCCGGCCCTTCGTTGGCGACGTCGATCGTCACCGTGAACTGCGCGCCCGGCGACACAGGATCAGGCGCGGCCGCCTGGGTGATGGCCAGGTCCGCCCCGCAGGCGCCGGACACGACCGGCACCGCCGCGAGCGCGATGTTATCGACCGCGACGCCGCACGGCCCAGGGCGCCCGATATCCGTGCAGACCCGGCTGTCGTCCTGCGTGTAGTCGAATCGGAGCCTCACGGTCCGCCCCCGTAACCCAGCGCCAGGGAAGCGGATCGATACGTGCTTGCTCCCGCTGGAGCTGCCGGACCATACCGCGTTGTCCTCGAGGTAGTCCGGGTCGTCGCGGGCTGGAAGGTGCTTGGGGAAGTGGTGGCTCCCTCCGGTGATGATCCGCTCGGCGAACGCCTCCGCGAGGACCGCCCGGGGCGCGGCGCCAGCCGTGAGATCCTCCACGTGCAGCGTCAGGCCGTCGAACGCCTGGATGAGCTTTTGCGGATCGTCCTCCAGCTCGTAGGTGAGATCGAAGTCGAGCGTGACGTAGGAGTTCCCGGAGCTCTCCGGGATGGTCACGGCGGGCGACACCAGCGCGACGAGCGACGTCGCCGCCTCCTCGTCGTGAAATGCCGCGTTGTTTCCGGGCGTCAGCGTCTGCGCGACCGTCCACGGCGAGGCGGAGGCCGACCCGCCGGCGCGCACCGACTGCCACCCGGAGGGCAGCGCGGGCGCGCTCCCGGCGTTGAAATCCTCGCGGAGGAGTACCTCCGCGGCGCCCGGCGAGCCCGTCTCGAGCTGGATCGGCAGCTCGACCGTACCCTGAGCCGAGCTCACCGTGAGCGTCAGGTCGATCGGCGTTCCCGGAACGAAGTCCCGGGCCGTTTTGAGGACGAACGGCGCGTCGCCCGCGACGGTGCGGAGGGGCTCGATATCGGGGTAGAGCGCGCTCGCCCTCACGATGGTCACGGAGGGCGTCTCCGTCGACAGCGTGGCGGTGATCCGCGAGACGGTCGTCCTGCCGGAGATCGGGTTGGCGAGGTAGTTCTCCAGGTAGACGCCGACGTCGACGAGCTCCCCGGGATCGATGCGCTCGTTCGCGAGAGCGCCGCACGCGGTGTCCGCGATCCGGGTGCCGGCCGCGCGCAGCGGCGGGACGCGCGCGAGCTCGTCGAGGACGTCCAGGTGGACGTTGGGCGCGATCAGGGATGTCGACGACGGCTGCCCCTCGTCGAACCGCGGCGGGGTGGCCGTCATGCTGAAGACGCTGTAGAGCTCGCCGGCGAGCGCCACGCCGCCGATGCGGTCGCCGAGGTTCTGCCGGGAGGCGTCGTTGCCGTGGCCCGCGTGAAAGGGGTGGTCCGAGATCGCCGCAGGGGGGCTGAAGGAGGCGCCTTGATCGCTCGACGCGGTGTGGACGATCTCGGTCATGTCGCCCGAGCTCTCGACGTCCTGGTCGTAGTAGACGACGTGCGCTGTGCCGGTCGTTCGGTCGACGGCCACGAAGGGGAAGAACTGGGCCCGATCGCGCCCTGGATTGCTGTTGAGGAGGACGGCGGGGCCCGCGGTGCACTGCTCGGTGAAGGAGCGCAGCGCGATGTCCCCTGTCCCGCGGGCGCCGCTCCGCTGATAGACGACGTAGACCTGCCGCGTGGCCTGGTCGACGTCGATCGACGGGGCGCTCCTTCCTTGGTCGACGCCGAGGATCTGGTCTTCCGCGGGGTAGCTGGCCTCGTCGAGGAGGGTGAGCGGCTCCCAGGTGACGCCTCCGTCGATGGACCGGCGGCAACCGATGTTGCGCAGCGAGGTCCCCGGCTCGATGGCGCGAAAGACGGCGTAGACGACCGAGTCCCGGTCGGTCGCCCCGGGGAGGATGCGCGCGCTCGGCCCGTCCAGATCGCCGCCTGCAGGCGCCTGGGCGATCGTGGCCGCGGGCGACCAGGTGTGGCCGAGATCGTCGGAGTGGCTGTAGAGGATCCTCGGAGACGCTCCGCCGCGCTGAACCCAGGTGACGGAGAGGCGCCCGGTCGCCGCGTTGACGTCGATGGAGGCCTGCTCGGCGCTCTCCCCCGCGACGAACGCGGGAGCCACCTCGACCGGTGCGGACCACGAGGAGCCGGCCGTGCTGCCGGGGGTCGAGCCATGGATGCAGAGGCCCTGGAGGCCGTCGGTGGGCCGGACGTAGGTGGAGGAGCTGACGAACACGTCGCGGGTCGGATCGTGGACGACGCGGGGGGCGCCGAGCACCCGCCCGCCGGCGGCCGAGGGCAGCGCGCCCACGCCGTTCGGGCCGAGGACCTCGGCGAACGATCTGCCGCCGTCGGCGGAGCGCGCGACGCCGGACAGGCTGATCGGATCTGCGAGGGCGCCGCGCGGATCGGTGTAGGTCGCGACGAGGATGCTCGCGTCCGCGTTGGCGGCGATCGCGGCCTGGTGCTGGGCGCCGAGCGCATCGGGCGCGTGCACGGTGCGGTCGGCGCTCGCGACGGCCGCGAGCCGCGCCGAGCCGAGCGCCTCCGGTTCGTCGCTGCCACAACCGGCGCCGGCAGTGAGGAGCCCCCCGCTGAGCAACCAAGCGACCGTGCGTCGCGCGCGCATAACACCTCCGAACCCAGATAGATGCCGCGAGCTCGCAGGACGTGCCGATTTCCCCGACATTGCGCGGCCTGGCCGGCGAACGGGCGCGATGTGCTGGGGTCGGTCTCGGTCTCGCACAATTCCAGCGCAAGCCCCGCGCCACGCGAGGTATGCGCCCGGCGCGAAGGCGCGCGCCGACGCGCTTTCCCTTTCTTCCTCGCCGGCGAGCCGTGCGCCAGGAGCCGGTGCGTCGCGCGCGGAGCGTCCTGCGAGCGCTCTGGCGCCTGAACGCGCCTGGGCGGACGGCTCAGGCGCGGCGCCCTGGGCCGCCGCGGTCGTGGCCCGCCTGGGAGGCGGTCGGCTCGGGTGGACGGACGGGGAGGACGAGGTCCGCGAGACGGCGTGCCGCGGCGAAGGCCACCTCCGAATCTGCGGCGAGGCCCTCACCCGGGTTGGCGGTGGACCCCTCACCCAAGTTCGGTTCCTCACCCGTGGCGGTCCCCTCACCCAGGTTCGGTTCCTCACCCGGGTTGAATGGGGTCCCACCCGGGCCTCCAGGGGGGGCCCTACCCGGGCTGGAAGGAATCTTGGAAGAAACCTCACCCAGGTTGGAGCGCCCGCTCAGTGCGAGCATCGCGATGCCATGGAGGCCCGCGAAGAGCACGTGGGTATCCTCCTCCGGCCGCCTGCTGCCATGATGGCGCAAGAGCTCGACGAATGAGCTCCAAAGAGGGCGCGCGAGCCGCAGGCGCCCCTGCTCGCGCAGGCGGGCGCGGTCGAAGCGGCGCTCGGCCATCAGCCAGTACAGGTCCGGATGGCACAGCGCGAACTCGACGTAACCGACGGCGAGCGACCGCGCGTCGGCGCCGCCGCGCGCCCGCGCGTCGAGGCGCTCGGCGAGCCGCCGCCACCCGAGGCCATCGACGCGGATGAGGAATCCGTCGAGCGAGCCGAAGTGGTGATACAGCACCATCGTCGTCTGGCCCAGGAACGCGGCGATCTTGCGGGCCGTCAGATCGTCGCGCGTCAACCGTCCCTCACAGAGCGCCGTGAACACGCGCTCCACCGGTTCATCGGCATTCATCACACCCATGCCCACCATCTTGCCACGTCCGCGCCTCGCCCGTTGACGCCATCAGGATAACATTGTTATACTTGGTCATGGGATGGCTGCTTCGCAACGCAACGTCGGTCTCCTGTGCGCAGCGCGGGGGCCGCCGCTGGCTGGTAGGGTTGACGCTCGCGGGGGCGTGCACATCGCGACCGCCGGCGGCGGACGACGCGCCTGTAGCGCCGCCGTACGCGGTGGCGGACGGGTGGCCGCGTGTCCCTGACGGGATGGTGTTCGGCCCGGCGCTTGACGTGGCGGTCGACGCGCGGGGGCGCGTGCTGGTGAGCCATGCGGCCGGGCGCACGTCAGGGAACGACGCGCCGATCAGCGAACCCACGATCTTGGTCTTCGATCCAGAGACGGGCGAGCTGCTCGACGCGTGGGGAGAGGGGCTGTTCTTCTATCCGCACGGGATCGAGGTGGATCGCAACGACTTCGTCTGGGTGACGGACTCCGAGCAGAACCGGGTGTTCAAGCTGACGGCGGAGGGGGATGTGGTCATGACCCTCGGCGAGGCGCCATGAAGGGCATCGGTGTGTGGATCCTCGTATTGCTCGCAGGCATCGGGTGCGCGGCGAGCCCGGAGCAGTTCGACCGGCCCACCAACGTGGCCTTCGGCCTGGACGGCGACGTCTATGTGGCGGACGGCTACAACCATGCGCGGATCGCGCGCTTCTCCAAGGACGGCGAGTTCGTCATGGAGTGGGGCGAGAAGGGCTTCGGGCGGGGACAACTCGACACGCCTCACGGCATCGTCACCGACGACGAGGGGCGCGTCTACGTGGCAGACCGGGAGAACGCGCGTGTTCAGGTCTTCAGCGCGAACGGCGACTATCTGGCGCAGTGGAAGAGCGCCGCGCTGGGGCGACCGTGGGCGATCGCCTTCGGACCCGATCGGCACGTCTACGTCGTAGACGGAGGCGATCAGGATCCAGAGCGGCCCCGAGGGCATGTGCTGCGGATGAGCCTCGACGGGAAGATTGTGGACCGGTGGAGCACATCGGGGGACGGTCCCGGGGAGATCGATTGGGGGCACGGGATCGCCGTGGGGCACGACGGCAGCGTCTACGTCACCAGCCTGAGGGGTCGCGGCGTGCAGAAATTCCGGAGGACGAAGTGAGGAGGCGGGCGTTCGGGCTCGGGCTCACGGTCACCGTGGTTGCGTTGGCGGGGGCGGCGCCGAGCTGGGCACAGACGACGGGGGACATTCCGGTGCGATCTGGCGGCCGCGGCCATATTGCGCTGTACGGTATCTTCACGGCCTCGCCGCAGGACCGGGCGCTGAATACGATTCATGTCGCGGCGCAGGTGGCGGCGGGCGTTCGCCTGAACAGCTGGCTGCTCGCAACCACGGACGTCACCTCGGCCTGGACTACGTTTCGGATCGAGAGCGAGGCGCGGCGCTCGGCGTTCCGGTTCGGGAATCCGTTCGTGACCGTGCAGGCGGCGCTGCTCGAGGAGCGAAACCGCTCGATCTATGCCGGGGTCGGGGTTGCACCGCCGGTGACGACGTTCCCTGGCACCATCCCGGAAAATACGGAGGTCGAATACAATTACGCCGTAGCTACGGCCGCGCGCGGGTTCGCGGATTACTGGATGTGGGCACCGAACGCGATCCCGATCGCGCTGTTGCTCCGCAGCCGGGCGGAGCTGTCCATGCCGGTGATCGTTGGCGCTGAGCTGGATCCAGCCGTGCTCGTTTCCGTAAACGCCAATCCGTCTCGGCTGGCGGTCGTGGCCGCCGCTCACGCCGGCTTGCGGATGGGCCCGCTGACACCCGGAGTGCGGGTGCAGATGCTCGCACAGTCGGCGCCGCTCGCAGGGCGAGATTTCTCACAGTGGGCAGCAACCTTATATGCGAATGTGGAATTAGAGCCGGTGTTCGTACGCTCCCAGGTTGCCGTCAACCTGGATGCGCCGTCCGGGGTGACCGGGCAGCGAGGGGCAACAACGTGGGGGGTGTCGCTAGGAGGCGGGGTCCACCTGTAGAGCTGTTGAGCTCTTGTTTGGTTTTGTTGCCCGCCCACGATGCATCGCCTCCATGGCCTTCGAGCAATCGACGTCTACCGAGCTACGTTGCGCTCTGCCCTTTGCACTCTGCCCTGCCCCCCCGACCTGACCACTGGGTGGCGGAAGGTGGCGGAGTGGATGGCGGCCGCCACCGCTTCAATCACCAAAATCTTCAAAAATCGGCGGACTTCGAGTCCGGCACGGCGCTTGACATACCCGTCGGACATGAGCCAGCCTCGTGCGATCGTCCCCGGCGCTACGTATCTACTCACCCGCCGTGTACTGCGAAGGCACTTTCTCTTCCGCCCCGACTCCGCGATCACACGGCTCGTGATCTATACCCTGGCTGTCTCGGCCCACCGCTATGGTATCCTCATACACGCCCTCTGCGTAATGTCCACGCACATTCATATCGTTGTCACAGACACGCACGGCGAGCTCCCACGATTTCTACAGAGATTCCATCGGCTTGTCGCTCTCGGGACCAAGATCTTGCGCGCGTGGGAAGGGCCGGTGTGGGACCATCGAGCAACCAGCGTGGTACGGCTAGCAACACGGGACGCTCTGGTGGAGAAGATCGCTTACACACTCGCAAATCCGGTCGCTGCTGGTCTCGTACGGCATGCGCATGAGTGGCCAGGAGCCAAGGTGCTCGTCGGCGACATCGGCCGCGGCGTGCTGCGGGCCCAAAGACCTGAAATATACTTCAATCCACGGAACCACGAATGGCCAACCGACGCAGCTCTTGCGATCACACTTCCGCCGTCAATCAACGACTGCGACGCTGACAAATTTCGCCACGAGATCACCGAAAGGATCGATCTGCACGAGAGACAGGCTCGCACTACCCTGCAACGACAAAGGCTTGGCTTCCTGGGGGCTGCGCGCGCGAGGAACATTTCTCCTTACAAGCGAGCAACGAGCATCGAGCCACTTCGAGATCTCAATCCAACATTCGCAGTCGGCCGCAGACAGGCAGACGCACAGAACGCCGCCATCGCTGCCGTTCACGCCTTTCGCATCGCATACCGACACTCGATCAATCAATGGCGCGCAGGTGTTCGCAGCGTAACTTTCCCTGCGGGAACGTGGTGGATGCGCGTGTTCCACGGTGTCACCGTTAACGCGGGCGAGCCAGCGGCCGCATAGATGCAGGACCAGCTCACATTGACCCCAGAGCATTTCAAAAGCCGAAACCTGGGATATCAGCTCGCCCGCCGCACAACATTACCCACACCTGAATACGACACGGCGTTATTGCAGGCAACGGCAGGACCACACATTCGTTCTCCTCCAGGGCTCGACTCATGCACTACGTCGGGCGATTCGGCTGGCCGGCAGGCGCACCGGCTCGCCAGCTCGGTTCGCTCGATGACACCAGGCTCGGCGTGAACGGAGTCCGAGCGGTCGAAATGCCGGCGTGGAGTCGAGAGTCGACATTACCGTCGTGACTAGAGGCCATTCAGGACCGGGGCCGATCTGAAGTACCCGTCGTGTAACGCCCCCTCCTACGACGTCCACGCGATACGCTCCCAGCACGGTGTGGTCGCGCCCCCGGCCGCAGCACGGCAGGGTGGCACCTGCGCGGCGCGAACCACGGTCAGGTCGCGCGCGAAAACAACGGCGGGTCGAATCGCTCCGCCCATGCTAGACCGCGCTGCGCCGATGCCCCCCGAGCGCTCCCGCACCTCCACCTCGAGCTCCCCGCTCAGCGCCACGATCGCCGAGCTCTCAGGCCACGTCGACGACAGTGCTTCGAACGATACCGCTACCAGCGGCCCGCCCGCCTCCACGCCGGCCGACTTCGAGCTGCTCCCGTCGTTCGACCTCCCGGCAGACCGCCCGGTCATCACGCCCCGTGAGCTCGCCGCAGAGCTCGCCGCGGCGCCACCTGGCACCCGTCATGTCACAGGTTCGGCCGGTTCGGCCGGCGCCCTCGTCATCCGTCGCCTCGTCGCGGCCGCCGCCGGGCGCCGGATCATCGCCCTGACTCCCGACGTCGACAGCGCCCGCGCTCTGGCGGCCGACGCGTCGTTTCTGCTGGTCGATCGGGACGCCGACGACGCCGAGGCCGCCGGCTCGACCACGTTCGGCCGCGTCCTTCTCTACCTGCCGAACGAGGCCAGCCCTTACGCGGATGTCAACCCGGACCGCCGGGGCGCCCAGACACGCCTCGCCACGCTCTTCCACCTCGGCATGGACCTTCCCTGGTCGGTCCTCGTCTGCCCCATCACCGCGCTCGCCCGCAAGGTCGTACCCAGGGACGAGATCACCGAACACGCCGAGCTCGTCATCGCCGAGCAGGAGATGGATCGCGACGCGCTCTCCGCCCGCCTCGGTGCATCCGGCTACGTCCGCAGCCCCCTGGTAGAAGATCCCGGGACATTCGCCGTCCGCGGCGCCCTCCTCGATATCTGGGCGCCCTCCGCCGAGCTGCCGGTGCGCATCGACTTTTACGGAGACATCGTCGCATCGATCAAGACCTTCAACCCCGACGACCAGCGCACGGTCGCCGATGTGAAGGAGGTCTGGATCCCGCCGGCGCGCGAGGCGATCCTCACGCCTGCAAATGTCGAGCGAGCCCGCCAGCGGGTGCGCGCCGCGTGTGACGTCATCGACTTCCCCTCGACCAAGGCGCGCGCCTTGGTCGACGACGTCGCGAGCGGTCGCGCCTTCTTCGGGGCCGAAGGCTACTTGCCTGCCTTCATCGACCTCGTCTCCTTCACGTCGTACCTGCCCGACGACGCGCTCATCGTCCTTGAGGACCCATCCTCCGTCACCGCCGCCGTGCGCGACGAGCTCGGTCGCGCCGCGGCCGATCGGAGCCACAAGGACCGTGAGCCGCACTTCCCGCTGGCCGCCTTCTACGAGGACGAGGTGCACATTGCCTCGTGGCTCGGCGCCCGTACGGTGCTTGCCCTGCACCGCACCGGGGTTGAGGGTGCTGCGGAAAATCGGAACTCGCTGGAGCGCTTCGAGGTCGTCCCTGAGGACGTTCCATCGCTTGCGACGCGCGATCAGTCGGACCTCGAGCGCGCCATCAAGATCGCCCGTGCTTCACGCGGCAAGCACGGCGCCCTCGACCCGCTCGTTCGTCGCGTGGTCGCATGGCAAGAAGCGGGCCTACGAGTGCTCATCGCCGCACGCGCGCAGACCCAGGTTGAGCGCCTCGTCGCCCTGCTCCGCCATCGTGACGTGCGGGTGAAGGCCAACCTCGGTCCGTTCGACCCCGCGTTCTTTGATGGCAGCAGTTCCGCGTCTCCGCGCGAAACGGCCCTCGTCGTAACGGGCTCTCTTGCGCGCGGCGTCATCGCTCCTGCCGAGGGGCTCGCGTTGGTCACGGAGGAGGAAATCTTCGGTGCCCGCGCTCACCGCCGCGCCGCACGCGCCGCTTCCTCCTCCACGAAGCCGTCGCAGGCCTTCCTCGAGGACCTCCGCAATCTGGGCGTCGGGGACTACGTTGTCCACGTAGAGCACGGCATCGGGCGGTACCTTGGCCTCGTCCACAAGCAGGTCGGCTCAACCACGGTCGATCTCATCGCCGTCGAGTACGCCGGGGGCGACAAGCTCTACCTCCCGGTCTACCGCCTGAACCAGATCCAGAAATTCAGCGGCGGCGAGGGCGCCCCCAAGCTCGACCGGCTCGGCGGGCAGACATTCGCCAAGACGAAGGCGCGGGTCGAGAAGAGCGTCCGCAAGATGGCCGACGAGCTCCTCCGCCTCTACGCCGAGCGCCGCGCCGCCACGGCGGAGCCCGTTCCGCCGCCAGACGACGATTACCGTGCCTTCGAGGCGACCTTCCCCTTCGACGAGACGCCCGACCAGGCCCGGGCGATCACCGAGGTTGCGGCCGACCTCGAGTCCGGCCGCCCGATGGACCGCCTCGTCTGCGGCGATGTCGGGTTCGGAAAGACCGAGGTTGCCATCCGCGCCGCCTTCCGCGCCGCCAACGCCGGCAGGCAGGTCGCCGTCCTCTGCCCAACCACGGTGCTCGCGCAGCAGCATTACCTCAGCTTCCGATCGCGGATGGCTTCCTACCCCATCGAGGTCCGCGCCATGTCCCGCTTCCAGACCAAGCAGGAGCAGGACGACGTCTCCCGCGGCCTCCGCGACGGCAGCGTCGACGTCGTGATCGGCACCCACCGCCTCCTCTCCAAGGACGTCCACTTCAAGCGGCTCGGCCTGCTCGTCGTCGACGAGGAGCAGCGCTTCGGCGTCACTCACAAGGAGCGCATCAAGGCCCTCAAGACCAACGTCGACGTCCTCACGCTCTCGGCCACCCCCATTCCCCGCACCCTCCAGATGGCGGTCTCCGGCCTCCGCGACATGTCGATCATCACGACCCCCCCGATCGATCGCCGCGCCATCCGCACCGTGGTGACCCGCCACGACGAGGCCGTCCTCCGCGAGGCCGTCCTCCGCGAGCTCGGCCGCGGCGGCCAGGTGTTCTACGTCTACAACCGCGTCGAGGGCCTCTACGAGCGCGCCGCCCGCCTCGCTGAGCTCGTCCCGAGCGCCCGCATCTGCGTCGCCCACGGCCAGATGAGCGAGCAAAACCTCGAGCAGTCGATGCTCGACTTCGTCGAGGGGCGCTACGACGTCCTCTGCGCCACCGCCATCATCGAGAGCGGCCTCGACATCCCCCGCGCCAACACCATCCTCATCGACCGCGCCGACATGTTCGGCCTCTCGCAGCTCTACCAGCTGCGCGGCCGCGTCGGCCGCTCCAAGGAGCGCGCCTACTGCTACCTCATCGTCCCGCCCCCGAACGCCATGACCGACGAGGCCCGCGCCCGCATCGAGGCCCTCGAGCGCCACACCGAGCTCGGCTCCGGCTTCCAGATCGCCTCGCTCGACCTGGAGCTGCGCGGCTCCGGCGACCTCCTCGGCGCCGAGCAGAGCGGCACCGTCGCCCAGGTTGGCTTCGAACTCTTCTGCCAGATGCTCGACGAGGCCGTCCACGAGCTGCGCGGCGAGCCCGTGGTTCACGACGTCGACACCGAGCTCTCCTTCGACGCCGACGCACTTCTGCCAGAAGAGTACATTTCCGACGTGGGCGTACGTCTTTCCCTCTACAAGCGGCTCGCCGGTGCCGCCTCGACCGACGACGTGCAGGACCTCGCGGTCGAGATGGAGGATCGCTTCGGCGCGCCTCCGCTCGAGGCGCGCCGGTTCGTGCACCTCATGCGGCTCAAGACCGAGCTGCGCCGGCTGAAGGCGCTCGCATGCGAGGCGAGCGCCAAGGGGGTCACGCTGCACTTGCGCGAGGACACCCCGCTCGATCATGCCAAGGTGCTCAAGCTGGTCCAGCCGAAGAGCTCACCTTACCGACTCTCGCCCGACATGCGGCTCACCCGCCGAGCCAAGGAGGGAGAAGCCTTCACGAGCGGCCTGGAGGCGACCGACAAGCTCCTCAGCGAGCTCGCCGGCTGCCTCAAGGAGGGCGGTGATCTCGCCTAGCGTGAATGCCCACGACGTCGTCGTGCCGCGCTGAGGCGCCCGGGCGAGGCGACGCGGCGCTCCGGCGGTGATAACCTCCCTTGAGCGGAGGGACGGATGATCGATCGCCCGGATCGCGAGCAGCTCGCGGCGCTCCAGCGGAGCCTCATGACCTGCTGGTACAGCCCCTTCCAGCTGGCCCGCTCCGCGCTCGACATGACCGTCTCCCGCCTGATGGGCGCGCGCGACGATTTCCGCCTCCTCGAGGCGATCGCGGGGCCGCAACCGCCCTTCGACTATGCCGTCCGAAACGGCGTCGTGCGCGACGAGCTCTGGATCGATTACGTGGCGGACACGGGCGATGGCTTCAACCCCACCTACGCGATCGCCAGCCTCCTCGCGCGGCCGGTCCTCTCGCTCGGCGGCCGGGAGACGAGGCGCGGAGAGGTGCTCATCATGGGCGGCGACCAAGTGTACCCCTCGGCCACGCGTCAGGCGTACTGGACGCGGCTCGTCGAGCCCTACGCGGCCGCGCTCCCGAAGGCCGATGTGACGGAGGCGCCGCACCTGTTCGCCATCCCAGGCAACCACGACTGGTACGACGGGCTGATGAGCTTCATGCGCCTCTTCGGCCAGAAACGCACGCTCGGCGCCTGGAAGACGTTCCAGTCCCGGAGCTACTTCGCGCTGAAGCTGCCCCACGGCTTCTGGCTGCTCGGCGTCGACATCCAGCTCGAGTCCGACATCGACCAGCCGCAGATCGAGTATTTCTGCAAGCTGGCGACGCACGACATGCGCGACGGCGACCGCGTGATCCTCTGCACCGCCGAGCCCGACTGGGTGAAAGGCGCCATCTACAACCCAGAGCTCCAGAGCAACCTCGCCTTCTTCGAGAAGCAGCTCGCCGACGCGCGGCCCGGGGTCGAGATCGTCGCGCGCATCGCCGGAGATCTGCACCACTACCGCCGCCACGAGTCCGCGGATGGCCGGCAGAACGTCATCGCCGGCGGCGGCGGCGCGTTCCTGCACCCGACCCACGGCGAGCCGGTCACCGTCGTCCGCTCCGGCGCGGGCACCGACCAGCGCCCTTATATGTTGCGTGCCTCGTTTCCGTCAGAGTCGGAGTCGCGCCGGCTCGCCTGGCGCAACCTCTCGTTCGCTTGGCACAACCTCGGCTTCTGGCCTGCCGCCGCCTTCGTCTACATGCTCTCCTCCCTGACGCTGCCCCGTCCCGGGCCGGGGGCCGTGGGGTGGGTCCTCGTCGTCGTGCTCGTGTTCATCGTCTTCACGGACACCTACAAGACCTGGTATCGCCGGTTCGCGGGCTCGCTCCACGCGCTCGCGCACCTCGCGGCGGCGCTGGGGCTCGCGCACCTCGGCGGCGCGCTGCTCGGTGTCGACGTCCAGGACCTCCCGTCCATGTGGAGCCTCCTCGGCGTGACGCTCTTCGTCGGCGCCACCGGCGCCGTGGTCGGGTCGACGATCATGGGCCTCTACCTCCTGATCTCGCTCAACGTCGCGCGGCGCCACGGCAACGAAGCGTTCTCGGCGCTCCGGATCCAGGACTACAAGAACTTCTTGCGGATTCACGTCCACCGCGAGGGGCTCACCCTCTACCCGGTCGGGCTGAGGAAGGTGCCACGCGCGTGGAAGGTGGCCGATGATCGCAAGCCCGGCGAGCCGCGCTTCATCCCCGCCCGCGGCGCGCTGGCGCCGGAGCTCATCGAGGAGCCCGTCACCATCCCGATCGCGCGGCAGCGCCGGACCGTCCAGCTCACGGTCGACGCAGCGGGCGCCGGGCTCCACGAGTGCCCTGCGGGCGAGCGGCGGAGTCGCCCCCCCGCAACGGGCGTCGCGGCGGGAGCTGGCGCGCCCGAGCCCTAGAGGCACACCGGAGCCTGGGCGATCGTCCCTTCTGCATGAGGCAGTTCGCCTCAGCCGGGACATTCTGCCTTTGCGCTGGCAGGCACAGCCGCATCCGGGTCGTCGATTGTAGACGCGGTCGACCGCAGAAGGACCCCCTGCGTGCGGAGCTCGCCGCGAGCTCCTGCGCGCGCGAGCGTGAGGCCAGAGGACGCAGCGAGGTTTGCTCGCGCGAACCGGCTGCGCTCAGGGCGACGCAGCGGCGTTGGGCAGCCTCGGCGGAGCGACCTTGGGACAGATATCGCGCAGCTCACCGGGGGGTGAGAGCGGATCGGGGCCTTCCCTGGGGCAGGAGCGCGGGCCATTCGCGATGGCGTCCTGCCCACGGTCGTCCGGGGTCCATTCGCGGTTGATGCTGGGCGCGTTCGCGAGCCCCTCGGCGCAGGCCGCGGAGGCGACGACGAGGAGCAGCGCGAGCGCGGCGCGCATCGAGCAGCCAAGAGAGCATTTCATAGGCACATCCCATCTCCCCGCGGCGCCTGCGCTGGCGGCGCCAGTCAACGAAAGCCGTAGGGTTTCCCATCTCCCATCTTCCAACGGCTTTCACGGTCCGTGCCAGGTCGAGGTTGCCGGGCCGATCGGGATGCCGGGCCGCCCGACGCGGCCGCCAGAGGCCGCACGAGCGCCGGCCGAGCCGAGCGCGCCGACGGCGACCACAAGTTCCGGCGACGACGTGCGCATGGCTTGCGCCCCCACGCAAATGCCCCAGGTGGTGGGCGGGGGGGTCCGAGCGGAGCGCGATCCCGGAAGGAGTGTCCATCATGGCGAGAGACGTCTTCGAGGTGTTCAACGACCTCATCCAGCTCGATCGCGACGCGATCGCCGCTTATGACCGCGCCATCGAGGCGTGCGAGCACGCTCATACCAAGGAGAGGCTCGCGAGCTTCAGGGACGATCACGCGCGCCACGTGGTGGATCTGACCGCGCATGTGACGTCGCTCGGCGGCGTCGCGGCCAAGACCCGCGACCTCAAGGGCAAGCTCATCGAGGGGTTCACGGCGATCACGAGCCAGGGAGACCAGAGCGCGCTCCTCGCCATGCGCGGCAACGAGGAGCTCACAAACCGGCAGTACCAGGCCGCGCTGGACGAGTCGCTCACGACCGAGGCGCGCGCGATCATCGAGCGCAACTACGCCGATGAGCAGCGGCACCTCGCGTGGATCAAGGACGCGCTGTCAAGGAAGGTCTGGGAACAAGCCGCCTAGTGGGCGGTCGGCCCGCGGCGGTGGTGAGTACGATCGGAAGCAGATTCTACGGTTGGGGGTAATATGAAATCGAATCGGTCCATCCAACTTGCGCTCGCCATGGGAGCGTTCGCGGTCGTGCCGGCGCTCGCAGCCGCTCAGACGGGCGGCACGAGCACGCCGCAGCACCGCGAATCGGGCACCCCGGGAGCGGCGCAGGGCGGTGCGCAGCATCAGGGCGACAAGCCCAGCCCGAGCGGCGCACAGCGCGGGCAGCAGCAGCAGCAGGGGCAGGGTCAGAAGAAACAGGCGATAAAGCTCCAGGAGCAGATCTCGTTCCCGGTCGAGGAAGGGTGCACCTACACGGCCTCCGTGAACGGTCGGATCGATCCCGTCGCCACGGGCAAGTCGCAGCAGCCGTCGGGCGGCCAGACCGGCGGCGGCAACCTGGGACGGGGCGGCGCGGGAGAGCAGGGCCATACCGACGGCAGCCAGGCCCAGGCCCATGCCGGCGGCGCTCAAGGCGGCAGCCAGCCTCACGCAGGCGCCCAGGCGGGCGCGGCGCAAGCAGGCGGCCAGGCGGGGCCTGGTGCTGACTATCGCGAGGGTCAGGAGAAGGTGAAGCCCAACCTCACCGTAGCCGCCAGCGTCAGCTGCCCGAACGCGGTCGATCTCAAGGTCTCGGACACGCTGAAGACGGACAAGGCCGTCAGCCGCTCGGAGCTCGAGGAGATGATCTCGCGTCGAACGAGCATCGCGACCGAGAAGGGCGGGCGCTTCTGCATGTACGTGCCGCAGTTCGAGCTGACCCGCGAGAAGCTGAGCGGAAAGGGAATCGCCCAGCTCTGCCGCGTGCCCGCGGCGGCCGAGAAGGGCGGAATGCCGTAAACGCCGAAGGGGGGGAGAGGGCGATCCTGGGAGCGCGCGCCCTCAGGATCGCCCGGCGGCCACGGCGCCGCGAGCGCGCGCACGGCCTCTCAGGACATCGAGCCGGAGCTCAGATCAGAGCGGAGGGCACGGCGTCAGCCTACCGATCTTGAAGGGCCGGTCCGAGATCGAGTAATAGCTGCTCGCACTGACCGAAGCGACGCTCCAGGTGTGGCCCCCCGGGACTCCCGTGACATCGTCGGCGTAGAGACGCATAAAGGCCGTCCCCTCCCCAGCGGTAAACACGCCGCCGACGCACCGGCTGTCAGGATAGGCCACACTGCAGCCGTGCTTCGAGGTGGTGGAGTCGGCGATCGGCAACGCCCACTGCTTCGTGGTCGCGTAGACCGGGGACAGCGCTGGCGAGACCTGTGTCACTGGGCCCGTGATGATCGCGGTGTGCCCGGAGTACGACGCCGTCGCGTCGAGGATGAGGACGTCGCCCGCAGCAATGTTGGCGACGTTCGTGATCTCTGTGAAGTGGGTTGTTGCGGGGGCGACCGCGAAGAAGTTGTCGAAGTACAGCGCCGAGTTCGGGCTGACGTTGCCCCAGAGGACGGCGATGTCCGTGTTCGTGTAGCCGAAAGCCGCCTTCTGGACCGCCGTGAAGAACACAGCGCCGCTCGCCACCGGTGTGGTGTCAGCGATGAGATCGAGCGCGGTGTCGGAAATATCGACGCACGCATCGGCCGGGGCAGAGCCAAGCGCGACGAAAGAAGCAGCAGCAGACACCATCAGGAAACGAGCCATATTGCTGAGCATGAATTACCTCGGTTGACGGTTACCACGTTGCCGTTCTGCAGGCCGAGCAGATTCGGTAGAGGAGGCCGATCGTGTACAGCGATAGAATCGCACCTGGTCGCGTCGAGCCTAGCATCCAATGTTTACTCCCAATACAATGCATCCGTCAATACACTTCGAACATCGCATCGACTCAACGAATCACTTTTCTGGGCCCATGTAGGACACGAGAGCTCTTCAGCCGGCACCGCCGGATAATGTCTACCGCTTGATGGCCTCCTCGAATGATTAACTCAGCCATCTGCAGCTGACGCCACGCGCCAACGGCTCCGTGACGAGTAGCCGCGAGGAGAGATTGACCCCCGCAGACCCGTATCACTGGAATCCAGCAACACGCCACACGCCGAGCTCAGCGGCCCAATGGCGCTGCGACGGGTGGCGCCCAGGACGCGCGAGGAGCGACAGGTGGTTGGCGAAGAATCGCGCTGCGACGAATGGCCGGACGGTCGACGACCGGTGGCCCACGAGCAGAGCAATCGAGCCGTCCTTGGGAGAATGGTCCGCGTTGCTGGCGCGGCGACGAGCTGGTACATGCGAGGCGACCCGACGGGGTGCGCGGCTGCCAGGAGCACGCCCAGGCGCCGCACGGGCGCGCATTCATCGGCAGCCTCCGGCCGCGTCGCGCGGGGGCCCGCGGGGGCGAGGGGCGCCGCAAGGCGGCTTCTCCCAGCCGCCTCGCTCGTCGCTACTCCGCCGTCAGTACGGCAGTTCATCCAGCGCTGGGACCTCCGGCGGCCGCCCCCGCACGCCGTTCTTCCCGAGCCGCGCGGTGGTCGGCACCTCGGCCCCGGGCTGCGTCGCCTCGCCGTCGTCGTCCGGACCCGGCAGCGCCTGCGCCACGCCCCGCCGCCCCGTGAAGCGGAGATCCCGCGCGATCACCTCGGTGCGGTAGCGCCGGATGCCGTCCTTCTCGTAGCTCGACGTGCGCAGCCCGCCCTCGATGAGCACACCGTCTCCCTTGGACAGGACCTTCGCGAGCGCCTCGGCGCGCTGCCCCCAGAACACGATGTTGTGCCACTCCGTACGCTCCTTCGGCTCCTTGTTCTTGTCGACGAACGACTCGTTCGTCGCCATACGCAGCTGGAGCACCGGCGTGCCATTGCCGGTGTAGCGCAGCTCCGGATCCGAGCCGAGGTTGCCCATGAGAATCACCTTGTTCAGTCCATCAGTCATGATGTGCTCCAGTTCACCACGTTGTTGTCGTCTGCCATCGTCTACTGTCGTTCGAGAGCGTCAATCGCGGTCACCAACGACGTCTGCGGCCGTTTCACCTCCGCCCGCGACAGGCCATGTCGTCCCCGAGGGCGGTTCAGAAGGACGAGCGGCGCCCGGCGGCGATGGGCCGCCGGCGCGCCGCCTGCTCGGGCTCATGCATCCATCGCCGCGGCGACGCCGGGGCGCGCCAGCGCCGCCGCATCGACGGCGGCGCGGAGCGACGTGGCGAGCGTCGGCTTGCCGAGCAGCGCCTCGCGGGCGCGCTCCCTCCCCTGCCCGATGTGCTCGCCCGCGAACGACAGGTGCGCGCCGCTCTTCTCGACGACCCCGAGCTGGCAGGCGAAGTCGATGAGATCCGCCGCGCCGTCGATGCCCGCTCCCCACCGGATGTCGAACTCAGCTTCTCGGAACGGAGGAGCCATCTTGTTCTTGACCACCTTGACGCGCGTCCTGCTGCCAATGGCCTCGTCGCTCACCTTCACCGGCCCCACCCGGCGCACGTCGAGCCGCACGCTCGCGTAGAACTTGAGCGCGTTGCCGCCGGTCGTCACCTCGGGATTGCCGAACACGACGCCGATCTTCTGCCGGAGCTGGTTGATGAAGATGAGCGTCGTGTCGGTGCGGTGGCATATGCCCGTGAGCTTCCGCAGCGCCTGGCTCATCAGCCGCGCCTGGAGGCCCATGTGCGAGTCGCCCATGTCCCCCTCGATCTCGGCCTTGGGCGTGAGCGCAGCCACCGAGTCGACGACGATCACGTCGACGGCGCTCGAGCGCGCGAGCATCTCGACGATCTCGAGCGCCTGCTCGCCGTTGTCCGGCTGCGAGACCAGCAGCCTGTCGATGTCGACGCCGACCGAGCGCGCGTACGTGACGTCGAACGCGTGCTCGGCGTCGATGAACGCGGCGACGCCGCCCGCGCGCTGCGCCTCCCGCATCGCGTGCAGCGTGAGCGTGGTCTTCCCCGACGACTCCGGGCCGTAGATCTCCACGATGCGCCCGCGCGGGTAGCCCCCGATCCCCAGCGCCGCGTCGAGCGACAGCGATCCGGTCCGGATCAGGCCGATGTCCCGGGTCTCGTTCTCGCCGTTCAATGACATGATTGCCCCCTTCCCGAACTGCTTCTCGATGGTGCCAACGACGGTCTTCACGGTGCGAAGCTTCTCAGCGATCTCGGTCATCATCTCGGTCTCTCCTTGTCGACGTGCGTTCGTTGCGTGTTGCGTGTTGCGTGTTGGTTGTCGCGTGCTCGACGCGCGCGCCCCCGAGCGCGCGGACAGACGATCCAGCGCGGCCGTCGGGGCGGCCGCGATCGCGCCGGCATCGCTGCAGGCGCGGTGGTCCTTGGCGCCGCGGCGAGCTCAGGCACCCGCGGCGGTGGTGGCGGGCGCCGGCCCGGAGGCGGCCTCGCGGTCGAACAGCCGCGCGCCGATCGCCTCGGCCACGTGCGCCGCCCGCACCGCAGAGCTCCTGTCCATGTCGGCGAGCGTCCGGGCGACCCGCAGCACCTTGGTGTACGCCCGCGCGGAGAGCCCGAGCCGCTCCACGGCCGACGCGAGCACGCGCGCGCCGGTGGCGTCCGGCATCGCGACGCGGGCGAGATCGCGCGGGCCGAGCTCGGCGTTGTGCGTCGCCGCGACCTCCCCCGCCTCGAAGCGCCCGCGCTGCGCGGCCCGGGCCTCGACGACGCGCGCCCGCACCGCAGCGGAGCTCTCGGGCGCCTCGAGCGCCGACCGGCCGTCGGCGAGCGGCGCGCACAGGTGAGCGACATCGACGGGCGGCAAGGAGATGTGAAGATCGATGCGATCGAGCAGCGGCCCGCTCAGCCGCGCGCGGTAGGCGCGGACACGATCGAGGGAGCAGGCGCAGCGATTGCCGCGGTCGCCATGGAAGCCGCACGGACAGGGGTTGATGGCGGCCACCAGGATCGGGCGCGCCGGGAACACGACGCGGGCGCGGGCGCGGCAGAGGGCGACCGTGCCCTCTTCGAGCGGCTCGCGGAGCGCCTCGAGGACGCCGCGGCGGAACTCGAGCAGCTCGTCGAGGAACAGGCACCCATGGTGGGCCAGGGAGACCTCGCCGGGGCGGATGGGATCCCCGCCGCCGACGAGGCCCGCGGCGCTCACGGTATGATGCGGGGCGCGGAACGGCCGAATCGCGACGAGGCCCCTGTCCGGGGAGAGCAGCCCGGCGACGGAGTGGATCGCGGTGATATCGAGCGCTTCGTCGTAGGACATCGGCGGCAAAACCGTCGGCAGGCGCCGAGCAAGCATGGTCTTTCCGCTGCCAGGCGGGCCCATCATGATCAGGTTATGTCCCCCGGAAGCGGCGATCTCGAGGGCGCGGCGCGCCCCGTGCTGGCCGCGGACCTCGGCGAGATCCGCCGCTGCAGCGCTCGGCTCTGCGTCGATCGCGGCCATGGTCCCTGCACCCGCAAGTGGCCTGTTGCCGCGGAGGTGCGCGACGACCTGGCCGAGGTGCTCCGCGATGAGGACGTCGATGCCAGCCACGCTCGCCGCTTCGCGCGCGTTGCCCTGGGGAACGATCGCCCGCGTGACCCGCTGCGCCGCCGCGCCGCGCAGCGCGGGCAGGACGCCGCGCACGGGGCGCACCGCGCCGCTCAACGAGAGCTCGCCGAGCAGGCCAATCCGGTCGAGCCCCTCGGCGGGCACCTTGCCGAGCGCCGCGAGCGCGGCGATCGCGATGGCGAGGTCGTACGCGCCGCCGCTCTTCTTGAGGTCTGCCGGGGCGAGGTTCACGGTGATCACGTATTCGTCCAGCTCGATGCCCAGTTGCTGGAGCGCGGCACGGACGCGCACGCGGCTCTCGCGGACGCTCGCCTCGGCGAGGCCCACCATCTGGAAGAACGACGGACCGCGGCCCGAGTCGACCTCCACCCGGATGGGGTGCGCGTCGAGCCCGAGCAGAGAGAACGTGAGCGCCGTGGCCTGCATGCCAGAGCCCTTTCGCGAAAGGCGTGCCAGGCGGAGAGGGCGGCGAACTCAGGGAAATTCGCGGCGGAAGAGGTGGCGAATGCGGCGGAGGGGGTGGCGGCCGCCATGGGGAGCCGCCGGAAGGAGCTTCATCGGCGCGCCCGGCCCAGAACGAGGAACGCGCCCGGCCAGGGCGAGCTCCGCCCCGCCGCAGCTACTCGGGCGCCCGATACCTCGCCACGACGATCGTGATGTCGTCGTCCGGGCTCGGGCACCACCCCTCGACCTCCTCGAGGATCCGGTCGCGGATCACGCTGACAGGCTCGGTCTGGACAGCCTCGATGACGGCGCAGAGCCGCTCCAGCCCGAACTGCTCATGATGGGCGTTCCGCGCCTCGGTCACGCCATCGCTGTAGAGCACGAGAACGTCCCCGTCCCCAAGGTAGAGCTCCGCATCCCGCGTCAACGCGCCGATCTCGGGCAGCGCGCCGATCCAGACGCCTGAGCTCGGAATGCACGCGCAGCGCCGCGTCCGCGCCGAGCACACGATCAGGTCGTCGTGCGCGCCCGCGAACGTCACGCGCCCGTTGCGCTCGTACCGGAGCAAGAGGAGCGTCGCGTGCTCGTCGCGCTCCAGACGATCGCGGACGTTCTTGAAAATTGCCTTGTTGAGCGCCGTGACGACCTTCGCCGGGCTCGCGGCCGGGTCGTTGCACGTAAGCGCCGATACCATGCTCTGGATCATCAGCATGATGAGGCCCGCCGCGAGCCCGTGCCCCGCGACATCGCCGATCCCAAGCCACCCGCCCCCGTTCGCCGGGATCACATCGTAGTAATCGCCGCCGACCTCGGCCGCCGGCTTCATGACCGCGCAGAGGTCGAGCCCCTCGATCGAGAGCTGCTTCGGCACCAGCGTTGTCTGAATGCGCGCCGCGACCTGGCTCTCCTGACGGACCCGCTCCTGCTCCAGCCGCTCGCGCAGCTCCACCTCCCGGACGACCTGCCGGTGCAGCGCCGCGGCCTTGACCGCGGAGCCGAGCTGGAGGCGCAGCACCTCGTACATCATCCCGCTGGCGCGGTGATCGAGCACCGCGACGCCGAACCGCTCCTCGTCGCCGAACGCAACCGGAAGCACGATCCTGCTGATGCGCTCGTCGGCTTCCAGGAAGCCCGGGGGCGCCAGGAGGTGCGACGGGAAGCTCACGGCCGGCACCTCCACCTCGTGGCCGTCCTCCATCACGAACAGCGGCTTCATGGTGGCCTGCTGAGCATCGTCGTACAGCGACACGGCGACGTCCGAGAACCGCATCCTCGGCAGCTCCGACGCCAGCAACCCCTTGAGCACGGGCAGGCTCAAGCACGCGGAGAAGCCCCGCGCGCCGTAAGTGACATCGATCGCGGCGAGCTCCACGTTCAGCCGCTGCTCCCCCTCGACGTGCACGCACTCGCTCCCGATCAGGATGCGCGCGGCGTGCCAGAGCTGCTCCAGCGCTGCGTCGCCGCCCACGGGTGACCCCTGTACCCGCGAGCGCAAGAGCGATATCACGGCCTGGAACTCCTCGAGGAGCACGCCCTCGCGCCTCGCCCCGTCGAGGAGCGCCTGGAGCGCGCGCAGGAAGCGCCCCTCGTCGCCCGCGAGCTCCGCCTCCATCGCGGCGAGCAGGTCGCCCGCCCAGCCGTCGAGGGCGCCCCTCGGGATCGCCACGCTGCTGGCGAGCGCGCGCTCCAGCGACGCCCGCTGATCCGCGATGGGGCGCGGGAAGCCGCGCGCCGAGGGGACCGGCTGAAGGAACGTGTCGCCCGCGCGGTAGCCGCAGCCGCAGGACTCGCGCTGCGTGAGCTCCACACGCGCGAGCTGCAGCGCCTCGACAGCCTCGCCGTCGATCATGCGGAGGACCGTGCTCACGGCCATCCCCCCGAGCCGCTCGATCGGCTGGCGCACCGTCGTCAACGACGGCTTCGTGAAGCGAGCGATGCCGACGTCATCGAACCCGCACACGAGGACGTCCTCCGGGATGCGGCGTCCCTCGGCCTTGAGCACCTCGATCGCCGCGAGCGCCATCCTGTCGTTGGCCGCCACCACGGCGTCGAACGCCACCCCGCGAGCCAGGAGCTCGCGCATCGCCGCGCGCCCCGTCGGGATCGTGAACCCACCGAACACGAGGAGGCGCTCGTCGAAAGGGAGCGCCCGCGCCGCGAGCGCCCTCCGGTACCCGCAGGCGCGCAGCGCGGCCTCCTCGCTGCTGCTCGGGCCGCCGATGTACGCGATGCGCCGGCACCCGTGCTCGTCCGCCATGTGCCCGACCGAGATCTCGCTCCCGAGGGCGTTGTCGACCATCAGGCTCGGCACATCGTCGATCGCGGTCCCGATGCTGCACACCGGCAGCGGCGCGAAGGACCGGCAGAACGATCGCATGACCTCCATGCCGCCGTAAGGGGAGAGCGTCGATGAGGCGACGATGACGCCGTCGGCGGTCTCAGGGCCGATGAGGTGATAGAAGGTGCCCCGGTCCGCCACCTCCGGCCGGCGAGCCATGGCCGGGTCGCTGAACGCCGTCAGCAGGTTGACGTCGTGCGCCGCGGCGCCGCGCTCGATCCCGGCGCGCAGCTCGGACTGGTAGTCGCCAACGACATTGTCGATCAGAAATGCGAGCGTCCGACGCTTCCTCGTCATGGCCTCGGGCTCTCGATCATGCGTCCGCGATCGAGACCAGCTCCGGGCACATGCGATCCAGGGGCTTCAGGCTCCGACGCTGCCATGTCCGCTTCGCGTCCGTGACGAACCGTATCCTGCATCTGAGACCATGGCTCATCAGGCCGCAGATGAAGCCGACGAACGCCTTGAGGCAGCTCGAGCTCATGAAGCACAGGCCGCGCACGTCGAACTCGACGGTGCTCACCGAGAGGCGCATCACCTCGCCCTCCAGCGCCTTGACGTACCTGCTGAGCGGCGAACATGCCGCCATGTCGCCCGTGCCGGTGAGCTTGACGCTGAGGGTGTCGTCCCTCAAGGCCGGCTCGATCCCGAAGCTGTCGGTGACGACAGGATCCACGCTCAAGCAGCTCATCTCTTCTCCATCTCTCGACCGGCGCGCGCGATGACCGCCGGATCGTTGCTCTGGATGCTGCAGCCGACGGCCGGTGCGATGGTCGATGCGAGCTCTCCACACTACGACGTAGTCGCGCCGGATCCAATCCCTTCCCGCGAGCCGCGTGGATCGATCGCGCCACGCGCCACGCGCCACGCGCCACGCGTGAGCGCGGGGAGCAGGTGGACGGCGCACATGCGACGGCGCCGTGCGGTAAGCACCGCAACATTTCGCGAACAGGCTCTCGATGCAGAGCGCGCCAGCTCGATCCCGGTTTCCCGGCTTGGAGCGTGGGACGCCTCCGAACTTGCGTGGATGTCGTCCAGGCGCGTGGCGCCTCTCAGGGCAGGGGAAGTGGGCGCGTCAACGATCGCGCCGGCGTGGGCTCAGAGCGCGCTGACGAGCGGCCCGGCGTCGCCTTCGAGCCATTGCTCGGAGATCACGACGCTCGTCGAGAGCCCGGTCTGGAAGCGGTATCCTTCCTCGATCGAGAGGATCTCGATGACCCTCCTGTCGCCGATCCGGACGGGGAAGATCACCGAGATGCTCGACGGAAAGGCGCCGTCCTCGTCGGGCCTCTGCTCACCGACCGAGACAGACTCGCCTCCGGCCCCGGCGCCGAGCGATCTCACGGCGACCACCGACGGAACGCTGCAATCGATCCGCAGCCACTCGCGCTGCCGGCGCGCCTTGCACGCGCCGCCCCTCGCGGCGCGCGCGAGCGACACCTGCTCCGCGGCGTCCCACTCGGCCGCTGCCGGCCGCGCCGTCCGCTCGGGCGGCGGCGGCGTCGCCTCGAGCGCGCGCTTCTGCGGCGCCTCCGCGCCTCCTCCCGCGTCCGCCGGGTCTCCCGCGGCCCTCGCCTGCGGCCCGGCCGCCGTGCCTCCCGCCGGGGCGAGCACCGACTCCGCGGCCTGCGCCGGCGCGAGCGCGCCGAGCAGGACCATCCCGATCACCGCTCTCTTCTTCATAACGTCCTCAAGAAGGCGGCGAGCGCCGCCTTGTCATTCCTCGACATGTGGCTGGTGCGACCCATCCGGTCCTGGTTGGCGTCGATGAGCTCTTCGAGCGTCTTCGCGGATCCATCGTGGTAATAGGGCGCCGTCCCGCCGACGAAGCGCAGCGAGGGCGTCTTGAACACCTGGCCCGCCTTCTCCTCCGCGAACCCGGGCCGCGCCGCGAACCCAGGCATCGGGTAGCCCATGCGGTCGGTGTGCTCCGTCTCGGGCACGTGGCAGCGTGCGCATTGCGCCGTGTCGCTCATGAAGAGGGCGCGACCGTGCTCCTCCTGCGGCGTGAACTTCCGCGCCTCCCTGGGCGGCGGCACGAGGCCCGCGCGCAGGAACGCGGCCAGGTGACGCGCCCTCAGGGCGAGCTCGCTGTTGCCCAGACCGCCGGGCCCCCACCGGTGAAGGCCGAACCCCTCGCGGAGGCGCTCCGCCAGGTTCTCGCTCTGGGCGTTCCATCCATAGGGCCCCTCGGCCGACACGCGGCCCGCGAGCATGGGAGTCTGCCGGGGCACGCCGCCGCGCGGCTCCGCATCGGCCGGCTGGTTCTCGGCGGATCCGAGGAAATTGACGCTCTCACCGCCGACGTCCATCACGCGGGCCTCGTGCCACACATGGCCGTCGTCGCGCCCGTCCGGGTGGCAGCCGGCGCACCCGAGGCCGCCGCTCGTGCCCCAGTCGACCGCGTTGTAGAAGAGCTTCCGGCCGAGGGCGGCCTGCTGCGGGACCGGCGCGTAGGCCAGCGCGATGTACGGCACGGGGCTCAGCTCAAACGGCGCGTCGTCGCGGTGCTCGTCGAGGCGGACGATCGCGAGGGCATCCGTCGAGCGGCAGAACACCCACGCCATGGACTCGTCCGCGGACAGCGCGACGCCGCTGGGCGCGCCGCACAGGGTCGCCACGTAGATGTCGGGCCCCGCATGGCGGCCAAGATCGTAAGTGCGGAGCGGCCGGAGCGCCGGATCGACAGCGACCGCGTCGAGCTCCACCAGGGCGTCGGTGCCCTCGCTGGCGACGAGCAGCGTGCGGGCGCTCTTCCGGTACACGAGCGCGCGCGGCTGGACGAACGGGGCGAGCGAGGTGTTGGGGAGCTCCAGCTCCGCGTCGTCGAACCCCGCATCGTCGAGCGCGCCCGCCCGCCAGAGCGGCGCGCCCTGGCGGCGCCGCGGCGCGAGGGGCGCCTCGTCGCTCGTCATCAGGACGTCGACCGTCGAGGCGCCGAACCACGCCTGCTCGCCGAGCGCGCCCAGCGCGTGGCGCGCGACGAAGAGGCGGCGGCCGTCCGGCGAGAGCGCGGCCGCGTAGCCGAGCGACGCGGAGAGCGACTTGCCGTGAGGAGCCCGGAAAGGCGACGGCGGGAGGGCCAACGGCCTGGCCTCGGGAGCGCCGCGCAGCGCGATCCGGGTGAGCGCGGCGGACGTGAGGTGCGTGACGTACGCGGCCGCGCCGTCCTCGCGGATCACGACGCCGCGGGGCTCGCGCGGGACATCGATGGACCACGTCGCGGTCGCGGTCGCGAGGTCCACCGCAGAGACCTTGCCCGCCCACGCGCTCGTGACGAGCGCCGTGCGCTCGTCCGGCGTGATCGCGAGCCCCCAGGCGTCGGCCGGCAGGGGCACGCGGGCCGCTTCCACGAGCCCCGCCGCCGGATCGGGCCGCAAGATAACGAGGAGCCCGGGATCGCGGATCGTGACGAGCACCCGGTCCGCGAGCGCGAGGACCTGCGCCGGCCGCCCCGGCATGGCGATCTCGACCGGCGGCGTGCTCACGTCGACGGGAAGCGGGATGCGCCGGAGGACCGCGTGGTCCTCGTCGGCCAGGTAGAGCGCGTCGTCCTGCGGCGCGCGCACGAGCGCGCCGCCGATCCGCGTGACGGCCTGGAGCTTCTGCGGCGGCGGAGAGGCTGGCGGAGCCGGCGCGGCCGTCCCGGCGACTTCAGCGCTGCGCTCTACGGCCGGCGTCTCCCTGGAAGGGCGCGAGCAGGCCGCGGCGAAGAGCGCGGCCAGGAGGAGGGTTGATGGTCGGTGCTTCATCGGTCGCCCGTGCCAACGACGGCGCCTGGCGTCCGTATTCCTCGGCACCGTCGGTCCCGATCCTCCGCGCGCCGGCCACCGCTGCGCGGGAGGCGTCGAGGCGCCTGCGACAGCCCTCCCCCCTTTTCTTGGCGACCTTGGCGCCATGGCGGTTTCTCTGCTGATCCGGGGTAACTTCCCGCAGTAAAGCAAGAGAATCTCTCAGCCTCGCTGCGGCGGTGTGTGTGACATGCGCTGTGGTACGGTCATCGCGAGTCCCGTGCCTGGATACAGCGGCTCGCATATAGCGTTGGGGACCGTTGGTGGGACCGAGGGTGGGGCGACTCGGCACATGGGGAGGTGCCGGCGCTGGCCGGCTTCGCGCGCGGCTACGCCCGCCTCGGCCGGCGCCCGGCGCCCCTCACCGCGCGATAATCGGTGAGCAGCGACCCCAGGATCGTAACCGCCCCCGCGGCGACGTGGATGACCGCGGCGAGCGGGTCGCGCTTCGCGTAGCCGAGCGCGAACGGCGCCGCGATCGCCGACGCGCCGAAGGCATGGTCGATGACCTCGTGCGCCTCGATCGGTATCCGCTTTGCCAGGCTCAGCCGGTAGTCGGTGAGCAGGGAGACGAAGACGACCGAGGCGCCGAGCGCGACGCCCGCGACCTTTGCGGCCTTCGTCCGCGCGGAGAGCCCGGCCAGAGCGACGATGAGTCCGTTCGAGTAGTCGAGGACGGAGTGCACGTCCTCGGGGACGATCCGCGCGAGGGGCACGGCGCCGAGGAGCGGCCTCGCAGGGATCGTCGTCGTCCGCTGCACCGCCCGCACGCTCGGGGCGAGCGAGGCGAGCTCTGCAGTCGGTATGTCGTCCGGCGGCAGGTAGGTCGTCGGCAGCTCGTATGCGCCCAGCGAAACGTTGGATCGTGCCATGAGGTCCTCCCGCTCTACGCAGAGGCAATCCGCAGACCGGAGGACAGGCCTCCTGCCCAGCGCGGGGCCCAGCTCTCTTGAGCTCGGCCCTCCCGCGCCCGCGCCTCCGCGCGGGCCGGTCCGCGCGCGCCTCCAGCGGAGGCCTCTGTTCGTGCGATCGGCGATGCTAGGCTGCGCCCATGGGAGTCCGGATTATTCCTCTCGGCGGCCTCGGCGAGGTCGGGATGAACGCGATGCTGATCGAGGAGGAAGGCCGCCGCGTGCTCGTCGACTGCGGCGTCATGTTCCCCAACGACCAGGTGCTCGGCGTCGAGGTCGCGATCCCCGACCTCAGCTACGTTCGCGAGGCGGGCGGGGTCGACGCGGTGCTGGTCACGCACGGCCACGAGGATCACATCGGCGGGCTGCCGTCGCTGCTGCGCGAGTTCCCCGTCCCCGTGTACGGGACGCGCTTCACGCTCCGGCTGGTGCGCGAGCGGCTCGCCGAGCACGGCATCGACGTGCCGCTCCGCGAGGTCGAGCCGCAACGGCATTTCGTGGCGGGCCCGTTCCGCGCCGAGCCCCTCCGCGTGACCCACTCCATCCCCGACGCGGTCGGCTACGCCATCGAGACGGGCGAGGGGATCCTCATCCACACGGGTGATTACAAGATCGACCTCACCCCCGTGGCCGGCGATCGGCTCGATCTCGGCCGCTTCGCCGAGTACGGCCGCGCCGGCGTGGCGGCCCTCCTCTCGGACTCCACCAACTCGGAGCGCGACGGCTGGTCGGTCAGCGAGACCGCGGTGGCCGAAGGGTTCACCCGGCGGTTTCGCGAGGCGAAGGGGCGCATCCTCGTCGCGCTGTTCGCCTCCAACGTCCACAGGGTCCAGAGCGTCCTCGACCTCGCCGCCCAGCTCGGCCGCAAGGTGGTGCTCGCCGGGCGCAGCCTCGCGACCAACACGCGGATCGCCGAGGAGATCGGCATCCTGAGCGTCCCTCCCGGCGTGCTCGTGGACGACGCCACGGCGGCCTCGCTCCCGCCCGAGCGCCTCGTCGTGCTCGCTTCGGGCGCGCAGGGCGAGCCGAACAGCGCCCTCGCGCGCATGGCCATGGGCGACCACCACCGGCTGCGGGTCGATCCGGGCGACACGGTGATCTTCTCGTCCCGCGCGATCCCCGGCAACGAGATCGCCGTCAGCCAGCTCGCCAACCGCCTGGCGAAGCGCGGCGCCGTCGTGCTCGATCGCGGCCTCGATCCCATCCATGCGAGCGGCCACGCGCAGGCCGAGGAGCAGAAGATCCTCCTCGACGCGGTCCGGCCGGAGCACTTCGTCCCCATCCACGGCGAGTACCGGATGCTCCTCGCCCACGCGCGCACGGCGCTCCAGATGGGCGTTCCGCCGTCGGGGGTCTTCGTCGTCGAGGACGGCGACTCGCTGATCATCGAGGATGGCCGGATGCGCCTCGGCCAGACGGTGAAGAGCGGCCGGGTGTGGCTCGACGCGCGCGGCGGGCTCGACGTCTCCGAGCTCGTGCTCCGGGAGCGCGAGCAGATCTCGGATCAGGGGCTCGTGATGGTCCTGGTGGTGGCCGACCGCAAGACGGGCGAGATCTTGCGCGGCCCCGATCTCCTCGGGCGCGGCGTGGCCCACTTCGAGGAGGGCGGCCCGCTGTACGCCGCCGCGCTCGACAGCGCGCGCGACGCGCTCGCCGCGCTGTCGCCCGCGGCGCGCACGCTGGCGCCGGCGCTGGAGGACGCGCTCAGCCGAGGCGTGAGGCGGATATTCCGGCGCGAGGCGTCGCGGCGCCCCGCCGTGCTCCCGCTGGCCGTCCTGCTGTGAGGTCCAGCGCCTCTCGGTCAGGCGGCCCGGGCGGCTCGCGCGGGCCCGGCGCCTGACCGCGCCGACAGGCGATCTGGAGTGAGCGCGGCTGTCGCGCACTCTGGATCGCGCGGACCGCGGAGCCCCTTTGTTCTGTCGCGGCATGACCGGAGTCGCTTCATGGTCCATGCTGGGGGGTTGCCCTGAGGGTGCGTGTCCCGGCGAGCGCCCGAGCGGATCACCGCGCGACGCGGCACCATGGTGGAGCAGGCGAGATGAACGACAGTCCCACGAACTCGCGCCTCCTGGGCGAGGCGGAGACGACGATCCTGGAGGGAAGGCGCGCTGTCGCCGGCGCGAGGGCCGAGGAGCAGCGCGGCGCCGACCCCCGCCCTCCCCCGTCGTCGCGACAGGGAGCGCCCACCAGCCGGCGGGCTGCGCCGCCGGCGCGGCCGAGCGAGGACGTCGCCGCGGTCTATCTCCAGGAGATCTCGGGCAGCGCGCCGCTGAGCCGCGAGCTCGAGGTGGAGCTCGGCCGTCGTATCGAGTCGGCGGAGCGCGCGATGATCGAGGCCTGGGTCGCGTCGCCCGTCGCGCTGCGGGCGCTCGCGGCGCTCGCCGACGAGCTGCGGGCGGGGCGGGTGGACATGAGCGATCTGCTGCTGAACGCGGACGGAGGCGACGCGCCGAGCGACGCGACATCCGTGACGATGGCGCGGCTGCTCGGGCTCGCGCGGTCCCTGGCGGAGGCCGGGCGGACGGAGACGAGCGGACAGCGAGCGCGCGCCGCCCTCTCGTCTGGACTCTCCGACGTGCGCCTGGGCCCCCTGGTGGAGGAGCGGATCGAGCGCGCGCTGCGCGCGGCGATCCCCGCGGTCGATGGACGCGGGCGCGAGGCGATCGAGGGGACGCTCTCGGCGATGCGCGTCGCGGGCCGGGCGGCGGCCGAGGCGCGGGCCGAGATGGTCCGCGCGAACCTGCGGCTCGTGGCGGCGGCAGCCCGGCAGCTCCGTCACCGCGGCGTGCCGCTGCTCGACCTCATCCAGGAGGGCAATCTCGGGCTCATCCGCGCGGCGGAGAAGTTCGATTACCGGCGCGGCTATCGGTTCAGCACGTATGCGATGTGGTGGATCAAGCAGGCGCTCTCTCGCGCGCTGCTCTATCAGGGCCAGGTCATCCGGGTGCCTGTCCACATCGCCGAGACCCGGCGCCGGGCGCTGCAGGCGCGGCGGGAGCTGGAGCAGGAGCACGCGCGCGAGGCGGCGCCGGAGGAGGTCGCCGAGCGGAGCGGGCTGTCGATGGAGAAGCTCCAGACGCTGCGGGAGGTGGCGCTGCCGCCCGTGTACCTCGACGCGCCGGTCGGGGACGACGACGGCGCGCGCCAGGGCGACTTCTTCGCGAGCGAGGGCGCCGCGCCGGACGAGCTCCTGGTCCACCGCCGCCTGCACGCGCAGGTCTCTGCGCTGCTCGAGGCGCTGACCCCGCGAGAGCGCGACGTGCTGCGGCTCCGGTTCGGCCTCGACGGCGGGCAGCCGCACACGCTGGCGGAGATCGGGGGCATGTTCTCGGTGAGCCGGGAGCGCGTCCGGCAGATCGAGGAGAGCGCGCTGAGCAAGCTGCGGACGCTGTCGCGGAGGCAGGCGCTGGAGACGCCGCTCGGGGGCTGACCGGCGCTGCCGTCGCGAAGGCGCGCCGGCGGCCTCAACCCCGGCTCAGCGCGGCGAGTCGCCGTGGCGGAACTCCGCGGTCGCCTCGTCGAGCCGGGCCTTGAGCTGCGGATCGAGCGAGAGCTCGGCCGCGGAGAGCGTCGCGTCGAGCTGGTCGGGCCGGCTGGCGCCGATGATGGCCGACGTGACGGCCGGGTTGGCGAGCACCCACGCGACGGCGACGGTCGTGAGCGACTGGCCTGCTTCGGCGACGATGCCCGAGAGCTTCTCGACGGTCGCGAACGCACGCTCGTTCCAGTAGCGCTGCTGGTAGTTGGACGCCGCCGTGCCGAGCGTGAAGCGGGTGCCCGCCGTCGGCTCGCCGCGGCGGTGCTTGCCCGTGAGGAACCCGCCGGCGAGCGGGTTGTAGGGGATGACGCCGAGGCCCTCCTCCTGCGCGAGCGGGAGCAGCTCGCGCTCGATCTCCCGGAACAGGAGCGCATAACGCGGCTGCACGGACACGAACCGCGCGAGCCCGCGCACGTCGGCGCGGCCGAGCGCGCGCGCCAGGCGGTATGCCAGGTAGTTGGATACGCCGATGTACCGCGCCTTGCCCGAGCGAACGACGAGGTCGAGCGCCTCCAGCGTCTCGTCGATCGGGGTGTCGCGGTCGTCGGAGTGGAGCTGATAGAGATCCACGTAATCGGTGCCGAGCCGGCGCAGGGAGGCGTCGATCGCGTCCAGGATGTGCTTGCGGGAGGCGCCCTGGTCCCACGGGTTCGGGCCGACGCGGCCGACGCACTTCGTGGCGAGGATGAAGCGGTCTCGCTTGCCCTTGAGCCAGCGGCCGACGATCTCCTCGGTGCGCCCGGCGGCCTCCAAACCGCCGCCCAGCGGATACACGTCGGCCGTGTCGAGGAAGTTGACGCCGGCGCCAGCGGCCTTGTCGAGGATGGCGCGGGAGGTCTCCTCGTCCGTCTGGAAACCGAACGTCATCGTGCCCAGGCACAGGCGCGAAACGGTGAGGCCGGTACGGCCGAGTCGGGTCGTCGGGATGCTCATGATCTTCCGTTGGTGCTTTGGCTAGGTTGCTCGTGGCGTCGCGCCGGCGCGGTCGCCTCCCGCTCCCGCAGGGGGCGCGGGCCCGTCGTTTCAGGGCTCAATAATAGATCGGCCCGACGCTCCCGCCGCCGGCAACGACCGCGTCGCCGTTGATCGCGACGCTCCTCGGCGAGGCGAGGAACGCGACGACCCACGCGACCTCGCGGGCGTCGACGATCCGGCCGATGCTCACCGAGGCGGCGAACTCCTTCTCCGGCTCGGGCCTGACGCGCTCGGTGCGCGTCGCGCCGGGGTGCACGACCGTGACGTTGATCCCCTTCGGGCCGAGCTCGTCCGCGAGGTTCTTGGTGATCGCCGCCACGCCGACGTTGCGCAGGGTGGCGACCGGGCGGCCGGCCTTGCGCACGGCCAGCCCGCCGATGTTGATGATGCGGCCCCAGCCGTTCGCGATGAGGTGCGGCGCGACGGCGCGCGCGGTCCGCAGGTAACCCACGACCTTGATGTTGATGTCCTCGATCACCTGCGCGTCGACGATCTGGTCGAGGCGCGTCGCGGTCGAGATCCCGCCCGGCACGGCGGCGTTGTTGACGAGGATGTCCACGCCGCCCAGCGCGGCGACGGCGCGCTCGACGAGCGCGTTGACCGAGGTCTCGTTGCCGGTGTCGACAACCAGCGGGACGACGCGGCGGCCCGTCTCCGCCGAGAGCTCGGCGGCGGTCGCCTCCAGCTTGTCCTTGCCGCGCGCGGCGATCACGACGTCTGCGCCCTCGCGCGCCAGCTCCCGCGCGATGGCCTTGCCGATACCGCGGCTGCCGCCGGTGACGATGGCCCGCTTGCCGGTGAGTTCGAGATCCACGATCAGCTCCTTCCATCGGCAGACACGAGATCATGTGTCTTCTCGCGCCGAGAGAGCCGCGCCAAAGCACGTTTCATTCCACCCTGCGCTTGCCGCTATTCGCAGAGGGGATGGCGTGCGCCGGCGTCCGCGTCGCCCTGCCCGCGCCTGCCGGGCCCTCCTGGCGGCGCCGCGCGCGCCGGCACGCCGGGCGGCAGGTCTGCTTCGCAGGCAGCAGGCTGCTGGCGCCTTGCTGCGGGCGGAGCAGCTCGCCCATCACCGACGCGCGCGGAGCCAGCGCGGCGCGCGCGAAGGCGCCCCGCGCGAGCCGGCCGAGGTGGCGCAGGCAGCCGCTCAGCGCGGCGGCGGAGCCGTCCGAGCGGGCGCAGATCGCCGCGACAGGAGCCGGTCGACGACCGCGAGCACGCCCGCCGCGATCGCGAGGATCGGCGCGAACACCACGCCGCCGAACCACGCCAGCGCGTAGGCGACGCCGAGCAACGGGTCGCCCCCACCGGCGGGCGGGGGCGTGCCGCTCAGCACGGACACCTGCTCGCGCAGGCCGAGCATGTGGCAGACAACGAAGGCCGCGAGGAGCATCGCGGCGCCGAGGGCCAGCTGTCGGCTCACGGGGCACCTCCCGCCCCGGCGATCCGCTCCCAGAGCGGGCCGAAGCTCAGCGCGTAGAGCAGCGCCGCGTCGCCGACCTGGTTGCTCGCGGCGTACCGCAGCCGGTCGCCCTCGCGGATCGGGAACGCGGCGAGGTCGAGCGACGTGAGCAGCCCCCCGAGGTACGGCGCGTCGCCGAAGGCGGCGGCGCCGAGCAGCGCGAATCCGCTCGACCCGGCGCTCGCCCCGACGAGCGGCACGATCGGGCCCGAGTCCACGTCCTCCGGGCCGGCCCACGAGCGGGGCCACTCGCGCGCCCAGCCGAAGCCGAGGAGCTCCGCCCCGAGCTCGCGGCGCGCCCGCGTGTACTGATCGCGCGCGAAATCAGGGTCGATCAGGAGCAGCGCGTGCGCGACCAGCCAGAGGGACGAGCCCTCCGGGCCGTCCAGGATCCTGCCGTCGTGGGTGTAGCTCGATGCGAGCAGCCCCGTCTTCGGGTCCAGGAGCCGGGCGCGCGCCGCCGCGAGCCAGCGGCGGCCGAGCTCGAGGCCGCGGCGCTCCCCGTGCAGCGCGTCGGCCATGCGCATCGCGGAGAGGGCGAGCGTGTTGCAGAAGGTCCAGCACTCGTCGGGGTAGCTCTCGGCCGACAGCACGGGGCTCCGCTCCATGCGGGACCGCATCTCGGCGACGCGCGCGTCGAGCTCGGCCTCGTGATCGGTGCGACGCGCGACCAGGGCGCGCGCGCCCAGCATGAGCGCGATCTCGCCGTCCACGAAGAGGCTGCGCGCAGGCTGCTGCACGAACGGCCGCCGCGTGGCGTACGGCATCATGAAGTGCAGCATCCCCCGCTCGCGCTCGATCGCGAGGGTCTCGTCGACGATCCGGTCGATGACGGCGAGGTGGCGCGCCTCGGCGCCCGGATCCCGCAGCGCGGCGTTGGCGAGGCCGAGGACGAGGAAGGTCCGCCCCATGAAGTCCCACTCGGCGTTCGCGGCCCGCATCCGCGCGAGCGTCGCGCCCTGCGCCGCGCCGCCCTCCTCCCAGAGCGAGAGCTGGTGCGCGAGCAGCGCCTGCCCGCGCGGCGAGAGCCCGCCGGAGGCGCGGTGCTCGCCCGGCTCGCTCCGGAAGAAGAGGTGGAGGCACGGCAGCCACACGGCCGCGGCGACCAGCAGCGACAGCGCGGCGGCGCCGAGCCGGTGCAGGCGGCCAGCCGCCGCAGGGCGAACCGCGACGCCGGCGGAGGACGAGAGGTCGGTCATGAGACGGAGCGTGGCGCCGCGCCGTGGCCGGGCTGCGCGCAAGATGTGGCGGATCGGAGGAGGCTCCGGGGATCTTCTCGCTGGATAGCCGATCTCGTACATGAGCGCGACGATTGGGTCTACGAAGCGTCGGAACACTCCTACGACGACACCGACGTCGGCCTCGCCTCTTCGCGGTACGACAAGGAGGCCACGTCACCCCATCTGGCCTTACACCTACGCAAACATACCCCCGCGGTAGACGTTTGCCCTGCCGCGTGACCGGATCACGCAAACGAGGCGCCGATCCCCAAAGCGTCGCACACAGGCGCTTGAGCGTCTGATATTGCAAGCGTGAGGGAGCATACATGACGAACCACGCTGGATTCACAATCGACTTCAGGACCACGGCGGGGCCGCTGGTCCTTGGTATCGCGCTGCTCGCGGGAGGCTGCGCGGAGGAGGCCGCGATCCACGAGGCGACGAGAGCATCGAGCGACCGCCTCGCCGCGGGCACGAGCAGGGCGAACGAGGATCTGGAGAAGCACGGGTCCTGGAGCGCGCGCCGCCGGTGGCAATCACGGGGTGTGGGCGGCGGGGGCGCCCTCTATTCGCCGTCTATCAACCCGCACGACGGCCGCGAAATCTTCATGGCAAGCGACATGAAGGGGGTCTATCGCACGAGGGATTTCGGCAGGAGCTGGACGACCCTGCACTTTCACAAGCTCCAGGGCGGCGTCCTCTCACAATTCCGCTTCACCGCCGATCCCGACGTCCTCTATGGGGTGAGTTACACGCTGTCCACGAACGGCATCCAGGACGTGGCCACGCTGGCCAAGAGCACCGACGGGGGGGCGACGTGGGACGCCGAGATCACGACGCCAGGGCGGCCAGGAGACGGCCACTACCTGTTCGTTGACCGGCAGGGCACGCGGCGGCTGCTCTTCTCGGACTCCACGGAGCTCTACTTCTCGCGCGACGGCGGCCGCACCTTCCGCTCGGTCCACGCGACGACCTGGCCGGGCGGCCTCCTGGTCGGCGGCGTTTACTGGGATGGGCGCGACATCTATGTTGGTACGAGCGACGGACTGCTCGTCTCGCACGACAACGGAGGCACCTTCGCCGTCGACACGTCGATCGGCGGCATGCCGGCGGGCGAGAAGATCGTCTCGTTCGCCGGCTCCGGGCACGGCAAGAGGACGACCTTCCTCGCGGTCACGTTCTCCGCGACGGACGGCGAAGGCAACGCCCTCATCAGCGCCGACACGACCGGTGGGGAGCTCGACGCGTACGCTGGCCTCTACCGGCTGAAGCGCGATGGGAGGCGCTGGGAAGCCGCGACGTCCGGGCTCGGACCGACCGACAAGCTCGCCTTCGTGGCGATGCCCGACGACAACGCCAGGGTCGCGTACGTCGCCGGCGGCGATCGCGAGAAGCTCTCACCCATCGTCCTTCGCACGGTGAACGGGGGAGAGACCTGGCAGCACGTGTTCCGCACCGACCACAACGCCAACATCGACACCGGATGGAGCGGGTTCGGAGGAGACATGGACTGGGAGTTCGGCGAGTACGCGCTCGGCCTCTCGGTGTCGCCCACGGATCCCGACCGCGTTGCCCTCACGGATCTCGGCTTCGTCCACGTCAGCGAGGATGGGGGCAGGACCTTTCAGCAGGCCTACGTGAAACCAGCGGATGAGAACCCGAGGGGAGCAGACACGCCCATGTCCGGCGTTTATCGCACGAGCGGCGTCGAGCAGACGTCGGGCTGGTGGCTGACGTTCTACGACGAGGACACGATGTTCGCGTCGCTCACGGACATCCGCAGCGCCTTCAGCGAGCATGGCGGCGAGTCCTGGTCTCGCGACGGCGCGAACGGCCTGTCCCTGAACACCACCTATCACGTGGTCCGGCATCCGTACACGGGGGCGCTCTACGCCGCGACCGGGAGCGTCCATGACATCTACCAGAGCCCCTACCTGCGCGACGCGCGCCTCGACGGCACGCCGAGCCGCCCGGCCAGAGGGGGAATCATGGTGTCCGTGGACAAGGGCGCCACATGGTCGCTCCTCGCCGATCTCGGCCGTCCCGTCGTCTGGCTGGCGCTCGATCCGAACGATCCGGATCAGCTCTACGCGAGCGCGGTCAACAGCCTGACGGGAGGGATCTATCACCTCGATCTGAGCGCGCCGGGGGCGGCGCCCGCCGCGCTCCCGGCCCCGCCCCGCACGCAGGGTCACCCCTACAACGTCCATGTGCTGAAGGACGGAAGCATCGTGGCCACCTACTCTGGCCATCAGCCCGGCAACACCCGGACGTTCACCGACAGGTCCGGCGTGTTCCTCCTCCAGCCTGGAGCTTCGGCGTGGGAAGACCGCTCCTCGCCCGAGATGTACTACTGGACCAAGGACATCGTCATCGATCCGAACGACAGCACCGAGAGCACCTGGTACACCGCGGTCTTCAGCCACGACGAGCGCTTCTACGGGGGGCTGTACCGGACCAGGGATCGCGGCGCGACATGGCAGCGCATCAGCGATCGATATCGCGTCGAGTCATGCGCCATCGATCCGAAAAACGCGAACCGTATGTACATGACGACGGAGCGGGACGGGCTCTGGCTGACCGAAAACCTCGACGATGAGGCGCCGACCTTCGCGCTGGACGAGGACTATCCATTTCACCATCCGGTGCGGGTGTTCTGGAACCCGCACCGCTCGAAGGAGGCGTGGACGGTCAGCTTCGGCGGGGGCATGCGCTCCACGATCGACCGCTGATCGCGCTCGAGCACCGAGGACGCCGTCCGACCGACGTCATCCGGGAGTTAGACAAGGGGCCCACGAGATCGTTCGCCGCAGTCGGCATCGACCTCCCCGAGGCGAAGACCTCTCGCCCTCCAAGGCAAGGGACATCCTGAACCGCTATCCACGCGCGGGCGGTGGATCCACGGGGCTGCCCCGCCGGAAGAGCCTCCTCATGACGGCGCGGGTCATGACGAGGAGGTTCTCGCTGGTGAAGCGGAACCAGAAGCCGGCGTAGCAGCCGTTCGTGCGGAAGCCGGGGTTGGCCGCGGCGTAGCGCCGCGCGGCCGGGCGCTCGAAGTAGCGCGGCGGATACCGGCTCACCGTCTCCTCGGTCATGAAGATGTTGACGCGGAAGAGGCCGGTCTCGTCGTCGACGTGGTAGTTGCTCTCCCTGGCGAGCTTCAGGAACGCCTCGCGCACCGCCTCGTCCTCCGCGGTGCCCCGGCGCTTCGGATCGAAGAGCTCGTAGCGCGCGAGCGCCTCGGTGATGGAGACGAACCCGAAGAGGCTGGCGATCGAGAGCCGGTAAAGGCGGGTCCGCGGCGCGCGGCGCTTCGTCTCGAGCAAGAACAGGAGGCCCGAGACGAGGTGCAGCCCGCGGGTCCGGAAGTCGGGCGAGATCCTGAGCTTCCCGCCAACGATGGCCCGGCTGCGGGGCAAGGCGAGCGGCGCGGTCTTCCAGAACTGGAAGCCGACGATCGCCCCGGTGTCGGCGCGGCGGAAGACATGGACGACATCGTTGGTCCTCGCGTGGACGCAGAAGTGCCCGAAGTCCTCTGCCATGAGCGCGTTCGAGAGCGCGTGGAGCTCGCGCAGGCGCGGCTCGGTGAAGTCGCGCCGCTCGACGGTCTCGAGGCGGACGGCGGGGCGCAGCGGGGAGAGGCGGAGAAGGAGGTTCAGCATGGAGGGATCCAAGAGCGCCAAGACGGGCCCGTGTCCGCGGCGGCTGACCGCCGCTCTACGGAGCGCGCCCTCCGGCACGGTAGCCCATTTCCTCGCGGAGGCCGAGGCTGCCGATGCCAAGCCGAACGCAGCCCCTTGTGTGCAGGGCGCAAGGCGTCCATCGCCTGAAGCTCAACCCATCATCTCCCAACTTCATCGAATCCCCAGTCGGCACGAACGGGAAGCAACGCCCACAAACATCGCGAGACCTCTGTCTTCAACGCCTGTCGCGGGCTCGCGACGCGCGCACGAGCGGCTCACCCGACGGAACGATCATGGACTCTCTTACTTGCCCGCGAAGACAGACAAATCACTTTTGGATTCGCAGCATGACGCGAAGACACCGAAAGGTCTTACCATGACGACACATCTCACCCCGCTTTTCGTGCTCGTTGGAGCGACGCTTCCGCTCGTCGTGGCCGCGCTCGCGTGCAACTCGGCCGATCGGGACGAGCAAGCAGAGCACGTCGCCTCCGCCGAGGACGAACTGCCCCGCCGCGGGCGATTCAGCGACTTCGAAGCCACCACGGAACGAAATACGCGCAACTTGCTCCAACGGGGACAGGAGATCTTCCGATTCGACACCTTCGGCGACGAGCAGTTCTGGGGCGGCAAGCTCCGGTTGCACGAGAGCATCGCCAAGGTGACTCCAGCTCAGGCGCTGGAGCTCGGACTGAAGGTGGACGCGGACGCGCTCCCGTCGCGGCTCCGGGACAAGATCGCGCGTGGCCAGGTGGACCTCGACGACCCCGCCGTCACGCTGAGCCTCCTGCAGCTCGATGCGATCCTCGGGGTGACGGGCTTCTTCAACGCCCGCGGCAAGCTGATCTCCATCGGGCTCCAGTGCGCGTTCTGTCACTCCACGGTCAACGACTCCGTGCGTCCAGGCATCGGCACGCGCCTCGACGGCTGGGCCAACCGCGACCTGGACGTCGGCGCCATCATCGCTACGGCCCCGACGCTCCAGCCGATCGTCGACCTGCTGCCGAAGGTGCCCGCGGGCATCACCGAGGCAGGCGTGAGGGAAGTTCTGCTCAGCTGGGGGCCGGGCAAGTACGACGCCGAGCTGCTGCTCGACGGGAAGGCGTTCCAGACTGATGGAGAGACCTCCCTCGCGACCTTGCCACCGCCCGACGAAAGGACCTCCGCCGCGACCTTGCTCCCCAACGCGTTCGATATGGGCGGCGTCAACGAGCACACATGGACGGGCAACTGGGGCTCGGTGCCCTATTGGAACGCGTTTGTCGCCGTGACCCAGCTCCATGGGAAGGGTAATTTCTTCGATCCCAGGCTCAACGATCCCGTCAAGTACCCGAACGCCGCGGCCACCGGGATCTGGAATGTGGTCGTGGATCCGAAGGACGATCTCGTCACGTCGAAGCTCCCGGCGCTGCACTTCTACCAGCTCGCGCTCCCGGCGCCGAAGCCGGAGCCGGGGCGCGATTTCAACGAGGAGGCCGCCGAGCGCGGCGCGAAGCTGTTCACCGGCAAGGCGATGTGCACCGGCTGCCACAACAAGCCGCTCTGGACCGATGCTGGCTGGAACCTGCACACGCCCGAGGAGATGAAAATCGACGCCTTCCAGGCGAACCGCGCGCCCGGCAACTCGTACAAGACGATGAACCTCGCCGCCCTCTTCGTCCGAGAGCTAGGGCTGTTCATGAAGCCGAAGAACAAGGGTCGCTTCTACCACGATGGCCGCTTCGCGACGCTGCTGGACGTCGTGCGCAGCTACAACGAGCGCTTCGATCTGGGGCTCGACTCCGGCGAGAAGCGTGACCTCGTGGAGTACCTGAAGTCGCTTTAGTCGGGCGGGCCGGGTGGAATGGGCGCCGCCAGACCGGCCGAGAGCCCGGATGGGATGATGGATGAGGAGCGGCGCGAGGCAGCGCTAGGGCCTCGAATGGCTGCGCCTCCTCTACCCCCCGTACAGGGCGTGCAGCGCCCGCGTGGCCTCGTCCGCGGCGATGTTCACCGGGTCGATCAGCGCCGCGTCCGGACCGAACGTCGTGCGCAGCGGCCGCTGGCCGTGCGGCATCTCCAGCAGCCTCAGCAGCACGCCCGCGAGCTCTTCCGGGGATGGTCCCTCCATGGTCTTGACCATCTCGAGCACGGCACGCGCCACGCCGCCGAGCGCCCCGTACTCGGCGGCGCGCGCCGTGTCGTCGTCCAGCCACATGTTGTCGAAGATCTTCGTCCGGACCATTCCCGGCTCCAGGATCACGACGTCGATCCCGAAGGACGCGAGCTCACGCTTGTAGCCCTCGGCGATCATCTCCATCGCGGCCTTGGCCGAGGAGTAGAGCGCCGTGGTCGGCAGGGCGACGCGCCCGCCGACGCTGGACGTGAAGGCGAGCACTCCGGTCTTTCGCCGGCGCATGTGCGGCAGAACGGCGCGACAGACGCGCTGCGTCCCGAAGACATGCGTCTCGAAGAGCCGTCGCAGCTGATCGACGCTGCTGCACTCGGCCAGCCCCATCACGCAGCCGCCCGCGTTGTTCAGGATCACATCGATCTTCCCCGTCTTCTCCACGACCGTCGCGACCGCCGCGGCCACGGAGGCGTCGTCCGTCACGTCGAGCGCGACCGTCTCGATGGGGATCCCCGCGGTCGCGAGGCCGGCCACCTCGTCGCGCGCCGCGCGGTTCCTGCCATCGGGATCGCGCATGCCCGCGAAGGCCACGTACCCGTTCCTCGCGAGCGTCTCCGCCACGCTCCGGCCGATCCCCGTGCTCGCGCCCGTCACCAGCGCCACCCGCTTCGCCGTCATCGGTCCTTCCCTCCTCGGACGCAGAGGCCTCACCCGGCGCTCGTTGCCCCGCCGACGGTAATACACGATCCGACGAAAATTGAAATTCTGGCCAGAGATGTGCGGCAACCTCCAGCCAGAATCCAACTTCAAACCGGAGCCGCCGACAAACCGGAGCCGCCGATACCCCCTACGCCACGGCGAACCCGGCGCAGAGCAGGTCCTGAGGCCGGGACGACGAGCCGATGTGGACACGGAAATCCCCCGGCTCCACCACGCGGCGCCCCTCCGCGTCGACCAGGGACAGCTCCGAGGCGGGCACGTCGAAGCGCACCTTGCGCGCCTCGCCCGCGGCCAGGCTCACGCGGCGGAACGCCTTCAGCTCCTTCTGCGCCCATGTGGACGACGTCACCAGATCTTCGATGTACAGCTGGGCGATCTCGACGCCCTCGCGCCCGCCAGCGTTGGTGATCGTCACCTCGAACGACGCCGTGCCGCCTCGCTCCACGCTCGGCGTCAGGACGTTCAGATCGCCGTAGGTGAAGCGCGTGTAGCTCAGGCCGAAGCCGAAGGCGAACGCCGGCTCCTGCGTGAGATCCGCATAGCGATTCCCGTGCTGACCGCGGGCCTGGTTGTAGAATATCGGCTGCTGGCCCACGTGGTAGGGGAACGAGATCGTCAGCTTGCCAGAGGGGTTGATCTTCCCGAACACCGCCTCGGCCACGGCCCGCCCGCCCATCATCCCCGGATTGAACGCCTCGAGGATCGCCGCCGCGCCGAGCGCCGAGCGCGGCAGGACCAGCGGCTTGCTGTTGACGAGGACCACGACCGTCGGAACGCCGGTCCTGGCGATCGCGTCCGAGAGGGCCCTCTGGCCGCCCATGAGCTCGAGGGTCGCCGTGCTCTTCGTCTCGCCGATGAGCTCGATCCGATCCCCCAGGACCAGGACCACCGCGTCGGCGCTCCGGGCAAGCTCCACCGCCGCAGGGATGCCGGACTCGTCCTCGCTGAGAACCGAGCAGCCCGCGGCATAGACCACCTCGCACCCCGGGGGCGCAAGCTCCCGTATCCCATCCACGATGGTGACGATGCTCGATCGGGGGTGTTGCGGCCCGTTGCCGCCGCTCATCTGGCCCGAGCCGAGCGACCAGTCGCCCAGCTGGGCGATCGGGTCGTCCGCGTTGGGGCCGATCACCGCGATCCGCCGCAATGGCCTCGACGCCGCGCCCTCCGCGAGCGGCAGCAGGCCGTCGTTCTTGAGCAGCACGAGAGACGCCCGCGCGACCTCCAGGTTGAGGTCCCGGTGGGCCGCACACCCGATGATCTCCTGGATGCGCTGCTCGCTGCTGTACCCGGGGTCCTCGAAGAGCCCCAGGGAGAACTTGAGCGACAGGACGCGCCGGACGACCGCGTCGATCTCGGCCTCGGCCAGGAGCCCGCGGCGCACCGCCTCCTGGGCGCCCTCGTAGAACTGCGGCGTCGCCATCATCAGGTCGTTGCCGCTCCGGACCGCCACCGTGGCCGCCTCGGCCATGTCCTTGCAGACCTTCTGATCGAGCACGAGATTGCCCACGTTGTTCCAGTCGGTCACGAGGATCCCCTCGAACCCCCACTCCTCCTTGAGGACCTCCGTCAGGAGCCAGCGGTTGGCGGTGGCCGGGATCCCATCCATGGACTGATATCCAGTCATGAAGGCCATGCAGCCGCTCCTCGCGGCCCGCTCGAAGGGCGGCAGGAAATACGAGCGCAGGTAGCGCCGCGAGATGTTCGCCTCCGAGGCGTCACGGCCGCCCAGCGTCTCCGAGTACCCCGCATAGTGCTTGGCCGTGGCCAGCACCGCGTCCGGATCGTCCAGACCCTTGCCCTGATAGCCCTTGATCATCGCGCAGGCGAGCTCTCCGATGAGGTGGGGATCCTCGCCGAAGGTCTCCCCCACCCTGCCCCAGCGTAGATCGCGCGTGAGGCACAGGACGGGAGAGAACGTCCACTTGAGGCCCGTGGCCCGCATCTCGGCGGCGGTCACCCGCGCGACCTGCTCCAGGAGCCCCGTATCCCAGCTGCAGGCCATGGCGAGCTGCGTGGGGAAGATCGTCGCGCCCGCCCAGAAGGAATGGCCATGGATCCCGTCGTCGGCCATCAACACCGGAATGCCAAGTCGGGTATCCAGCGCGCGCCGGATCGCCGTGTCAGCGTCCTTCCCGTTGCAGTGCAGGAGGCTGCCGACCTTCATCCGCCCGATCGCGTCCTCCAGATCTCCCTGGGCGTCGAGCTGCATGAGCTGCCCCACCTTCTCGTCCAGGGTCATCCGACGCAGGAGGTCTTCCACCCGCTTTCCCACGGGTTGCTTGGCATCTTTGTAGAGCGGAGCGTCGTTCATGGGTTCTCCTGACCACGATGGGGAGCGCACGGCAACAAGTCCACGGTGGCGCTCGTCGCCTTCGTCGCGAGCGCCGCGGAGCGTGGCGGTGGGGTACTTCGGCTGAAGGTGGGGTCTTTCAAACCGCCAAGTCGCCATAAGACGCCAAGATTTTGTGGTTTTCTTGGCGTCTTATGGCGACTTGGCGGTTCCATCCTTCGACCAGGATGGGGGGAATCCCCCCACCGCCACCGAGCGCAGCGCGCAGGCTCCCTCGAGGTCCGTGTGCCGGCCGGACCGCGCGCCGCCAGAGACCCGGCCCTCGTCGACTCAGACGCGGAGCACGGCGCTGCCCCACGTGAGGCCGCCGCCGAGCGCGCACAGCAGCACGTGATTTCCGGGCAGGATCCGGCCGTCGCGGAGCGCCTCGTCGAGCGCCATGGCGACCGAGCCCGCGCAGGCCCCGGCCGCGCTGGCGCCGTCGACCGCGCCGAGGACGCGCTCAGGCGGGCACCCGAGGCGCTCGGCGAGGAGGGCGACGAGGTGCGGGTCGGCGTGGTGCGGGATCACCCAGTCGACGTCCGCGGGCGCAAGCCCGGCGGCGGCGACCGCCGAGAGGGCGTCGGCCCCGAGGTGCTCCTCCGCGGCCTGCCGCAGCTCGGGCTGCTTCACGCGCAGGTATTGCCGCCGGTCGGCGAGCCGCTCCACGGTGAGCGGCTCCGCGGATCCTCCGCCGGGCACCTGGAGCACATCGGCCTTCTTCCCGTCGGCGCGCAAGCCGACGCTGAGGATCCCGCGCCCGTCGCCGGTCGCCGGCCCGATCACCACCGCGCCGGCGCCGTCGCCGAACAGCTGGGCAGCGGCCCTGTCCCGCGGATCCAGGCGGCGGGAGAGCAGGTCCGCGCCGATGACGAGCACGTGCTTCATGGTCCGGGCCGTCACGAACTGGTTCGCCACCGACAGCCCGTAGAGGAAGCCCGTCAGCGACGCGGAGAGGTCGAACGACGGGATGTGCTCGGCGCCGAGCTTCTGCTGCACGTACACCGCGGTCGCCGGCATCGGCGCGTCGCCGCTCGAGGTGGCGAGGATGATCATCTCGAGGTCGCGCGGCCCGATGCCGGCCGCTTCGAGCGCCGCCTTCGCCGCCCGCGCCGCCAGGTCGCTCGTCCTCTCGCCGGGCGCGACGCGGCGCCGCTCGTCGCTCGCGCCAGGGTCGCCCGCCGCGCCGTCCGCCGGCGCGCCCGCCTGCGCCTCGCTCGTCGGAGCGGCGAGCGGCAGGGAGCGGCCTGTGCCGAGGATGCGCGCGCGTGGATTTCTGGCATCGGACGTCATCGGGAGCGCAGCCTACATCAAGGGCTGCTCGTTGGAACGGGCGATCGTGCCCTGCCGCTCGGTCCACGGAATGCTTGAGTCGCGGACGCGCTCCGGTACATAAAGCGCCTCGATGGCTACGAGCTCCGAAGACAGAGACCGCCCCGACACGGACGAAGCGCCTCCCGGCGAGGCCGACGCGCAGGACACCCGCAACGAGGACGACGGCGAGGACCGCGCCGCTGCCGGCGCCGACGCAGCGGCGCCGGCCAGAGCCTCGCGTCCTGCAAAGCAGGCCGGCGCAGCGCGGCGCCCGGCCGGCAAGAAGCCCGGCGCGCGGCCTCGCGCCGCCGCCCAACCGCAGGGCGGCTCGCTCGGCAAGAGCATGATCCTGTTCCTCATCATCATCGGCGGCCTCGCCGCGGCCTTCGCCTATTTCGGGCGTGAGCCCGCGGCCGGCACGGCCGGCCCCAAGTGGAAGACGGGGGACAAATCCCAGGTCGAGGTCACCCTCGTGTCCACCGACATCAAGGATCTCGCCTGCTGGTCGGCCGAGGAAGTCAACGGCCGGCACTGCGCGTTCGAGTCGCCCACCAAGGGTTGGTCCAAGGGCGATGCGGACGACAAGAAGCTGCTCCGTCCTTACACGACCACGGACCGCGTCCAGTTCCTCGCCTCCGGCCTGTGGAGCGAGCCCGCGCTCACCGACGGCAAGCTGCCGTCCGCACGGTTCGCGGTGAAATGCACCTACACCGTCGAAGGCAGGATGAAGCGGCCCGGCATCCGTTGGTCCAGCGAGGGCGCATGGCTCGACAGGACCGATGACTGGTACACGGGGCTCCTGTCGGACTGCAAGCTCATCACCCCCTGATGTCGCACGCGCCGCTGCATTCCTGGTCGTGACGCGCCGACCGCGGCGTACGACGCAGCGCATGCAGCCGTCGCTGCGCCGTGTGCCATACCCCCCTCGTGTGGCCACGACCCTCCGTGGTAGTGTGATTTTCGGCTTGGAGGTGCTCATGCCCTGTCATCGGGTGATCGCATTGCTGTTGTGGTCCGCATTGTTCGCCGTCGCTGGATGTGAAGCTGACCCGGGCACCGTGAACAATCTGCCGACCTATGTCGTCACCGCGTCGAGCTCCTCCAGCGGGGGCGCGGGCGGGGAAGGCGGAGCGACCACCACCGTCGCGACGACGAGCACAGGGGGCGAGGGCGGCATGGGCGGCGAGGGCGGCACGGTGTGCACGTGCGAGCCCGGGCTCTCGTGCTGTGGATCGGAGTGCGTCAACCTGGCCGGTGATCCGCGCAATTGCGGGTCGTGCGGCACGACCTGCACCGAGACTCAGGTCTGCATCCAGGGCCAGTGCGCGAATGCGTGCGCCCCCGGCTTCGGGTGCGAAGAAGGCCTCTGCTGCGGCGTGAGATGCTGCCGCGCCGGCGAGATCTGCTGCGACTACGGCGACAGCGCCGACGCGCCCGACCTTCACTGTCAGGCGACCGCGAACGGCACCTGCCCCCTCGCCTGCAGCGGCTGCGAGAACTGACGTACCTCGATAGCGGCGCGCGGCGCATCAAGCAGCGCCGCGCGCCGGCGCATCGCGCGCGCCGCGCATCGTGTGCGGGATGCGACTCGCGCGCGTCCGGCGGCGCCGCGCGTCGGCGCATTGCGCGCGCCGCGCCTCATGTGCACGGAAGGCGGCGCATCGCGCGCGGCGCGCCTCGTCTGCGCGCCGCGCACGCCACGTCGGCTCACGGCTTCTCGAAGATCTTGCCCGGGTACTTCCGCTCGAAGTGCCCCACCACGCCCCGGCCGATCGCCACGATGGTGAGCCCTGCGATGCCCATCTTGATGGCCGGCCCGATCACGGGGACGAAGCCGACCGCCCGGGTGGCGAGGAATTTCAAGCCCTGCCCGAGGATCGCGAAGCTCCCGCCGGCCGCGGTCGTCACCACGGATCCCACGTTCTCGCCGTAGATCTCGCCGACCATCGCCATCATGTGCGTCTCGATCGCGACGAGCCCGGCGGAGGTCGAGATCGGGAGCGGAAGCGCGGCGAACGCCGCCCCGCCGATCGCGTAGCGGTGAACCCATCGGAGAGCTTCATCCCTGCACGTCGTCATGTCCCGAGGTTGCCGCAAGTCTCGCCATCCGTCCATCGAGCTCCGCACTGGCGGAGCGAGCGCGTCGATGGCCCGGAATCCCCGCTCTTCTGTGCGCTGCCTTCCCGTGCCGCGGGAACCGCGCGTGCATGGCCGTCGCTCGGCTCGACCTCCGCGCTCGCGCCGGAGGGCGGTGCCCGAGGCAAAGCGACCCCGCGAGGGGATGTTGGACCATCGGAGCCCGTGGCGATCCGGGCTCCAGGAGGTGCCCATGACAGCTCGACGCGCGCTCTTCAGCCTGCCCCTCCTCTGCGCCTGCGCCGCCTTCGCGGCGCACGGCGCGGAGCCACGTCCCTCCTCGCCTGGAGCGGGGCCGCCGACCGGCCCTGCGCCCGCAGAGGCGCCCGACGCCGAGCGCGTCCCTCTGTTCGAGGGCATCGGCGCTCTCCATCACCCCGTGACGACGTCATCGCCGCTCGCGCAACGCTATTTCGATCAGGGGTTGCGGCTCGTCTACGCGTTCAACCACGACGAGGCGAGGCGCGCATTTCAGGAGGCCGCCCGGATCGATCCCGGCCTCGCCATGGCCCGCTGGGGCATCGCGCTCACGCTCGGCCCCAACATCAACCAGCCGGCCGACGCGGCGCGGGAGCGGGCCGCCCTCGATGCCATCGCGGAGGCACGCGTGCTCGCCGCGTCCGCGAGCGAGCGCGAGCGCGCGTACATCGACGCGCTGGCGGAGCGCCACGCTTCAACGCCGGGCCGCGACCGGGCGGCCCTCGACCGCGCCTACGCGAGCGCGATGCGCGAGCTCGCGCGCCGCTTCCCCGACGACCTCGACGCGGGTGTCCTCTTCGCCGAGGCGCTCATGGATCTGCGCCCGTGGGATCTCTGGACGCCGGACGGCCGGCCGCAGCCGGAGACCGACGAGATCGTCTCCACGCTGGAGGGCATCCTCCGGCGCGATCCCGAGCACGTCGGCGCGAATCACTATTACATCCACGCGGTCGAGGCGTCGCGCGCGCCGGAGCGGGCGTTGCCGAGCACCGAGCGCCTCGGCGGCCTGGCCCCTGGCGCTGGGCACCTCGTGCACATGCCGTCGCACATCTTCATGCGCGTCGGTCGCTACGCCGACGCCTCCGACGCGAACGAGCAGGCCGTGCTGGCCGATCGCCGGTACCTCCGCGAGCGGCGGCCGGAGGGCATCTATCCGATGATGTACTTCCCTCACAACCTCTATTTCCTCTCGGTCTCGGCGAGCATGGAGGGGCGCAGCGCCGTCGCCGTGCGCGCCGCGCGAGAGCTGGCCGACGCGGTCCCCGACCACAACGTCCAGCACATGCCGATGCTCGAGATGTTCCGCCCTGCGCTGCTGTTCGCGCTCGTCCGGTTCGGACGGTGGGACGACGTGCTCGCGGAGCCGGCGCCGCCGCCCGAGCTGCGGTACACGACGGGGATATGGCGCTATGCACGCGGCCGCGCGCTCGCCGCGACCGGGCGCCATGACGATGCCGCGCGCGAGGCGGCGGCGCTCCGGGCGATAGCGTCCGAGAGCTCGGACGACGCGACGATCGGCAAGAACCGCGCGAAGGACGTGCTCGAGATCGCCTCGCTCGTGGTCGAGGGCCAGATCGCGTCGGAGCGGGGCGAGACCGGCGCCGCTGCCCGCCTGCTCGAGGAAGCCGCGCGCATCGAGGACGAGCTGCGCTATTTCGAGCCGCCAGACTGGCCCGAGCCGGTCCGCCACACGCTCGGGGAGGTGCTCCTCAAGGCGGATCGCGCGCGCGACGCGGAGGCGACTTACCGGGAGGACCTGCGCCAGAACCCGCAGAATGGCTGGTCGCTGTGCGGGCTCGAGCGCAGCCTGCGCGCACAGGGCAAGGAAGAGGACGCAAACGCCGCACACGCGCGCTTCAAGCTCGCCTGGGCGCGAGCCGACCTGCGGCTGTCCGGGTCATGCCCGTGAATGTCCGGTCTCGAGCGGCTGAAGACCGCGAGAGAGGCGCGCATTGCCGGCGCGCACATCGGAGCATCTGCTAGGTTGGTGGGGTGTTGCGCGCGAAGCTTGGACACTCGGCGCTCTGGTGTCTTTTCTCTCTCGCCTCCAGCCTGTGCGCCGTCTCGCTCTTCGGCTGCGAGAGCACCAACCTGCCGCCGTATACCAGCCTCCCGGGGGAAGGCGCCGGCGGCTCGGGGTGTGCGCCGGGGCAGATCAGCGGCGCCAGCGGATGTGCGCAGGTGGGCATTCCGGGCTGCGTCGACGCGTTCGTCGACGAGGACGGCTTCTGTCGTCCCACGCTCGCGAAGTGCTCGCCCGGGACGATCCCGAAGCACGACGAGGGCTGCATTGAAGTCGGGATCCCCGGCTGTGCGGCGGAGTTCGTGGAGGGCGGCGCCTGTCATCCCACCATGGCCAAATGCCCGGAGGGAACATTCGCGGTCCCGCAGAAGGGCTGTGTTTCCATCGACGGCCCGGACGGCTGCGGCTCGATGCCGTGGGGCGAGATCGTCGAGGCCCCCGGCGATCTCCATGTCGATCCTGCCTACGAGGGAGGAGACGGCGACGGGTCGCGGGAGAGGCCGTTCACGACGCTGGCGGAGGCGCTGGCGAGCGTTCGGGCGGACGGGCGCGTCGTCCTGGCCGAGGGCGAGTACGACGAGCCGATCGAGATCACGAAGCCCATCGAGATCGTCGGGCGGTGCGCCTCGCGGGTGGTGCTCCGGGGCGAGCAGAGCGATCCCAGCGGCAACGTCAGCGCGGTCTGGATCCACGACGTCGAGCGGGCCGGCGTGAGCGGCGTGAGCGTGCTCAGCGCCTCGATCGGGATGCTGATCCAGGCAGCGGCGGTCTCGGTGCGCGACATCCGGGTGACGGGCGAGAGCGGCAATGGACTCGTGGTCGCGCTCCCTGGCGCGCGCCTCGATCTGTCGCGCAGCCTCATCCAGTCGTCGTGGGCGGACGATGGAGCGGGCGAGGTCTGGACGAGCGTGCTCGTCGTCTCCGGGGCCGAGGCGCGGCTCACCGAGAACGCGCTGGTCGGGGGCACGGTCAATCTGCGGATCAGCTCGGAGGCAGCGGAGGTGGTCGCGGAGGGCAACCTGCTGGAGGCAGCGGGGCTGCGGTCGGTGACGAGCGACGGCGTCGGCGTGCATCTCGAGGAAGGCACGCTCCGGCTCGACGCGAACGCGCTCGTCGACCATCGCCTGGGCGCGCTGGTGACGGGCGCCGGCGCGGAGCTCGTGGCGGCGCGCAACCTCATCGCCGCCCCGGCAGACGCGGCGCCCGAAGCCGGCGGCCTGGCCGTGGAGCATGGCGCGCGCGCCTCGCTCGCCTCCAGCGTACTGTCAGGGGCGTGCGATGCGCTGCTCGTCGTCGCGGACGCCGATACCGCGGTCGAGGCATCGGGCAATCTCTTCGACGGCGCGGCCGCCTCGGAGAGCGATCGCCTCGGAGTCGCCGTCGAGCAGCGCGGCGGAGCGCTCTCGCTGTCGTCGAGCCTCGTGCGCCAGGCCGGCGACGCTGGGCTGTTCGTCTCGGGCGGGACGCTCTCGGCGAGCGGCGTCGTCATCGAGGGCACGCGCGCGAGCCCGCTGCACCGGGATCGCGCCGCCGGCGTGCTCGTGCAGGGTGGCCGCGCCGCGCTTGCGTCCGCGTATGTCCTGGAGCCCCACGTCGCGGGCGTGTCCGCGTCCCAGGGCGCGACCCTCGAGATCGCGGACAGCCTCATCGAGCGCTCGCTGCCGGAGGAGCGCGACGGCACGGGCGGCGTCGGCCTGCTGAGCGCCGGGGCGGCGCAGGTCCTCGTCCAGAGGTCGGCCGTGCTGGAGAGCCGCGTGGCGGGCCTGCTGCTGGCCTCGCCGAGCACGGTGGAGGACACGGCCATCCTCGGGGTCGAGGGCGGCACGTTCTCGGCCCTGAGCGCCGGTGGGCAGACGGAATCGGTGCCGGACCTGGGCGATGGACTCGTGGTCCTGGGCTCGACGGCGCAGGTGAGCTACGTGCAGGTGCATCGCTGCGCGCGCGCCGGTTTGCTCTTCAGCGACAGCCGCGGCGCGCTCGTGAGCTCGGAGTCGACCGGCAACCGGTTTGGCCTCGTCGTGCAGGGCGCGCAGGCGCCGTCGGTGTCGGAGGACAACAGCTTCGAGGGCAACCAGGAGAGCGATCAGCTCGCCGGAGGCACGCTCCCCGTCCCGAGCAGCGCTGCACCCGCCCCGTGAATGACGATCGCTCGTCGAGCGGCGCGGGAGCGGCGCCGCCCGGCCCGGACAGACGTCGCGCCCGTCGCGGCGACACGCGCGCGACGCGCTCGCGGATGTCGTGTTGAGATCGCGAGGCGCGCGTCGAGGCGCCTCGCGCAGCGACGGTTTGCGTCGCCGAGAGCTTGCGTCGATGTCGCGAGAACGACGTCGGTCAGGGCTCACGATCGCGTCAATGACGACGATCGCGCACCTCACGGACTTCCATCTCCTCGAGGCGGATCACGACCGGCGCCGCGGCGCCGAGCGGTGGCGGCTTCGTTACCTGAGCTTCGGCCGCCCGATCGACGCAGCGCAACGCCGGCGCCGCACGCTGGCCGCGCTCGTCGAGGCGTGGCGGACCGGGGCGGACCACCTGGTGCTCACCGGCGACCTGACGGAAGACGGGACTCCTGCCCAGTTCGAGGTGCTCGCGGCCGTGCTGGCCGAGAGCGGTTGGGACCCGGCCCGCGTCACGTTGGTGCCTGGCAACCACGACGCGTATACCGACGGCGCGTGGGAGCGCGCGCTGGAGGGCTGCCTCCGCCCCTTCGCGGCGACGAGCGGGCAAGGGACGGCCATCGCGCTGCCCGGGGCCGTCCTGGCCGCGGTCTCGACCGCCATGATGCAACCGGTGACGCGCTCGGCGGGCGCGATCGCGGCCCGCGAACTCTCGTGGATCGCCTCGCTCGCCGCCGAGACGCGCCGCTCGGGCGACGCGCTCGTGCTCGCCCAGCACCACCCGCCGCTCCGCCATCCGATCGGAGCGATGCAGTGGCTGGACGGCCTCATCAACAGCGCTGAGCTCATGGCATTGCTCCACGAGCACGATCACCTTCACGTGATCCACGGCCATACGCACCGAGACCACGACGCGCCGGTGCGCTCAGGCGCGCCGCCTCGCATCTTCTGCGCTCAGGCGCTCGTGGACGGACCTTCACCGCTACGCCTCTACCGTGTGCGTTGCGGGCGCCTCCTGTCCGAGCGGGCGCGCGTTCGGAGCGGCGCGTCGGCGTTCGCGCTGGCGTAGAATCTCTCACACGCACTGCAGCGCGCGTTCCCCTCATCGCGCTCTTTTCGCCCAAGACGCGGCTCGTATAGAGTCCTCGTCCGATCATGAAATTCACGCGCTTGCTCAGGTGTACGATCACCGTCGTTGCTCTCTCGACGTTCGCGGCCCAGCTGGGCTGCGGCGGCGCCGCGCCCACGTCCGTGGCGCCCGTGATGGTCGACGCCGAACCTGTCGAGACGTCGAGCCCGAAGATGAACTCGCGTTCCGAGATCGGCGGCATGAACGAGGAGAAGGTGCAAGCGGCGTTCGAGCGCGTGTCGCCTCGGCTCTCGCGCTGCTATCAGAAGGGCGTCCAGCGGATCCCCTATCTCGGGGGCGAGATCCGCTTCAAGGTCCGGGTGACCGAGGAGGGCACGGCGCGCTGGGCGTTCGTGAAGGACTCGAACCTGGGCGATCGCGAGACCGAGGCGTGCATGCTGAGCGTCCTGAAGGCGACGAGGTGGCCGAAGCCGGTCGGCGGAGAGGGCCTGGCGGAGAACAGCTTCACCTTCGAGCCGAGCAGCGACGAGCGCCTGCCGGTGCCCTGGACGCCCGACCAGCTCGGGACGCCGTACAAGAAGGCGAAGCCGGCGCTCGCGACGTGCCGGAGCCAGGCAGGCGCCAGCCAGCTCAAGGCCACGCTCTACATCGACACCGACGGCAAGCCGCTCAGCGTGGGCGTGTCCAGCAACGACGAACGGGGCGAGGAGGCGGCCGAGTGTGTCGCCGGCGCGCTGCGCGAGATCACCTTCCCCTCCCCTGGCAGCTATGCATCGAAGGTGAGCGTCGACATCAATTGACGTGACTGACGTGACGCCGCGGACCGAACGCAGCGACCGCCCGCACGCCGGGCTGGCCGCTGGCGGAGGTATCCGGTGGCGGCCCGCTTCGCGCTGCGACCGGCCCTGTCCGACGCGGAGGCGGTCGCAGGGCTCGTTCATTGGGCGCGAAATCTACCGCCCTTGCTGGCAGCGCGTGCCGCGGGACTGCGCTACGCTCTCGTCGTGGGCAAGGTCCTCCGGCAGATCCTGGTGCTCTTGTGGAAGGTGGCTCGCCTCGTCCTGTGGAAGTGGCTGAAGCCACGCCTCATGAAGTTCGCGATGATCACGGCGGCGCTCGTCGGGGTCATCCTGCTCGTGGTGGCCGTGCTCGGCAGGCTTTAGCGGCGAGCGAGGCTCGCCTGCGCTGGCGGCCGCGGCCGGCGCAGGTGTCGTTCGCTTGTCCGCAGCCGCTTCCGGCAACTAGTCTCTCCCGCTTGCATGGCTAGCTCACCGCCTTCCTTGCTCCTCGCGGCCCTGACGTGCGCGATCGCGTCGGGCGGCGCCGCGGCTTGCTCCGAAGAGAGCCCCGCCGAGGCGGCGCCTGCCTCGCTCGAGGCGGACGCCCTGCGGACGCCCCCCGAGGCGGACGCGCCGCGCGTGTCCGCGGGACCGGACGCGCCGCGCGCCGCGGTCGTCGAGGCGGCGCACGTCACGAAGGCGCCGGCCCCGACCCAGGCGGAGGCCGAAGCGCCGCCCTCGTCGAGCGCAGCGGGAACGACGCCGCCGGCCAGCGCGGCGGGAGCGACACCGCCGGCCAGCGCGGCGGCGGAGGGCGCGCGCATCTACTCCAAGGCGCGGTTTGCGTGGATCAGCCCTGGCCCTTACCCGACGCGGGGCTGGAGCGGCTACCTGGGGCTCGGCGGCTCCGTCGCGCTGCGCGGCGGCAGCGCCGAGGCCGCGCGGACGCCGGGCGAGGGGTGCGACGCGTGGTACGCCATCGAGCCGCGGGGCTACGTCTGCGCTGGCGCCAGCGCCGCGGTCGACCCGAACGACCCGGTCGTGGTCGCGCTGCGGCCGCACGCGCCCAGGGTCGACTCCCCGTGGCCCTATGACTACGCGGAGTCGACCGGCGCGCCGCGCTACCCGCAGCTCCCGAGCGCGAAGGAGCAGCGGCGCGCCGAGTGGGACCTCGAGGAGCACCTCGCGAACATCGCGAAGGTGCGCGCCGCCGAGGGCGCTGGCGAGGAAGCCGTTCGAGAGATCGACGAGGCCCTCGTGGGGGTCGACCTGAAGCCCGCGGGGGTCGCCGCCCCGGCGCTGTTTCCTTTCGGCGGCCTCGTGCGCGAGGGGCGCGACCGGATCGTGAACGGCTCGACGGTGGCGTTCACCCGCGCGTTCGACGCGCAGGACCGGACCTGGGTGGTGACCTCGGACCAGGCGTACATGCCGAAGGATCGCCTGAAGCCCTACCCGCGCTCGAGCTTCCAGGGCGTCTGGCTGAAGGACGGGCGTTCGCTCCCGCTCGCGTTCTTCCGCAAGACCGATCGACCGAAGTACCAGCGGGGCGCTGGCGGCCGCCTCGAGCCGACCGGCGCGTCGTTCGCGCGGCTCGCCTCGATCGGGCTCACCGGTCGCGCCGAGTCCGAGGACGGCGAGCGGTTCCTCGAGACGCGAGAGCCGGGGGTCTACGTGCGCGCGGACGACACCGTCGTGATCGAGGCGGCGAAGAGCTCGCCGCTCGAGGGCGAGGCCGATCCGTCGTCGCCGCCGCGCAAGTGGATCGAGGTGAGCGTGCTCGGCGGCTGGTTCGTCGCCTACGAAGAGCTCACCCCGGTCTTCGCGACGCTCATCTCACCGGGGCGCGGCGGCGTCCCGAGGCAGGGCATCCCCGCCATCGAGACCGCGGCGACGCCGACCGGGCGCTTCCGCATCGACGGGAAGTTCGTGACGGCGACGATGGTGTCGAGCACGAACGACAAGATCGTCCACTCCGAGGTGCAGTTCGTGCAGAACTTCAGCGGACCGCACGCGCTGCACGGCGCGTACTGGCACGACGCCTGGGGCGAGCCGAAGAGCGGCGGCTGCGTCAACCTCTCCCCCATCGACGCGAAGCAGATGTTCGCCTGGACCGACCCGCCGGTGCCGGAGGGGTGGCACGGCCTGCGGGCCTCCCGCGACGCCGGCCGCTCCACGGTGGTCCTCATTCACCGCTGATCGCGCGCGCGATCCGGCCCGCGAGCCGCAGCGCGGCTTCCGCGAACACGTCCGGATCGAGCAGCAGGCCGACCACGAGGAAGCCGTCGCGCGGCATGTCGAAGAAGTAGCCGGGGTGGACGATGATCCCCTCGTCGCGCACGAGGAGCTCGACCCAGCCGTCCTCGTCGTGCACGCGCGGGACCTCCAGCGTCGCGTACCAGCCGCCGTCGATCGGGAGCCGCCGGACCGCGCCCCCGGCGTGCGCTTCGATCGCCGCGTCGAGCGCGGCCAGGTTGGCCTGCACGCGCGACAGGATCGCGCGCTGGACGGGCGCCCGCGAGGCGAGGATCTCCGGCAGCGCGAGCTGCACCGGGGTGCCGACCGAGAGGTAGGTGTCAGCGATGACCTCCAGCCGCTCCAGCGCCGCGGCGGCGAGCTCCGGCGGCCCCGAGACCGCGATCCAGCCGAGCTTGAGCTGCGGCAGCGCCATCACCTTGGAGAGCCCGCTCAGCACGAAGGTCAGCGCCTGCCGCGAGCCGGCGAAGCTCGGCAGGCGGTCCGGGGCGAGGTCTCCGTGGGCGTAGTCCCCGAAGACCTCGTCGACGATCAGCGCGAGCCCGCGCTCCCCGGCCCACGCCTCGAGCGCGGCAGCGTCGTCGCGGCGCACGAAGGAGCCGGTCGGGTTGTTCGGATGGACGAGCACCACCGCCCGCGTCCGCTCGCCGGCCGCGCGCTCGAGCGCGCCGAGGTCGATTCGCCATCCTTCCTCCCTGAGGAGCGGGTAGGGCGTGAGCGCGACGTCCTCGAGGCAGGCCAGGTACTCGAGCAGCGGGTAGGACGGCACGGGGACGAGCACGTCGTCGCCGCGCTCGGCGAGCAGCTTGAGCAGCCAGCCGTACGCTTCGCTGGTGCTGGCCGTCAGCACGACGCTCGACGGATTCACGTCGAGCCCGCGCTCCCGGTAGTAGCGCGACACCGCGGCGCGCGCCGCCGGATCGCCGAGCGGCAGCGGCGAATACCGCGCGCCGCGCGGCTCGCCGAGCGGCGCGATGAGGTGAGCCGTCTCGACGATCCCGCAGCGCGTCGGGTTCGACTCGGTGAAATCGACGAGCGCGCGCCCCGCCCCGCGCGCCTCTGCGAGCACGGACGCGAGGCTGTTGCCCGAGAGATCCCAGCCGGTGCGCGCCGCGAACCGCAGCGGCCGGGGCGCGCGCGCGTGTCCCGCGTCCGCCTCTGCCGCGGGAGGTCGATCCAGGCTCACCCGTTTCTCCATGCGTCCATGCTCCATCGCCGTCGTGCTCTACCCCGCCCCGCCGCTCGGCCACCGTGACACGGACGGCGTCGGACGGCAGCCGCGCGACGCGAGGGCGCACGGGCCGCGGGGGGTGCTCAGCCGCGGCGCCGCCGGCGCGCCGCCGACGCCGCCACGAGGGCGCTCGCGAGGCCCCAGGCGGCGCGGCTCGACGGCGGCGTGCGGTCCGGGCCAACCGCGGCCCAGGTGCACGCGCCGCTGGTCGCCTCGAGCTCTCCGTTCGCCATCCAGACGTCGCTCCCGACCGGGAGCTCGCGCGCGCCGAGCGAGGCGCCGCCGTAGAGGACGTCGATGGCCAGCGTCTCCCCGCCCGAGCCGCGCGGCGCGGCAACCGCGAACTGCCACAGCCCGCGGCGCACCTCCCGGAGCGGCGTGTGCATCGCCCCGCCGCGGACGGCGACCGTGAGCTTCCCATCGACGCCCCTCACCGGGGCTCCGTCAGGGCGCCGCAGCTCTATCGTCCCCCAGACCGGCCACGACGGGTCGGGCCTCGCGTAGGTGCTCGACAGGACGTACCAGCTCTTGTCGAGCGCCGGCTCGTTGCCGCCCGTCTCGGCGGCCTCGAGCGCGAGGCGCGCGCCTTCGAGATCGAGCACGCCGGGACCGAGCTGCGCGTCGAGCGGCACGGCGCCCCTCGGATACCGCGCGCCCGCCTGGAGCGCCTCCGTGACCTCCGCCTGGGTCAGGTTCGGGTTGACCTGGAAGAGGAGCGCGATCGCCCCTGCGACCTGCGGCGCCGCCATGGACGACCCTGACGCGATCGCGTGGTAATCATCGACGACGAAGCAAGGCTCGTCGCCGGGGCACCCGGGCGTATCGAACAGCCCTCCGGGATGGGTGCGCGGGTCGACGCCGCTGGCCATGGCGGCCGCGACCAGGCCGCCGGGCGCGCTGATCTCCGGCTTGGCCACGCCGAACGGCGTGGGACCAGCCGCGCTGAAGTAGCAGGCGCTGTCCTCTTCGATGTCCACGCCGTCGAGGCTCGTGAGGCGCACGCTCGTGGAGCTCCCCAGCGGCTGCCAGCGGACGCGGTTGATGGTGCATCCCACGGCGAGCAGCCCAGGGTGGCTCGCGGGCACGTTGATCGTCCCTTGCTTCATGGCGCGCGGGAACAGGAGCCCGAGATCGTGCGACGGCGAGACGTCGCCGAGCCCCGTCACCCAGAGCTGCGCGTCCCCTTGGCCTCGCAGGCGGATCGCGAACTCGCCCGCCTTCCACGCCCCGCTGAAGGCCACGACGGCGCTGTTCGTCGCTGAGGTGATGGGCGACTTCCCGTTCGCGACCCGGTTGATGACGGCGCCGGTCGTCTCGCCGTCGTCGCCGGTGTAACCGGCGTCGTCTCCGGGCTCGACCAGGCCGATCCACGCCTCGCCGCCTGGCCCCTCGAGGCCGACCGACACCTCGTCCCCGGGCCGGAAGGTGATCCAGACGTATCCTTCGCCGCGCTCCGCGCTCGGCGTGCGGATAGGCACGCGCGTCTCGGCGTGCGCCGACACGTGGGCCTCGGTGTGGATCCCGAGCGATCCTTCGCCGTCGATCTCGTACAGCGCGCCGCTGTTGCCGGCGGCGACGACGATCGCCCGCCCCGGATGAGCGCTGCCGACCATCGCTGCGAGCCCCGCCTCGAGCGGGCTCGTCCCGTCGTGGGGCCCGAAATCGCTCCCGACGCTCAGGTTGACGACCGCCGGCATGTTCAGCTCCTCGGCGCGGTCGAAGATGAACTGCACCGCCTTGAGGATGTCCGGATCGTCGAAGCCCTCGCCCGGCCGCGCAGGCGCGGCGATGATCAGCGTCGCGGAGGGCGCCACGCCGACATACCGCGGCCGCTCCGAGACCATCGGCCCGCCGTTGCCTGCAGCGATGGAGGCCACGTGCGTGCCGTGCCCCGCGATATCGCGGAGAATGCCGGGCATGCTCTTCGCGAGCATCGCGTCGATGTCGGCGTCGGAGAAGATCGCGCACGCCGACTGGTCCGGATCATCGCACCCGTACGTGTGCTCGAGCGCCGCGTGCAGCCCCTTCGGGCTTCCGGCCTGCAGCATCCATCGGATCCGTGTCTTGCCGTCCTTGTCTCGAAAATCCGGGTGGGTCACGTCGAGTCCGGTGTCGACGACGCCGACGACCACCCCCTTGCCGTCCGCGCCGGTGACCTTCCTGTACGGCTCGACGCGGATCCACCCCTTGGACCGATCCAGCAGGGGCTGCCGCGGCGGTCCTGTGAGCAGCCTGAGCTGCGGGTGCGCGGCGGAGAAGGCGCCGACGTCGCCGGGCGCGAGCCGGATGGTCCCGAGGCCCGGCGCGACCGGGAGCAGCCCGAGCGCTCGTGCGTCGGCGCCGGCGGGCAGCGGCACCATCACCGGGATGCGCCCGCGCGGATCGGCGAACGGGTGCCGACCCAGGCGCGAGCTGAGCAGGCGCGCCACCGCCGGGGCCGGGACGTCGGCGCGCGCTTCACCGGCCGCGAGGGCGAGGCCGAGCAGCGCGATGGAGAGCGGAGACCTGCGGGCGAGCACGCCGCGAGTCTACACCACGTCCGCGCGCGGCCGAGGACTCGAAGGGCGCCGCCCTCGCCGCGCGTTCTCCGGAGCGCGCCGCGGCCCGCTCACACCGGCGGCACGAGGTGCTTCTTGCGCGGCCTCTCCTCGACCTTGCCGGCGTACCGCTCGAAGCGGCGCGCCACCTCGCGGCGGAGGTTCGCCGTCGGGATGATCGCGTCGATCACGAGCTCGCTCGCGAGCTTCTCCAGGTCGACGTCGGCCCGGTACTCGTCGCGCAGCTTCTGGACGAGCGCCTCGCGCTCGGGCCCCGCCGGGATCGCCTGGATCTTGTTGAAGTAGACGGCGTTCACCGCGGCGCTCGGCCCCATCACCGCGATCGAGGCCGAGGGGAGGGCGACGCACTCGTCGGGCGCAAACGCCGGCCCGCACATCGCGTAGAGCCCGGCGCCGTACGCCTTGCGCACGACGACGGACAGCTTCGGCACGCTCGCCTCGCTCACGGCGGCGATCATCTTCGCCCCGGCCCGGATGATCCCCTGCCTCTCGACGACGGTCCCGATCATGAAGCCGGGCACGTCGGCGAGGTACAGGAGCGGGATGTTGAACGCGTCGCACAGCCAGATGAACCGCGCCGCCTTGTCGGCCGAGTCCACGAACAGCACGCCGCCCTTGTATTTCGGCTGGTTCGCGACGATGCCGACCGCTCGTCCCTCGACGCGCGCGAGCCCCGTGACGATCTCTCGCGCGTAGAGCTTCTTGATCTCGACGAAGCTGCCCTCGTCGATGATCGCGTCGATCACGGCCATGATGTCGAACGGCTTGTTCTCGTCGGCGGGGATCACGTCCTCGAGCGGCCGCTGCCCTGGCTTCTCCGGCCTCGGCTCGACGCGGGGCGCGGCCTCGGCGGAGCTCTGCGGCATCAGCGCGAGGTAGCGCTTCGCGAAGGCGATCGCCTCCTCCTCGGTCTTCACGAGGACGTCGCCGCACCCCGAGACCGAGCAGTGCATGCGCGCCCCGCCGAGCTCTTCGAGCGTGACCTTCTCGCCGATCACCATCTCCGCCATCCGCGGAGAGCCCAGGTACATGCTCGCGTTGCTCTCGACCATGCACACGACGTCGCAGAACGCCGGGATATAGGCGCCCCCCGCCGCCGACGGGCCGAACAGCAGGCAGATCTGCGGGACGAGGCCGCTCAGCTCGACCTGGTTGTAGAAGATCCGCCCCGCGCCGCGCCGCCCGGGGAACATCTCGATCTGGTCGGTGATGCGCGCCCCCGCGGAGTCGACGAGGTAGAGCAGCGGGCACCGGAGGCGCCGCGCTGTCTCCTGAACGCGCAGGATCTTCTCGACGGTGCGGCGCCCCCACGAGCCGGCCTTCACCGTCGAGTCGTTCGCCATCACGCACACGGGGCGCCCGCCCACCGTCCCGGTGCCCGTGATGACGCCGTCGGCCGGCAGCTCGGGATCCAGCGCGTTGGCGAGCGCCGCGTCCTCGATGAAGCTTCCTTCATCGACGAGCAGCGCGACGCGTTGCCGCGCGAACAGCTTGCCCTGTTCCGCGTTCTTGTCGTGGTACTTCTGCGCGCCTCCCTTCTCGATGCGCGCCGTGAGATCCCGCAGCTTCTGATCGAGCGACATGGCGCGACCCATAGCCCTAAGCGCGCCGGGCGACCACCTCCCGCGCCGCCGATTCGAGCTCCCGCGCGGTCCGGGCGACCAGCACCTTCGTCGACGCGGCGGCGTAGCGCGGCATCGCGCTGTCTCCCGTCCCCCAGGCGCCCGGCCCCTCGGGGCAGAGCCACAGGAGCGCCCGCGCCCTGTCGCGCAGCCTCCTCACGACCTCCGCCTCGTCCGCGAAGTAGTTCGTGCGCCCGTCGCCCAGGATCACGAGGGTCACCCGCCGGTCCACGTCACGCCCGTGTCGCTCCTCGAAGGCCAGCAGGGCGCGCCCGTAATTCGAGTTGTGCGCCCGGCTCACCACCTCGCCGCGCTGGATCCGATCGAGCGCCGAGCCCGCCGGCAACGCCTCGAAGAGCTCGGTCGTCTCGGCGAGCTCGCTCACGAAGACGAACGATCGCGTCCGGTCGAAGAGCTCCTGCGCCGCGCAGACGAACTCGAGCATGAACCGCGCGGCGACGCGGACCGAGTCCGACACGTCGCACAGGATCATCAGGCGCGGCTTGTCGCGCCGCCGCGCCCGCCGCGCCGGCTGGAACGGCACACCGCCGGTCTGGAGGCTGCGCCGCAGCGTCCGGTGGGGATCGATCCTCCCGCGCCGCGCGCGGCGCCTGCGGAGCCGCTCCGCGCCGCGCAGTCGCTGGGACAGCTCTTTCACGGCGCGACGCACCTCCTCCATCTCGCCCTCGCCGAGCGAGGCGAACGGCACATCCATGCGGCCCTCGGCAGCTGGCTCTTCGCCCTCGAAGCGCCGGAGCGACAGCGTCACGTGCTCGCGCACGCGGTGCCGCATCCGCTCCAGCTCCGCGGCGAGCGCCTCCGCGAGGGCCCTCCCCCGCTCCTCGCCGAGCGCCTCCTCGAGCGCGCTCCGGATCCGCCGCAGCGCGCTGGCGACGGCCGGCACCCCGAGCTGATCCATCACCCGCTGCGCGAAGAACCCGACCTGGAGCGAGCTCGTCATCGGCGCGAGAACGCGCGCGATCCCGGCTGCCTGGAGCGCTCGGTCGAGCTCCCCTGCGGTCCCTGCGAGCGCCTGGAACGCGATCGCGTCGCCCGAGGCGCCGCTCCGCTCCGCCGCCGCGCTGAGCAGATCGCGCAGGGCGGAGAGCTCCCCATCCGAGAACCCTCGCTCCCGCAGGCGCCCCCACAGATCGCCGACGTGCGCGCCCTCGGGGGAGAAGAAGCGGTCGAAGCAGGCGCGGTACCGGCGGAGATCGGCGGCGCGCTCGACGACCACCGCGCCGATGGCGTCGCGCAGCGCCCCACGGTCGCCGAACCCGACGAGGGCGCACGCGCGCGTGACATCGATGGCCTGCGCCGTCGAGACGGCGAAGCCGTCGCGGCGCAGCGCCCAGAGGAACTCGTCGATGGCGAGGAGCATGGAGAGCGTACCGGTCCAGCCCGCGCGGCCCCGCGGCGGCTACGGCGCCGGCGCGGGCTCCGCGAGCAGCGCCTTCAGGAGCTTCTCGACCTCGGCGTGCCGGGTCGGGTCGTACCCGACCACCACGTCCCGGATGACGCCCTTCTTGTCGATCACGAACATGGTGGGGAGCGCCTTGACGCCGTAGGCCGCGGAGGTCGACTCCGACGCGTCTGCCGCGACCGCATAGCGCATCGAGAGGGCCTGCGCTGTCTTCGTCGCGACGCCGACCTCGTCGGTCGTCACGCCCAGGACCCGCAGCCCCTGCGCGGCGTACGCCGCGTGCCACGCCGAGAGCTGCGGGGCCATCAAGCGGCACGGCGCGCACCAGGTCGCCCAGAAATCGAGCAGCACCACGTTTCCGCGCAGGGCCCCGATGTTCGCCGGGACGGCCCCTCCGACGGTGGTGAGCGGCTTCCAGGCTGGCGCGAACGTGCCGATCTTGTCGAGGCGGAGGATCTGATCGTGCCCCGGGAACGGCACCAGCGTCGGCGCGACGTCTCGCTCTCGACCGCCGCGCCGGATCCGGAGGTTCACCACGTTTCCAGGCCCCGCGAGCGCGACACGCGCGACGAGCTGCTTTGGCTCGTCGATCTGCACGCCGTCCGCCGCGAGGACCTGGTCCCCGTCCAAGATGCCCGCCTTCGCCGCCGGCGAGCTGTTGATGACGTGCTTCGCGACCACCCCCCCGGCCGGCCCTGGCTCCAGCTCCACGCCCAGCCAGGCGCGGCGGGACGCCTCCTCGGCGGCTGCGCGTGGGGCGCCTCCCAGCAGCGCAGCGCCCGACAGCGACACCAGCGTGGCGGCCAGGAGGGCGCGCCATGCGCGGCCTCGCCTGGAAGAGGCCAGGTACATCCGGGCAGTGTAGCATCTCGACCGGTGCGGTCCCGAACCCGCCTCTCTGCGTGGTGCGCGCTCGCTGCGGCGTCGCTCGCCTCGATGACGCTCTCGACGGAGGCGCGGTTCTGCGCCGGGTGGGCCCCTCTGCCGCTCGGCTGTGCGCCGCCCCCGTCGTCCCTGTCCCGCGCGGACGTCGCGGGGACCACGGAGTGGATCGGACCCGGCTCCAGCTCCACCGCCGAGGCGCGCGCGCCGGCCGAGGCGCCCGCTGCACCTCCGGCGGCGGCGCCCTCGGCCTGGGAGCTCGCCGGCCAGCTCGCGACCTTCCAGCCCGTCACGGATCGAGCTCGTTCCCAGCACTTCACCGGGGAGATGGAGGCGGAGGTGAGGATCAACGCGGCGGCTGCGCCCTACCCGCAGCTGGGTCCGGATCGCGTCCTCCCCTCTGGCGCGGCCGTTGTCGAGTTCCACTACCGGGCGGGCTCGCCGGAGCCGGCCACGCTCCTGGCCATGGTGAAGCGACCGGCTGGCTACGACCCCGACGGCGGCAACTGGGAGTACCTGGTCCTCACGCCCCAGGGCACCTCCACCCACCGTGGCGCTCTGCCGCTCTGCAAGCGCTGCCATGCCGACGCTCCGCACGACCACCTCTTCGGCGGCCCCCGGTAGGCGCTCGCGGGCCCTCGACGACGCAGTGCGTCACAGCGCGCGTTAGCCAGCGATCTCGGTCCGCAAAGATTGCGAAGCACGGCATGGCACGCGACAGCGGTGCCCGAGCACCTCGTCGGACACCGATCCGCGACTACCGAAGAAACCGCGACGAAACGTGAGTATTCCATTGGACGTGTGCACGCGCGAGGACGCGCCGAGGAGGAGGCCGCGAGATGGCACGGAGGCTGCTCCAGGCGGAATTGACCGTGTTCTGCGCTGTGGGCTGCAGCGTGTCTCGGTCCTCCTCACCTAGTAACGGGCCTCACTAGCTTGTGCTTGGTCGTTCAGCTGGCGCCATCCGCCTCGTCCATGGCGTCGCTGCTGCTTGGCTTACGGCTTCTTCCCGTTTCGTCAGCTTGGCCTGCTCGCCTCGTTGTGAGTTTCTGAGCTTCGCTTGCCCTTCGAGAGCGTGTGAAAGCGCGCGGCCATTCCGTGACGGAGTCGCCGCGCGCCCTGTTTTTGTCCTGCGTTCGTTGCCCGCCGCCGGCGTGGTGCGCGTCGAAGGCATGGCCTGCCCCGTTCGCCCGCTTCGCTCTGCGGCAGCTCAACCTTGCGGATGGGATCAGCCTTGGCGGGCAAGCAGACTCGGCCATTCGGAGGGAGTCGCGGGAGGGCGAGGCGCGAGGGCACAGGAAGCAGCGATGTTTGCAGCGACCTCGGCCGCAAACGCCGCGCATCCGAGCAGACGCCCTCAGGCCTCGATCACTTTTCCTTTGACAGCTCGCTCAGGGGCGTATAAACGCCGGCACTCACTTCGCGCAACCGAGCGCGACGCGGGAGTGCGGTGGCGTAGCCACGTCTTGCACTTGTCTTCACCAGAGCGCCCATAGCTCAGCTGGATAGAGCATCGGCCTACGAAGCCGGGGGTCGGAAGTTCGAATCTTCCTGGGCGCGCCTGATCGGTCGTGTAAAAGGTCCTGAGCCCCTCATGGACGTCATGGATGACGGAGCGGAATTGCTCCTCTCCCCTGTGGCACAGCTGGAGGAACCAGCGAGCGTCGATGCGCTGTGGATGCGCGAGGCGCTCGCTGAGGCCGAGGCTGCGGCAGGTGCCGGTGACGTCCCCGTGGGGGCGCTCATCGTCGATGCGACGGGGACGGTGCTGGCGCGCGGTCGAAACCGCCGCGAGGTCGATCAGGATCCGACCGGCCACGCCGAGGTGGACGCGCTGCGGGCGGCGGCCAGGCGGCTTGGTCATTGGCGGCTCGAAGGGGCGACGGTCTACGCGACGCTGGAGCCGTGTCCCATGTGCGCGGGCGCGCTCGTCAATGCCAGGATTGCGCGCCTCGTCTACGGCTGCCCGGACCCGAAGGCGGGAGCTGTCGACACGCTGTTCGCGATCGGGCGCGACAACCGGCTCAACCATCGCTTCGCGGTCACCTCGGGCGTGCTCGCGGACGAGTGCGCCGGCGTGCTCCGCGCGTTCTTCGCGAAGCTCCGGACCGCCGCCTCGAAGCGCTGACAGCCCGGCCCGCGCGTGCCGGCGTTAAGGCGCCGCCCAGGCGCCGCCCTCGTCCTCTCCCGATCTCTCCTCGCCGGCTTCACCGCCGTCCTCACCGATCTGACGGGGCGCCAGATGCGGCGCAGGGGAGCCTCGCACCACGACCTCCTGGAGCCCCTTCTCCAGCTCCTCGTCGGAGATCCGCTGGCGCCTGTGCGCGATCTGCATGAGCTTGCGCAGGTACCCGCTCCACGCAGGCGTCACCTCGCCGTTCGCGTCGAAGTGCTGCACGCTCGGGTTTGGCAGGATCGACGCGATGTACAGCGCCTGTCCGAGGGAGAGCTGCGCCGCCGACGCATTGAAGTAGTGCCGCGCGGCAGCGCCGATGCCGTAGACCAGCGGCCCGAACTCCACCGCGTTCAGGTAGAGCTCCATGATCTGCTCCTTGGTGAGCTCCTGCTCGAGGTACATGGTGAGCAAGGTTTCCTGGAGCTTGCGCGCCACGCTCTTGGTCCGCTCGAGGTAGAGGTTCTTGGCGAGCTGCATGCTGACGGTGCTCGCCCCCCGCACGAACCGCCTCTTCCGGAGGTTCTCGCGGATCGAGTTCTTGATGGCTTCCTCGTCGAACCCGTGGTGCCGGTGGAAGGCGCCGTCCTCCGTGGTCAGCACGGCGACCTCCATGAAGCGGGAGATGTCTTCGTAGGAGACCCACTCGGGGGTCCCTGGCCCGGACTCGATTTCGACGCGCTTGCCGCCGGGCCCGTAGACCAGGCGCCGGAACGCGCGCTTGAAGCGATCGACGCTGAGCTCCGGTGGCATCTCGGTCACGCGGCAGGTGTTGGAGATACCCCAGTCAAGCAAAAAATTCCGGTCGAGGTTCGCGGTATCGAACCGGAGCTTCCCTTCGATGCCGAACGAGCCGGCGAGCCTCATGCCGTGGAGCTTCGCCACGATGCCTTTGGGCACCGAATCCAGCATCGACTGGCAAGCCGTGAGAGGCACCTCGAAGTTGCCGCGGACCCGGTGTGAGTTTCCGGCGTGCTCGTATTCGCCGCGCGCGATCAGCCTCAGTGCACCGAGGTCGACCTCGGCGTCCTCGGCGACGAGCTTGGACCCGTCGAGCTTTGCGTTCGCCTTCGCTCGCCATGCCAGGTCGAGGCCAGCGATGGGCTCGTCTGCGAGGGCCGCGCTCCGCAGGGAGAGGTTTTTCAGCCTTCCTTCGCCGTCGATGCCAAGCGTCTGGCCGTCGGCAGAGAGGACGACCCGCGCTCGGCTGACGATCGACGTCCGCGCCACATCGAACAGGCCCATGTCCCCTTCATGGACGCCGAGGGTGGAGAGCCAGATGGGTCCGCCCTGCACGTCGGCGACGATCTCCTGTGGGGTCTCCTTGGCGTCGCTGATCGGCACGCGAAGGCGAAAGGTGAGCGCCTGCTGGGCGTCGGCGCCGGCGGTCGCGATCGCGGCCTCTCCAGGCGAGAGCTCCACCACGAGCGAGCCTGCCTCGCGCCGCACGGCGAGGTGGCCCGGTCCCAGGTTGAGATGATCGGCGTCGCGCTGGAGGCGCGCGGTGACGCCCGCGACGTCGACCTTGGCGTCCTTGCCGAGCGCCAGATCGATGCCCTGCGCCGCCCGCAGGAGGGCTTCTCGAACCGCAGCCCCTCGATTCCGCGCCGCCTCGACCCCGCCGCTGAGCTCGTCTGTCCTCGTCAGCTGTGCCGGCTGGGTGCGCCCGCTCTGCTCAGGCACGACCTGAGGTTCAGGGGTCACCTCCGGGAGGGCCACGTTCGCGTCGATGGCGTCGGCCGAGAGCTCGCTCACCTGGTACCGTCCCTGCTCCCGGGCAAGCACCAGGCGGCCGTGCCGGACCGAGAAGGCGGCGCGTCCCAGGGACAGGATCGCTTCGCGCGCAGCGATGGACGTCCGCCCTCCCTCGCGCGACAGGTGCACGTTGTCGGCCGACAGGCTCTCCCCGGGTGAATCGGCCCGATCGGTCCAGACGAGCCGCAAGCCCTCCAGCTCGGTGCTGCCGCCCCCCTCGCTCGTCGCGGTGCTGGAACGTCCTGCCGGCTGCCCCGCCCGCCAGGTCTCCAGCTCGTGGAGGATGCCCTCCCGCGGGCCAACAGCGGAGACAGTTCCCCCGCGCATCGTCACGCGTCGTCCCGAGACGCCCAGCGCGACGGCGACCTCATCCAGCCGGATGGAGATGCTCGGAGCCCCGCGCAGGTGGACGTCCACCCCCTTCAGGGAGACGCCGCTCCAGGTGGGCCGGACCTGGTCGATCGACAGCGATGCCCCGTACCCATCAGCCGCCCGCTCGGCCTGATAGCGCAC